>JBILWX010000057.1:0-23010 GCA_044369655.1 Pirellulales bacterium
GTTCGTCCCCCTCGCGCAGCTTGACGGCGATCAGGCCCTTCGTGCGGCGCCGGCGATACTCCTCGAGCGCCGTCTTCTTCACCACGCCGCTGCGGGTGGCGAGCATGAGGTATTGGTTCGGGTCGTCGAAGCCCGACACGGCCCGGCAGTCGGCGACCTTCTCGCCCGCCTCGAATTCGAGCAGGTTGATCAGGGCGCGTCCCTTCGCATCACGGGCCAGTTCCGGCAGCTCGAACACTCGCAGCGAAAACACCTTGCCCAGCGTGGTGAACACGAGAAGCCAATCGTGGGTGCTGGCGACGAACAGGTGCTCGATCGGATCCTCCTCGTCGGTCCGCGCCCCCGTGAGTCCCTTGCCGCCGCGGCGCTGGGCCCGATAGACGTCGGCAGGCGTCCGCTTCACGTAGCCCGCGCGGCTGATCGTCACCACCATGGTGGCCTCGGTGATCAGTTCGGCCATGTCGCGGATGTCGCCAGCCTCGCCACTGATCTCCGTCCGACGATCGTCCGCATGCTTGGCTTCGAGCTCGAGCAGATCGTCGCGGATCAACGCCTTGATATTGGCCTCGCTCGACAGGATCCGCCGGAACTCGGTGATCTTGTCGAGGAGTTCGCGATGCTCACCGCCCAGCTTTTCCTGCTCGAGGTTCACCAACTGGCCGAGCGTGAGCCGCAGGATGGCGTCGGCCTGCACCGGGGAGAGACCGTAGGTCTCCGCCGCGCCGCGTTCCTCCTGCATGACGGCGAACCCATCGGCCCCGAGCGCCCGCTCCAGGAGAGCGGCCGGCGTCTGGATCTGCACCAGCCGCTCCTTCGCCTCGGCCTGTGACCTCGAACTCCGGATGATCTGGATCACCTCGTCGATGTTCGCCAACGCGACGAGCAGCCCTTCGACCGTGTGCTTGCGGCTGCGGGCCCGGGCGAGCAGGTGCTGGGTCCGGCGACGGAGCACCGCGGTGCGGTGCCGGAGGAACTCCTCCAGCATGTTCTTGAACGACAGGATCCGCGGCTTCCCGTCGACGAGCGCCAGGAAGATCAGCGAGAACGACGTCTGCAGCGGCGAGAACTGGTAGAGCTGGTTGAGCACGACGTCGGGATCGGCGTCCCGCTTGAGCTCGAGGATCAGCCGCACCGGCTCCTTCAGATCGCTCTCGTTGCGAATCGCGGAGATGCCCTTGATGCGATCCTCGTTGACCAGTTCTGCGATCTTCTCCTCGATGGCGTCGCGGGTCTGCTGGTAGGGAATCTCCGTGACGACGATCCGACTGCGGTTCTTGCCGAACTCCTCGACATGCGCCCGCGCGCGGAGCGTGATCGTGCTGCGGCCGGTGAGATAGCCGCGCACCAGCGACTCTCGCCCCATCACGATGCCGCCCGTGGGGAAGTCGGGGCCGGGGCAGATCTGGAGCAGTTCGGCCATCGTGGTGCCCGGCGCATCGATCAGCTTCACGAGCGCCCGGCAGACCTCGCCGAGGTTGTGCGGCGGGATGCTCGTCGCCATGCCCACCGCGATGCCGCCGGCACCGTTGACCACGAGGTTGGGAAAGCGGCTCGGCAACACCACCGGCTCGGTGTTGCGCTCGTCATAGGTGGGAACGAAGTCGACGGTGTCGAGTTCGAGGTCGTCGAGCATCATCGCCGCGATCGGGGAGAGCCTGGCCTCCGTGTATCGCATGGCGGCGGCGGGCAGACCGGCGATCGAGCCGAAGTTGCCCTGCTTGTCGACGAGCACGTGTCGCATGTTCCATTCCTGGGCCATGCGGACGAGCGTGGGGTAGATGACGCTTTCGCCGTGCGGGTGGTAGTTGCCGCTGGTGTCGCCGGAGATCTTGGCGCACTTCACGCGGGATGCCCCCGGCGAGAGGTTCAGGTCGTTCATCGCGACCAGGATCCGCCGCTGGGATGGCTTGAGGCCGTCGCGAACGTCGGGGAGCGCCCGCGACACGATCACGCTCATCGCGTAGGTCAGGTAGCTGTCCTTGAGCTCCTGCTCGATCGGCTGTTCGATCAGCCGACCACCGGAATTGTCCCGCAGCACACCGGCCTCGTCCCGGTGATCGCCGGCATGCCCCCTGTCGGGGCCAGGGTGCGGCGGCTGCCCCCCAGGGGAACCAGCGGCATCGTCTCCGGGCACGGCCATATCGTCTGCGTCGTCTGCCAAGGGGGTTTCTCCCAGCTGACCCCCGGGATTTTCACCGGTGGGAACGCTTGAACATACCCGGCTGAGGGGAACGGTCAACCGGCCTCAATACGCGGGAAAACCGGCCTTCGGATGGCTTGACCCATGTGTCTGCCCCCCCTACTCTCCCGCCCCGTTTTCACCGTCCTTCCATCCGAGGCCATCCGCCCGTGCCGCCACCACGTTTTCACGGTTGGTTCGTCGCCGCCACGGCGGCGCTCGTGCTGCTGGTCCGGCTGGGCGGTCCGGCCCTGTGGGATGACGACGAGCCGAAGAATGCCGCCTGTTCGCTGGCCATGCTCGACTCCAACGACTGGGTCGTGCCCACGTTCAACGGCCGGCTTCGGGTGGAGAAGCCGCCACTGGTGAACTGGCTCCACATGGCCGGCTTCGCCCTCTGCGGCCGCCATGAAACGGGCGCCCGGATCGGGTCGGCCCTGTTGACCATCGGTACCTGCCTGCTGACCTGGCAGATCGGCTGCCGGCTCCTCGGTCCGGCGTGCGGCCTGCTCGGTGGCACGGTCATGGCGACCTGCGTCTGGACGGCGGTCGGTGGCCGGGCAGCCACCCCCGATGCGCCACTCGTCTTCTGCACCACGCTCGCGTTCTTTCTGTTCGTGCGCGGAACCCGCCTCCGAGCCGGCGACATGCCTTCGCTTTCCGTCTGGTCGGCGCTCGGGATCGGAGCAGCCTGTGGTGCCGCCACCCTCGCCAAGGGGCCGATCGGCCTGGTGCTGCCGCTGACGGCGTTTCTGCTCTGTGCGGCGTGGCGAAAACGCTCGTTCCCCCAGGTCGGCTGGCGGATGGCGATCGCCGGCATTCGGCCGCTCACGATCGTGCTCGCGGCGTCGGTGGTCGCGGTGCCGTGGTACGTCTGGGTCACCGTTCGCACCGACGGCGCATGGCTGCGGGGGTTCCTGCTCGTGCACAACGTCGGCCGGTTCGCGGCCCCCATGGAAGGGCACTCCGGCTCGGTCCTCTACTATCCCACGGTCGTGGCCGTGGGACTCTTTCCGTGGTCGATCGTGCTCGCCGCCATGCTCGCGCACGTGGCGTTCATCTTGCGATCGCCGGCGACCACAGATCGCCGCGGGCCGCTCCAACTCGTCGTCTGCTGGCTGCTCGTCTGGATCGGCGGCTTCTCGTGCGCCGGCACCAAACTGCCCGGTTACATCTGGCCGGCCTATCCCGCACTCGCGATCGCCACCGCACTGTTTCTCGCCGACTGGGCCCGCGGCCACGCGGGCTGTTCCTGGCCCCGCATCCAGACGCGTTTTCTGTCGCAGGGTCTCGAACCCGAAGCGGCAGCCGGCCTGGTGATGCGTCTGGCCTGGTCGATCCTCGCGGCGACCGGCGTGGCACTGGCCATCGGGCTGCCGGTGGCGGCCGCTCATCTCGCGCCTGGTTGCGCCTGGCTGGGCGTGCTCGGCCTGATCCCGCTGGCAGCGGCCGCGGTGGCCTGGCACAGCCAGTCGACGGGGCAGCGACAGCGGGCGATCGCCGCCGCCGCGATCGGCGCCTGCCTGCTCGTCACCCTCCTGGCATCGGTGGCCGCCGAGGCATTCAGCCACGCCCAGGGGTCGCGAACGCTCGTCGCGGGGCTCGAAGAGCCGGCCGCAGACTGCCAGTGGGCATGCCTTTGGAACGTACCGCCCAGCCTCGTCTTCTACACCGGCGCCCGGATCGAACAACTCGACACCGCTGAAGCGGTCGCCGCTCATCTCCGCTTCCATCCGCGGTCCCGTGTCGTCATCGACGGCCGCCAGGAAGCACTCGTCACGGCGACACTGCCGCCCGGCTGCGGCATCCTGGCCCGCGTGCCGACGCTCTCGTCCCACGACGTTCTGCTGCTCGGCCGCCTGCCCGGCCACGACTCCCCGCTCGCCCGCGCCGACTGATCCCACCCGACACACCACCGTTCCCACGAGGACGAACCCCCGGAGCCATCCATGCAGGAACGCCGCCCCCTCATCATCGTTCTGGTCGCCTCCATCACGAGCCTCGCGGCCGGGATCGCGGCCACGCCGTTCTGGGACGAAGACGAACCACGGTTCGCGGCCATCGCCCGGACCATGGTCGACACGGGCGACTGGATCGTGCCGATGTTCAACGACGAGTTGGCCGTGGACAAGCCGGTGCTGATGCACTGGGCCATGGCTGCCGCCTACACGCTCTTTGGCACGTCGGAGATCGCGGCCCGGCTGCCGGCTGCGCTCGCCACTCTGCTGACGGCTCTGGCGCTGCTGCGGGCGGGCACGCGCTGGTTCACAAGCACCACCGGCATCATCGCGGCCCTGGCCTACGTCGGCTGCCTGCTGGTGGGCATCGAGGCGCACGCCGCCACTCCGGATGCGATCCTCACCTGCCTCACGACCTGGGCCACGATCCTGTTTGCGGAGACGCTGGTGGCCGGCGGCAGGATTGCGGCGTCCGACCTGCCACCACTGTCGTGGCGGCGTGCCACCGTGGTCGGCGGCCTCCTCGGCCTGGCCGTCGTCTGCAAGGGGCCGATCGGCTTCGTGGGCCCGCTGGCCGTCGTGCTGCCGTGGACGTGGTGGCTGGCGGTGCAACGGCGCCTCGCGAGCCCGACGGGTGCCGCCCGCAACGGCGCCGCCCCCGCCTCCACCCTGCTGGCGGCGGCGCTGCCGTCCGCATGGGATGCGCTGCGCGTTTCCCGGTTGGGCCTGATCACCGTGGCGATGCTGGCCGTCGCGGCGCCGTGGTACACGGCCGTGTCGCTCCGCACGGACGGTGCGTGGCTCAACGGTTTCTTCTTTATCCACAACGTGGGCCGGTTCGTCGCCCCGATGGAACGGCACGGTGGCAGCGTGCTGCTCCATCCGCTGGCGATGCTCGTGGGCTTCTACCCCTGGTCGTGCTTTCTGCCGTTGGCGATCGTCGTGACGGTCTGGCGAGTCTGGAAACACGCCGATGCGCCCGCCTGCCGGCACGCGCTCGGCCTGGCGCTCCTCTGGATCGCGGTCTGGGTGGGCGGCTTCTCGGCATCCGCGACGAAACTTCCCAACTACGTGCTGCCGGCGTATCCCGCAGCGGCCCTGCTCGTCGCGGCAGCCGGCGTGGCCGCAGCCCAGCGCGGCATCTGGGCCCACCCCGCCTGGATGGCGGCGGGCACGGTCTCGTTGGCCGTCGGGGGCGCGATCACGGCCGCCACCGTGCTCGTGGCGGAACGGTTTGGGCTCACCGGTGCCGCGCCGGCCGCCCTCGTGGGCGTGGTGCCGATCGTCGGAGCCGCCTGCCTCTGGCACTGGCGGCGCGAACCGCTGCGGGCCATCGCCGCGCTCGCCGTGACCGGCCTGGTCTACACGGGCCTCGCCGTCGGCCCCGCCGCGGCCCGCCTCGCCGGCGCCAACGCGCTGCCGGGGCTCATCGAAGAGGCACACCGCCATGCCGGCGGCCATGCCCGGCTCGGCACCTTCACGCAGATCACACCCAACGTCGTCTACTACGCCAACGGACGTGTCACCGCGTGGCAGGAACACCAACGCGACGAATGCATCCGCTTTCTCGCCTCGGGCCCCGACGCCGTCGTGCTCGTGCGGGCGGATGATCTCACGACCCTCGCAGCCGGCCTGCCCGAGGGAGTCGGCGTGATCGGTCGCAGCCGTCCGCTCTTCCGCGACCAAGACTTCCTGCTCGTCGGCACCCACACGCAGCACGCCGGCCGGGTCGTCGGCCCGACCGCCGCGCTCGAAAGCCCACTGGAGAGCACCACCCGATGAACGCCCACGCCGATTCCCACCCCGCCATCCTGCCCTGCGAGCGGCCGCACCATCGATCCGCCGACCGCAACCCCGGCGGCCTGCTGTCGATCGTCGTGCCCTGCCACAACGAGGAGGCCGTCGTGGCGGCCACCCATGACCGCCTCGTCGCCGCGGCGGCAGGCACGGGAATGGACCTCGAGATCATCTACATCGACGATGGCAGCCGTGATGCCACGCTCGAGCGGCTCGAGGCGATCGCCGCCCGTGACCGCCGGGCCGTGGTGGTGGAACTCTCCCGCAACTTCGGCCAGCAGGCGGCGATGTCGGCGGGGCTCGTGCAGGCGAGGGGCGATGCGGTGGTGATCATCGACGCCGATCTGCAGGATCCCCCCGAGGTCATCCCGGAGATGGTTCGCGCCTGGCGAAGCGGGGTCGACGTGGCCTATGGCCGCCGCCGCTCCCGCGAGGGCGAAACCCGGTTCAAGCTCGTCACCGCCAGCCTGTTTCACAGGCTCTTCGCCAGCCTCGTGCCTCATCCGATCCCGGTCGACACCGGTGACTTCAAGCTCATCGACCGGGCCGTGGTCGATGCCGTCTGCAGCCTGCCCGAGAAGCGGCGGTATCTCCGCAGTCTCGTGCCGTGGGCCGGCTTCCGCCACGCGCCGGTCTGGTATGACCGGCATGCCCGGGCGGCCGGCGAGACGAAATACTCCGCCCGCAAGCTGATCATGCTGGCGGCCGATGCGCTCGTGATCTCCTCCGATGCGCCGGTGCGGCTCACCTGGATGTGCAGCCTCGGGCTGGCGGCTATTGGCCTGTCGGCAACGGCCGTCGCAATCTGGTCGAGCTTGGGCGGCGGGACACGAGGCGACCAACACGCCGGCATCTCGCTGGCGGCCGTCATCGCGGTGGCGGCGTTCGTCGGCGCGGCGCAGACCGCCGCGGTCGCCATCGTGGGGGAATATGTGGTGCGAACCTATCGCGAATCGCAGGGCCGGCCGACCTGGGTCGTCCGCCGCACGATCAACGCCGCCGGCACCGCCGCACCGGGCGGCACGCGCACCGACCGCCCATCCCGCGCCGCCTGACCTGGGGAGCCCCGGTTCAAGACGTCCCGGCGTTGCGTTTTTCGACGGCGGCATGCGGGAGGGGCTGCACATGCCCCGAGAGCCGGCGTTGGCGGCAAGCGAAGGCAGGATGCCGAAAGCGCAGCCGGCATCGAGTGAGCGAAGGGCAGGATGCCCGTAGCGAACGTCCGGCGACGGGGTATGGGCAGCCCCGACCTTCGCAAGACCCTGCAGAACACATGCCGTGCCGAACAGGATTGCCTGGAAGTCCGTGGCGAATGTCCAGCAACGGGGCATGGGCAGCCGCGCTACGACTTACCCCGCCTTGCCGAGTTCGGCCTCGATCGTGGCCTTGAGCTTGGCGTCGTCGGGAGCCACGCCCGACTTGTAACGGCCCACGACCTTGCCGTCGCGGCCGATCAGGAACTTCTCGAAGTTCCAGCCGATATCCCCCTTGGGATCGGCCGACTCGGTGAGCGTCTTGTAGAGCGGCGCGATGCCGGGCCCCTTGACGACGATCTTCGAGAACATGTCGAACGTCACGCCATACTTCGACGAACAAAACGTGGCGATCTCCTTGTCGGTGCCAGGTTCCTGTGCGCCGAACTCATTGGCGGGAAAGCCGAGCACCACGAGGCCCTTGTCCTTGTAGGTGTCGTAGAGTTTCTGCAGACCGGCGTATTGCCCGGTGTAACCACAGCGGCTGGCGACGTTGACGATGAGCACGACCTTGCCCTTGTACGAGGCGAGATCGACCTCCTTGCCGTCGATCTTCTTGACGGTTCCCGCCAAGGGCGAAGCCTGGTCGGCATGGACCGGGGACGAGAGCAGGGTCGCCACGGCGAGGGCCACGATCAGCATCACGAGTGTCTTCGTCATCATCGGATGGTCTCCAGAAGCGGTCGGTAGGATAGACGTCACCACGGCAGTATTAGAGCAGGTTCACGATGAGAGCAGGTTCACGCCGGGCCGGCAGCCAGCACATCGGGGCCGGCCTGTTCCGCATAGACGGTGAAATTCTCGCGGAACTTCGCCGCCAATCCCCGGGCCGCCGCGGTCCAGGCCGACTCGTCGCACCAGGCCCGCCAGGGCTCCAGCACGTCGCCATCGACCCCCGGCACCCGCGTCACCGCATCCAGGCCGAAGACCGGATCGCGGGCCACCGGTGCCCCGGCCAGACTCCCGGCATGGATGCCGTCGATGATCCGCCGCGTCACCGCCAGGTCGATCCGCCGGCCCTGGCCGTAGCCGCCGCCCGTCCAGCCCGTGTTCACGAGCCATGCCTGGGCGTCATGCCGAGCGAGCTTCTCCGCCAACAACCGGGCGTACACCACGGGATGCCGCACGAGAAAGGCGTCGCTGAAACAGGCCGAGAACGCCACCTGCGGTTCCACGATGCCCATCTCCGTGCCGGCCACACGGGCGGTGTAGCCGGACAGGAAGTGATACATCGCCTGCTCGCGCGACAGCCGGCTCACCGGCGGCAGCACCCCCGATGCGTCGCACGTCAGGAAGATGACGTTCCGCGGATGCCCGGCCACACAGGGCACCTGGGCATTGGCGATCGATTCGATGGGATAGGCCGCGCGGGTGTTTTCGGTGATGGCGCTCGACTCGAAATTGACCGCCCGCGTGGCCTGATCGTAGACCACGTTCTCGAGCACCGTGCCAAAGCGGATCGCATCGTAGATTTCCGGTTCTTTCGCCGCGGAGAGATGGATGCACTTCGCGTAGCATCCACCCTCGATGTTGAAGATGCCGTCGTCGCCCCAGCCATGTTCGTCGTCACCGATCAGCCGGCGGGCCGGATCGGCGGAGAGCGTCGTCTTGCCCGTGCCTGAAAGCCCGAAGAAGAGCGACACGTCGCCCCCGTTGCCGTCGGCCCCGCGTCCCTCGTTGGCCGAGCAGTGCATCGAGAGCACGCCCCGCCCGGGGAGCATCCAGTGCATGATCGTGAACACGCCCTTCTTCATCTCGCCGGCGTATTCCGTGCCCAAGATCACCTGTTCACGACGCTCGAGCGACAGATCGATGCTCGTGCGGCTGGTCATCTGCGAGGTGAGCGGGTTCGCCGGAAACTGGCCGGCGTTGTAGAGCACGTAGTCGGGCGTGCCGAACCGGTCGAGTTCGTCGAGCGTGGGCCGGATCAGCATGTTGTGCATGAAGAGGGCATGGTAGGCGCGGCTGCAGAGGACGCGGACCTTCAATCGACAGGCGGGATCCCAGCCGGCGTACCCGTCGCAGACATAGATCTGGTCTCGCGTGTTGAGATAGTCGATGGCCCGCTGGCGGTTGAGCAGGAACGTGTGGTCGTCGATGGGGTGGTTCACCGGGCCCCACCAAACCTCCGACTCCGATTCCGGCGCCCTCACGACGTGCTTGTCCTTGGGGCTGCGGCCCGTCTTGGCGCCCGAGCGGATGGCAATCGCGCCGCTGTTCATGATCGCGGCGTGCTCGCGGGTGACCGCATCCTCGTAGAGGCGGGCCGGCGGGGCGTTGCGGATCACGACGGGGACGCTGATCTCATGCGCCGACAGATCGACGTGAAGTGGCATCGGTGGCTCCAGGCAGGGGCGTCACGGGAGAGGTCGGGGCTGCCGCCGGCGGGCTGCCGGTCACCGCCCACGGCCACGACGACGGAGCGAGGGCGAGCCAGGCCGCCAGCACGATCAGCCCGCCGCCCAGCGCGGCGAACAGGGATCCCCAGGGGCTGCGGCGGACCCGCAGACGACGGACGGCCCGGCGCAGCCGCCGGGTGAACTCGCCCCACCCCTCGGCCGACGACCGTTCGCCGACATTCACGATGCTCACGGTCCGCAGGGGTCCGTTGCCCTCGATGTGCAGCTGAAAACCACGGTCCGGCAGCGCCGCGCTCTCGCCCGCCCAACGGGCCTTGGGATCGAGCGCCGACACGACCTCGGCTACCAGCGGGCGGAACTGCTCCACGCTGATGTTGTACACCACCATCCGTGGCCTCGAGACGAGCACGCAGATCGCCACGCCGAGCACGAAGAGGAAGGCCAGCACGGGCCAACTCCAGGGCGAGCCACCGGTCACCGGCACGAGGAGTGCCAGCGGCCCCACCACCGCCAGCCCGGAAACGCCTGCGGCCAGCATCGCCACGTCGAACACGCCAGACACCGCCAGCGGCCGACGACGCAGATGGGCCCAGGCGAGCGCCAGCAGATAACAGCCCAGCGGCAGCAAGGCGATCCAGGGAGCGGGCGAATGAAGCGACGTGGTCATGGCAGTGCGTCTCGACGCACCCGGCTCGACAGCGGGTGCAACCCCCGTGCATTCCTCACGTCCGGCTCAGCGCCATCCAGGCCAGCAGCAGCAGCCAGACAACCTCGACCATGGCCGCGGCCACGAACGACCAGGACCACTCAGACCACATCTGGCACGACGAAGGCGAGGTCCCGGGAAAATGCGTCGCTGAACTCGTAGACGTCATTGAAGTCCTCCCGTTTGTCACGCCGCGTTTTCCGCATCTGGCCGATCTCGATCATGCTGAACACGATCTCGCCGAAGTCGCTCGTGCGATGCACGCCCCAACTGGCGAGGACGGTGGGGGCCAGGTAGCCGTATTGTTGCAGGGCATACTGCCGGGCGGCCTCGCAGAGTTCCTGGCCACTGACGTGCCGTTCGGCCTGCCGCCGCTTGGGCCGGCCCCTGCCCGAGGCCCGTCCGCCCGCCTCGGCAGGCAGGCCGGATGACGGCTCGAGCTGCTCCGCCGGGGGCTCGGTCCCCATGCCGAGGTGTTCCTGGCCGAATGCCAGCGATTCCAGCACGAACAGGTAGGCGTCGAGCTTGTAACGCTGGTCACGTTGCAACAGGTGGGCCAGGGGGTGGGCGGGGTCGACGTGCGGCATGCCATCCTCGAAGCAACGCGGACTGACGAAACGGTGCGAAAGTATAGCAGCCGTGACGGCAGCCCGCCGATCGCCGCCGTTTCCCTGGCCGGGGTGGGCCTGTGGCCGCGTGTTTCGCGGTGGCCGCGGGTGGTCGACGTGCGGCAGCGACACGATCCCGGCATGTCGCCACGACGGACACGACGCGCGCGCGGCGCCCGGAGGCCCGCTACCGCTGCTGCGGACCGGCCGATACGTCGTCGAGGATGAACTTGTAGCCGAGCGGCGTCACGGGCTTGGAAAAATCGCGAAACATGTCCAGCCCCTTGTCGATCAGGCTCGTCCGCGGATCGAACTGGTAGACGTCGCGATCCTGTCCGCCCGGCTTGAAGATCTGGATCGCGAACGGCATCAGGTCGCGGGCCTGCAGGATCAGTTCCACCTTGGCGAAGTTGGCCGCATCGGCCTGGTATCGAGGCTGCGATTCCAGCCAGATCTGGTCGGTGACGCCGGGGGGCGTGATGAGCCGCATGAAGTAGCGTTTCTTGAGCGTGTCGGCCTTGGCGCCGAACACGAACGGCAGCGGGCCGTCGCTGATGGCCTTGCCCTGCATCTCCGGAGGAAGCCGCGTCTCGCGCAGCTGCCGCTCGCCGTGACGAAACTCGTAGATGCTCGTGCCGTTGCAGACCCAGTGCTCCCCGGTGTCACCGGTCCGCTTCTCGTAGCGGCGGGTTTCGGGGTTCCACTGCGTCGACTCCTTGACGCGAAACAGTCCCTTGTCGGGAGCGGCGTACTTGATCTCGCCGGCACTCTCGGAGAACGCGAGCCGCTCACCGTTGCCGTCCGCTGGGCTCCAGGCATTGTATTCCCATTTGTGGAAGGTGCACGACCAAGTCGTGACGGCGGCGTTGCGTGCCTCCCAGGCGGCGAGCAGCCGGTCGAGCGCAGCCTGCTGTTCGGGCGAGAGCGGGGCCGGTTGCTGCGGAACTGCCTGCTGCGGCATCGGCTGGCCGGGAACGGCAGCCACCCGCTGCGGTGCCGGCGCGGGCTGGGCCGCCGGACGCGGTGCCGGCGCAGGCTGCTGGGCCACCGCGGGCACCGTCACCGCACAGGCGACGACCGCGCACGCCACGACCAGGCAGACCGCGATGCCGCGCATCGGCATGACCAGCTGGAGCAGAAAGCATCTCACGGCGCAGACTCCGGGCGGTGGTTCGGGAAGGGTGGGGAACATAGCAGCCGCCGCCCCGCCGGGCGAGAGCGTTTCCAGCGGCAAGAAACGTCGTTTTGATGGGCCAATCGCCCTGGCACGACGGCCGTGCCAGGAGGGCACAGACGCCACGCGTTCCCCCGCACCGCAGCGCCCGACGTGCTGGCAGGCTGCGCGTCTGGCGTAGACTTCCCAGGTCTCACCCGAAGCGTTGCCGGAGTCCATCCCATGCGGGTCGCCGCCTTTTCCGTCAAACCCTACGACACGAGTTCGCTGACCGCCGCGTCGGCTGGCCTGCCGATCGAATGGGCGTGGTTCGAACCGCGCCTGGACCGGCACACGGCACGGCTGGCCGACGGGGCCGTGGCGATCAATTGTTTCGTGAACGACCAACTCGATGCCGCCACGCTCGAGCTCCTCGCCGATCAGGGCGTCAAGTTGATCACGCTCCGCTGCGCCGGCTTCAACCAGGTCGACCTGGTCACGGCCGCCCGCCTCTCGCTGCCGGTGGTCCGTGTGCCCGAGTATTCGCCGCACGCCGTCGCGGAGCACACGATCGGCCTCGTGCTCACGCTCGACCGACGGCTCCACAAGGCTTACAACCGGGTCCGCGAGGGGAACTTCTCGCTGGATGGCCTCCTCGGCTTCGACCTCTTCGGGCGGACGGTCGGCGTGGTCGGCACGGGACGGATCGGCAGGTGCGTGGCCGAGATCCTGCTCGGGTTCGGTTGCCGGGTGCTGGCATACGACCCGACTCCCGAACCTGATCTGGCCGCCCGCGGCGTGGTCTTCGTGCCGCTCGACGAACTCCTCGCCGCCTCCGACATCGTCACGCTCCACTGCCCGCTCAAGCCCGGCACGCGTCACCTCATCGACGCGGCCGCGCTCGCCCGGATGAAGCGGGGGGCGATGCTGATCAACACGAGTCGCGGCGGGCTCGTCGACACGCCCGCCGTTATCGAGGCGCTCAAGACGGGCCGACTCGGCCATCTGGGCCTCGACGTCTACGAGGAGGAGGCCGACCTCTTCTTCGACGACCGCAGCAACTCGATCATCCACGACGACGTCTTCTCGCGGCTGCTGACGTTTCCCAACGTGGTGATCACGGCGCATCAGGCGTTCTTCACGCAGAACGCCCTCGACGCCATCGCCGCCCAGACCGTTCGCAATCTCATGCATTTCCACCGCGGCGAACCGCTGGAGGCGGTGGTGCGGGCGTGAGTACACAATCGGTGCGGGGACGAGCATGCCCGCCCCCCACGACTTTTCGGCCGCCTGCCCAATTCCCTCAAGTTCCGCCGTCGCTGAGCCGATAGCCCCCTCAGGGTGGTCCAGCGACTGGAGGCTGCGCGGATGCACGAGAAGAACATGGGCTCGCGATCACGGGCGTATCGGCTGAACGTCGAGCAACTGGAACGGCGGTCCATGCTGACCGGTGACGCGGAAGAGGTGTTCTTCGACTGGTCGCAATCCGACGCAGCCGAGTCGTTTGATCCCTGGCTGGATGCCTGGGCTGCTTTCAACGATGCTGGCGGCCAGCCGTGGGACACAGACCCCACCTGGTTTTTCGGCGAGGAGTTGGAGGACCAGTGGCCGGCGGAACCAGAGGCGTCGCTGCCGGAAACGGTCACCGAAGACGCCGTCGGTGAAGACGCCGTTCGTGAAGACGCTGTGGAGGATGCGCCGGCAGATGCCTGGAGCACCACCGACTCCCAGGTGAACGAGGAGCAGGTGGACGACTCCCAGGTGAACGAAGAGCAGGTCACCGACGAGGTCGGCGTCTACGCTCCGGGAGAAGAAGTTGACAGCCCTTCCACCACGGTGGATGACGCTGGTGCCCCAGGCTCAGCAGAAGACACGACAGCCCCGGCGCCCGAGCAAGACATCCCGCTCCCGATCGAGACAGAGACAGTGACCATGGAGTTGCCGCTGTCTGCCGACGAAACCGATGCCGAACTCCCACCGGAAGAGTTCACTGGCGAAGAGTTCACTGGCGACGGGTATGAAGAAACCCTCGATCCAGTGGACCCCGGCTTCGAGCCCGAGACCGGATCAGAGACAGCATCAGACGCATCGGAGATCCTCCCCGAGGATACGTTCGACACAGGGGAAGATGCTGGCGATCTGCCGGAAGACGTTGGAGATCTCGACGACCTGCTGCCGCTGGCCGGGGACGAGGGCTTCTCCGAGGAAACATCGTCCTTGCCGGAAGACCTCTCCAGCCTGCCTGTTCCCGCCCCAACCAGCGGTCCGTCGGCATTGCCGAGGGCGGTCTCTGCCCCGCGATCGGCGGCCTTCGCCGCCATGCGGATGTTCGGCGGTTTCTCGTTCATGGCCCAGCCGGACGACGCCTCGGATGGCCCCATCTTCGCCGGTAGCCGCCGCAGGACCCGTCGCTAGCGCCAACCGCTTTCCCGGCGCAGGACAGTTCACCCCGCCGCCGCGGTCCGTAACTCGGCCAGTTCGCGGGCAAAACCGCCGGAGAGGATCGGAAACCGGCACCAGGTCTTGGGATCGAGATTCTCGTCGTCGAGATGAAACGACGGCGCATAGCGCTCCCGTTTCCACTGGTTCCGGCTCCAGAGCGTGAAGAACCGTTCCGTCCAGACGGCCAACTGCCTGGCCGAATGCCCGGGGAAGTCGACCTGGAGCCGCTGCCAGGTCTCCAGCGGCGTCTGCTTGTCACGGATGGCGCACCGCTCTGCGGCGTCGAGCACGTCGTAGGGCATGAGATCAGCCTCGTCGGTCTGATGGTCGGCCGGCGGCCGCAGTTCCGCCGTGGGCGCCTGCACGTTGACGGCGTGCAAGGCGGGGAATGCCTGGATGCCCTCGGGCCCGGTCTGTTCCAGCCACTCCAGCCACCGCCGCAGGTAGGCCTTGTCGATGCCCGCGATCGGGGCGATGCCGCCGGAGGTGTCGCCGTCCATCGTTGCATAGCCGACGGCCGCTTCGGACCGGTTGCTCGTGGAGACGAGCAACGCGCCGCGGATGTTGGCCAGCATCCACACTCCCGGTGCCCGCGCCCGGGCCTGGATGTTCTGCAGGGCGACGTCGTCGGTCCGCCAGTCGAGCGGCCGGCCGACGGCCTGCGTCGCCAGCGCACGGTAGCCCTGCACGATGGCCTCGACGTCGAACTCGTGGAACTCGGCTCCGAGACTGGCGGCGAGCCCCTTGGCGGCACCGCGGGTGACGGCGCCGGAATGCGCCGTCGACTGGTAGACGCAGATCAGCACCGCATGGATCAGCCGGCGGACCGCGGCATCGGCATCGCCGCCGCCGGCGCCGGTGTCGAACTGCCCGTCACCCGCAGGCGGAGACAGCCCAAGCCGCGAGGCCACCGCCGCCACGGGCATCTCACGAGCGGCGAACCGCACGGCCAGGGCCACGAGACAGGCCACGGCGGAGGAATCGGCGCCACCACTGGCCGAGACGACGAAGCCGCGCGAACGGCTCTTTCGCTGGTAGTCGAAGAGCCCAAGCGCCACGGCGCGTGCGAACTCCTCCTCCTTCACGTGCGCTCCCGACTCCCAGGCGTCGCGGGAGTCGCCTGCAATCGTGTCCCGCCGGGGCGCGAGCACGGGCGGCGTGAATGGGATCGAGACACAGTCCCCGTCGCCGTCACCGACGGCGGCCAGTACCGGCTCGAGCGACAGCCTCGACTGCGCCAGCCGCGTGGCATCGACGTCCACGACCGCCGTCGTGGAGACATGGTCGGTGAAGGAGAACCGGCGGCCCGCGGCGGCGATCCGGCCGCCCGCGGCGATAATCACGCCGCCGTCGTAGACCGCGCGGCCCGCCTCGTTCCCCAGCAGGTTGGCATACACGTACGTCGCCCCGAAGGCCCGCGACCCCTCCAGCACGAATCGACGGCGGATCTCATCCTTGCCGAAGGCGAAGTGGCTGGCAGACGGGTTGAGGATCAGGTCCACCCCCCGCGCGGCCAGGCTCGCCCCGGGACGGTCAGCCGCCCAGGCGTCTTCGCAAATCTCGAAGCCGATCCGGATGCCGCCAGCGTCGAAACGGAGATCACCGATCGGCACGCTGCGGCCATCGACGCTCACCTGCGCCCGTCGGCCCTTCGGCCATGGCCGGAACCACCGCGGCTCGTAGTGGATCCCCTCCCCCGCGAGATGCTGCTTGCAAACGATTCCCGCCAGCCGGCCGTCAGCGAGCACGGCGGCGGCGTCGTACACCCCGCTCTCGAACCGCACCGGCAGCCCGACCGCCACGACGATCCCGGCCGTATGCGGCTCGATCTCCTCGAGCACCCGCCAGGCCATCCGGTGGACCCCCGGCGACTGGAAGGCGTCTTCACAGCCGTAGCCGCTGATGCAGAGCTCCGGCAGGCAAAGAATCGCGACGCCTCGCTCCCGCGCCGCCCCGATCGCCCCGACGATTCGGTCACGGTTGCCGTCCCAGTCGAGCGGCGTCTGATTGAGGGCGGTGCCGCCCACGCGGATCAGGTGCATCGGTATGAGTCAGCGCCTGGAGCGCATCCGGGACCATCCGCAGGCGCTCGAGCAGCCTGCATGCCGGCGTTCAGGCCGGCTCTTCGAGGTAGGTGTAGCCGCCGAGGCCCTCTTCGTAAAACTTCAGGAACCGTCCCGCCTGGCCGTCGCAGATTCGCCCGTCGCGGACCGCCTGCTCGATCGAGGCCCGCAGCCGCTGCACGAGCTGGTTGGGGTCGAACTCCACGTAGTCGAGCACTTCCCTGACGGTATCCCCCTTGATCACGGCATCGACGACGACCTCGCCCCGGTCGTCGGTGCTGACGTGCACGGCATTGGTGTCGCCGAACAGATTGTGGAGGTCGCCGAGGATTTCCTGGTAGGCGCCGATCAGGAAGGCGCCGAGGTAGTAGGGCTCGTTCTGCCAACCGTGAAGCGGCAGCGTTCGCTTCACGTCCCGGCGGTCGATGAACTGGTCGATCTTGCCGTCGGAATCACAGGTGACGTCACCGAGCACCGCGTTGTGCGTCGGCCGTTCGTTGAGCCGATGGATCGGCATCACCGGAAACAGCTGTTTGATCGCCCAACTGTCGGGCATCGACTGAAAGAGGGAGAAATTGCAGAAGTAGGTGTCGGAGAGGCTGGCCTCCAGGCCCTCGAGTTCCTCCGGCATGAACTCCAGTTGCTTCGACATCTTGGCGATCTTCCGGCAGATGGCCCAATACAGATTCTCGACGGCCGACCGCTGGTCGAGCGGCAGGTAGCCGCTGGCGAACAGGTTCATCGCGGTGTCGAGCGACTGCTGCGCGTCGTGATAGCTCTCCAGCAGATTGCGGACGTTGATGTTCTGATAGGTTTCCATCAGGTCGTGCAGCGGCTGCTCGGCATCGGCCGACGGCTCGACCAGCTCTCCGTTGCCTCCCTGCTCCGATATGCCCAGCACGCCGAAGATCAGCATGCTGTGGTAGGCAACCACCGCCCGCCCGCTTTCCGAGACGATCGTCGGATGGGGCACCCCCGCCTCGTCGCAGGCGTTTTGGACGTGGTAGACGACGTCGTTGGCATATTCCTGGAGGCTGTAGTTCACGCTCGACTCGAAGTTCGTCTGCGAGCCGTCGTAGTCGACTCCCAGCCCGCCCCCCACGTCGAGATACTTGAGCCCGGCTCCCCGCTTGACGAGTTCCGTGTAGATACGGGAGGCCTCGTTGAGGGCGGCCTTGATATGGCGGATGTTCGTGATCTGGCTGCCCTGGTGGAAATGGAGCAACTGCAGGCAGTCCTCCATTCCCTTGGATGCCAGCAGTTCGAGCCCCTTCACCAGTTCGCTGGCGGTCAGGCCGAACTTGCTGCGAAAGCCGCCCGACGCCTGCCAGCGACCGCTGCCCCGGGTGGCAAGCTTCACCCGCATGCCGATCCGCGGCCGCACGCCGAGCTTCTCCGCATACTCGAGCACGAGATGGAGCTCGGAAAACCGCTCCACGACCGGGATGATGTGACGGCCGATCTTCTGGGCGAGCATCGCCGTTTCGATGAATTCGGCATCCTTGAAGCCGTTGCAGATGATCGGCGTGTCGTTGTCCGCCAGCGCGATCACGGCCAGCAGTTCCGGCTTGCTTCCCGCCTCCAGCCCGAAGTGGTACGGCTGGCCGAACTTCAGCACCTCCTCCACGACCTGCCGCTGCTGGTTGACCTTGACCGGGTAGACGCAGCAGTAGTCGCCACGGTAGCCGCTCTCCTTCATGGCCGAGGCGAACACGCCGTGGATCTCACCCAGACGGTGCTCGAGGATCTCGGCGAATCGCAGCAGGATCGGCAGGTCGATGCCGCGAATCTGCAGCCGATCGACAAGTTGCTTGAGGTCGATGCTCTTGGTGGGACTCTTGTCGGGATGCACCAGCAGGTGACCGTTGGGGCCGACCGAGAAGTAGCCGTTGCCCCAGCGGGCCACCTCGTAGAGGTCGGCCGCGTCGGCCGTGCTCCAATGTTCGACGTCGAGATCTGCGGCTGCCATCGACGGCCCTCTGCGCGTGCTCCGTGGAAAGCGGCACCCGTCGGCCGCCCTCGATACCAGAGTGTAGCGTTCGCGACGCGTGGGGCCATGGCAATCAGACTGCCACGCGTGTCCAGTTCCCGCGAGCGAAGAGGACGAGCATGGTCAGTCCGCGGAGCGTCAGGTCGGCGGCCATGGCGTACCACGCGCCGACCGCCCCCAGCCCCAGGCCCGGGATGGCACCGCAGCCGGCCGGCAACACGATCGACTCCTGCGCCAGAAAAACCGCCAGCGGCAGCCGCACGAGCACCAGTCCCAGGAAGTTGACCGCCAGCGGCAGCCGCGTGGCACCGGCACCCCTGAAGCCCCCGGAAAGCACCATCAGGAGCGCCAGCGGCGGCTGGGCGAACGCCACGATGCGGACGAGTTGGGCGGTCAAGTCCGCCACCTCCGGCTGCCGGGAACCGCCACCGACGAACCAGCCCGCCAGCATGTCGGCCGTCACGAGAAACACGACACCCGCCACCGACATCAGGGTCATGCAGCCCACGGCCGCCTGCCAGACACTCCGCCGCGCCCGCCGCTCGTCCTTGGCCCCCAGAAACTGCCCGGCGAGGGTGGCGGCCACCACCATGAAGGCACTCCCCGGCAGGAACGCGAGCGATTCGATCGTGATGGCCACGGAGTGGGCGGCGGCGGCGACATCCCCCAGTCGGTTCACGATCGACAGAAACCCGAGATGGCATGCAGCATTGCCGATGGCGTCGACTCCGGCCGGAATGCCCACGTGGAGGATGCGTCCCAGCCAGGCCCGGTCGGGAAGCCAGTCGACGAAGCCCGGTCGCAGGCCCCCCCGCCACCGTGACAACAGCCCGATCACGCAGGCGGCGCCCAGGCAGTAGCCGGCGGTCGTGCCCCAGGCGAGCCCCTCCCAGCCCAGCCGCGGCAGGCCGGCCATCCCGACCGCCAGCGCAAAACTCGCCGCGGCATTCACCAGATTCACCACTGTCATGGCGAGCAGTCCCGCCCGCATATCTCCGGCGCCGCGGAGCACCGCCACGCCGACATGGATGATCATCATCGCCGGCAGCGCCGGCAGCACGATCGCGAGGTACCGCATGGCCAGCCTCGCGCTTCCGGCGGGCAGCCCGAGGCCCCGCACGAAGCTGCCCCCGAAGACCGTGGCGACGAGCAACACCACCATCGTCACCGCGGCTGCCAGCAGCAGCGACTGCGCGGCGACGCGCCGGGCGCCGGAAAGATCGCCCGCTCCGACGCTCCGCGCCACGAGCGCCGTGGCGGCCACCGCCGGCACGGCGAAGACTCCGGGCAGGAAGCTGAGGCAGTAGGCGACGAGGCCAACCGCCGCGAGAGGCTCGGCCCCCTCGAGGAGATTGCCGGCCAGCCATTTGTCGGTGAAGCCCACCGACAGCCCGAGCACCTGCTCGAGCAGCACGGGCCAGACCAGTTGCAGCACGGGCCGCACCGTCCCGGTCGTGCAGGCCACCCCACCGCCACTCTGGTCATGAGCGCCGGCCTGATCCGCCGGGGTGGCATGGTCGGCCTGCTCGTTCCCGCGAGACCGACTGCTCAGGCGAACAACTCCTTGATCACCTTCCCCGAGTTGGCGATCTTCATCGGCCTACCGTTCTTGGCCGTGAAGGTGGTTTCCAGCGAGATGCCGAGCGACTTGAGCACGCTGGCCATCACGTCCTGCGACGAGTACGGCTCGGTGACCACTTCCTTGCCGTCCGAGCTGGTTTCCCCGACGACCACGCCCCGCTTGAAGCCGGCGCCGCCCACCACCACGCTCCAACTCCGCGCCCAGTGATCGCGGCCACCGCCGCCGTTGATCGTGGGCGTGCGGCTGAATTCTCCCATCCAGATGATGGCCGTGTCGTCGAGCATGCCGCGGTCCGCGAGGTCGCTCACCAGGGCGCTCATCGCCTTGTCGAGTTCGGGCAGCTTGCGATCGGCGAGGGTCGTGAAGATGTCGGCATGCATGTCCCAACCACCGAGATCGACCTCGACGAAGGGCACGCCCGCCTCGACGAGCCGGCGGGCCAGCAGGCAGCCCCGGCCGAAACCGGTCGTGCCGTACTTCTCCTGCACCTCCTTCGGCTCTTTCGTCACCTTGAAGGCCTCCATCTGCTCGCTCGTCATCAGCTTGACGGTCTTGTCGATCACCTTCTTGTGGTCCTCGGCCGATCCGCCCCGCTTCTCGCCGATGAACCTGTCTTCGATCGTCGCCAGCATCTGCAGCCGCTGCGACAGCCTGGCCGGATCGATGCCCATGTCGAGGTTGCGGACATTGCCATTGGAATCCACCTGGAACGGCGCCCACGTCATGCCGAGGAAGCCTGGGCCGACGCTGCCGCTGCCGACGGAGACGAACGGCGGAATCTCCAGGCCTGCCACCTGCTCGGCCAACTCGTGGGCGATGACGGAGCCATACCCGGGGTGCTCGACGTTGGGATTCGGCACGTAGCCGGTGTGCATGTAGTAGCGGCCCCGCATGTGATCGGCTTCGCGGGTGCTCATCGACCGTACGATCGACATGTGGTGCATCTGCTTGGCCATCAGCGGCAGGTGCTCGCAGATGGCGACGCCGTCGGCGCTCGTCGAGATCTGCTTGAACTGTCCGCCCGTGGGAGCGCCCGGCTTCAGGTCCCAGAGGTCCATGGTGCTGGGGCCGCCCCCCATCCAGAGCAGGATCGCGGCCTTGTGCCGCTTCTTGAGGTCGGTGGCATTGGCGAGCAGCGAGTTCGTGAAGGCGGTGGCCGGCGCGGCCATCGCCGCCGCCCCCGCAAGATGGCTCATGAAGTGACGTCGGTTCATCCCGGCGGGCAGATCGAACATGCTGGACATGGTCATGGTTCCTGGAAGGGGTTCGGGACGGCTTCGCGTCAGTGATTGATGATGAACTCGTTGGAATTGAGAACCGCCCACCAGATGTCCTGGAGGGCGCCGATGGCGTCGCCCTTGCGAGCCACCAGCATCTTGTTGGCGACGTCCACCTCTTTGGTCGTGGGGCTTCTGGCGAGCGCCGCCTGGTAGAGGGTGGTGATTTTGGCGGCGTTTTTCAGGTTGCCATTGGCAACACGGTCCAGAAAACCGCCCTTGCCCGTGCTCGTCGCCTGCTTGATGAGATCGCCGTTGAACATCATCAAGACCTGCGGAATCGAGCCGTTAAACGTGGTGGCGTCGTCACCCTCGTCGGTGCCGAAGGCGGTGACGAACTGCGAGAGCCACTGGTCTTTCTTCTTCGCGGCCTCCTCGCCGCCCCTGGATTGATCGGCCTCCGTCGC
This sequence comes from Pirellulales bacterium, assembly GCA_044369655.1. GTDB lineage: Bacteria > Planctomycetota > Planctomycetia > Pirellulales > UBA1268 > CAMCQY01. Next base: position 21,776 of record JBILWX010000057.1, read on the forward strand.
GGTGAGGAGCGATTCGTAGAGGTCCTCCGCCCGCATCTGCCGCAGGTAGAAATGCGTGAACTTGGGCTTCTCACCGAGGGCGGGATCGTCGCGTTGATTCCCCTTCGTGGCCTTGCTCGACAGGGAATAGGGCCGCGACAGCACGATCCAGCGGACGAGTTCCTTCAGGTCGAAGCTCTGTTCACGAAACCGGTCAGCCAGCCCGTCCAGCAGTTCCGGATGCGATGGGGGGTTGTGTTCGCCGAGATCGTCGACGGGCTTGGTGAACCCGTAACCGAGAAAGTGCCCCCAGATCCGGTTGACGATGGCCTTCGGCATCAGCGGGCTGGCCTTGATGAGATTGGCCAGTTCCTGCCGGCGGTTCGCGCCGATCTTCGAGCCGTCCTCGAGGGTGCGCGGCACGTAGCCCGTGCGTGAGATCTCGGTGCCGTCCACGAACACCGGGTAGGCGACCTTCATCAGGCCGTTTCGCAGCTCGTAGAAGAGTTCGGCCTCCTCGGCATTGCCCCCCTCGCCCGGGAAATCCTCGTCCACGAGTTCGATCCACTGGACGTCACGAGTGCCACCGAACCGCCGCAGCGACCGCACCTGGCGGAAGAAGGCGTTGAACTCCCAAAACTGGTTTTGCTTGCCCTTGTTGAACGGATGATTGTGGCACTGCGTGCACTGCACCTGCAGGCCGAGGAAGATCTGGGCCGTCTTGGCGGTCGCCTGGACGCCGTTCTCCTCCATCTTGCCGCTGAGAAAATTGGCGGCGCCGTTGAAACCCTCCGTGTCCTTCCGGTTGGCGTTGGCGCCCGTGGCGGTGACCAGTTCCTCCATGAAACGGTCGTACGGGATGTTTTTCGAAAACGCACGCCGCAGGTACTGCCGCATGCCCGGCCGGCTCACCATTTCGTTCTCGACATCGCGGCCGATGAGGACGGTGGTCCACACGTCGCTCCAATTGCGGGCGTAGTCGTCGACGTACTCTTCGCCCAGCAGGCGATCGACGAGGTCCGGCCGCTTCGTGGGGGATGAATCGGCGACGAAATTCCGCAGCTCGTCGAGCGAGGGGATGCGGCCGATCACGTCGAGATAGACCCGCCGACACCACTCCCCATCCGTTGCCGGATCCGAAGGCTTCAGGCCGGCATCCGTCCAACCGGCTGCGACCTGCTCGTTGATGAACTTTACCTGGGCGATCCCGAAGTGCTCATCTTCCGCGGCGGCGACCGGCGCTGGGGCGGATAGCA
>JBILWX010000019.1:0-40244 GCA_044369655.1 Pirellulales bacterium
CCCGGACGTGTACGAAATACCGGCGATGTTGAGATTAGTCGCCATCGACGAGTTGTAGATGCCGTTTGGGTTCTCGCCGTTGGGGTCGGCCGCATTCAGAAACGCCGTGTACTGACCAATCGTCACGTCGTACTTGCCGATCTGGTACTCGTAGTTCACGGCACCGTTGAACGTGCCGCCCGTATCGTTGGCGTTGCCCGGATTTCCTACCGTCACCATCGTGTAGTTGATCGGTTCGGCACCGGCAGGAGCGGCCAGAAGGCAGGCAAGCGCAGCGAGCCAGAGGGAAAGCGGCTTGAACGAGAGGCGAGACATGATCGTGTCTCTTGTGATGCGATGGAGGGTGTAGCCAGAGCCCCCGTTATTGATTCCGGCCCCAACCGGGTCAAATAGTTGGTTAAACACCATTGAAATGACCGGAAATCGCGGATTCGGGAGGGGTGCCCCCGCCGTTTTAAGCCGTTGATTGAGAGGGGCCATTCCTCTGCTCATTGGCACCGAACCCACGACCAGCCAGAACACCCGAAACCGGCTGCACGGCCGCTGAGTCCCTCTGCGGATCGGCCACCTCCGATGTCCACTTCTGAATCCGAAACTCAGAAAAAAGTTCGATGGCCAACATCCATGAGGGAGCCGACGCCGTTGGGGGGCTCGGGGGCCTACGGGTGGTCAGAAAGAAAGTCAGAAGAATCACTTCGGCGCAGCGGAACCCAGCCCGACAGTGACCTCGCCACGCCCGGCAATAACGCATAACCACAGAACGACTAAACCCTACTTAACGCCATCGTCTGCACTCATAATCCCTTGGTCGTGTGTTCGAATCACACCGGGCCTACTTCGTTTACGATCCTTGTGTTCAGCTCCGGAAGGCACTTGGGGAGGTTCGATCTCACCACCCCCGCTGCCTTCCCGATCTTCGAGACGATCTTCGATACCCCCGAGTCGCGGTGCCGCTCCTGGCACCCTTCGAGGCGGAACACCGGCCCGGTCCTGGCGTCCTCGGGCGTCTCCGGGAGGAACAGGGCGAACTCCGTCGCTAGCGGCAGCAGCCGGTCGGCGTCACACGGACAGATTCTTTCTCTGGAAGTGGTGCCGGTGAAGGGGGGCGGGTCCAAACCTGCGGGTGAGGCCGTCAGTTGCGACGCCCGCAGCCGCGTACGTAAACTCGCGTGCTCTTCGTAGGGCGAGCGATTCTGAGACGTGGTGCAAGAGTTCCCCCGATGGAGCGGGGCCGCCGTTTCGTCACGGTCGTAGAGCAGGTCGCCGAAGAGAAGTTGTGTCCCCGTGAAACCTTGCATCGTCACCATCGCTTCGTGCCACTCGCTCCATTTCGCGAGAGCGCTGATGCAGAGCGTGGCCGAGCATCACCCCGAAGCAGACCGCTTCTGCGTTCTGGTTGCCCGAGACACACAGCAGACGGACTTGCTGCGGGATGAGTTCACGACCATTCCAGTCGCATCGCTTGGGCTGCCGGGAGGAGACGATTTCCTGTTTCAATACGACAGTTCCGAGCTAGCTTCCGTCGCACAGCCCTGGATCGTCGAGCACGTGTTCTCCCGCGAATACGACACCGTATTGCTCATCGCTCCCCAGATCCGGATCTATCAGCCGCTCCTCGAGGCCTTCCGCCTGCTCGACACGACCGCCGATGTCGTTTTGACCCCACACTTTACTGCCCCGATCTCTGGCACGCGGCATCCGGATGCCGCCGATATGCTGGGGATGGCGACCGCCAATCCCGGTTTCCTCGCGGTTCGCCGGACGGAAAATACGTGCCGATTCATCCGCTGGTGGCAGGAGAAGCTGCACGGGAACGTCGTTCTGCCCGTCGCGGATCAACGATGGCACGATCTGATTCCTGCCCTGTGCGACCGCACGGTGATGCTGCGCCACCGGGGATACAACGTCGCGTTCTGGAATCTCGAGGAACGGCTGGTGCATGTCGATCGAGCCGGGCAGCTCGTTGCCGACGACGAGAAGCTGGTGTTCTTCAATTTCAGCGGCTGCAACCCCGAGCGTCCCGGAGCATCGACGCACTCGCAGGAGATGCACGGTGCCAACGAGGCCGTCGTCCAACTCACGCGCGAGTATGTGGAGGCCCTGCAGGAGCTCGGCTCGGCCTGGTATGCCGGACTGCCGAACGAGCTCGGCGTTTTCTCCGACGGCAGCACGGTAACCCGTGCGGAGCGCGCACGATTCCGTCGGGACGAGGCGTTGCGACGGGCATGTGCGGGCCGGCCGTTCTCCTGTCCAGAGCTCGTGAGACTCGAACCGCCCGCCGCGGCCGAGGAAGACAAGATTGCCTCCTCGTTGTCCGCCCTCGGGGAACTGGGCAGATTGCAGGGCCTAAGCGAGCAGCTGCTCGGCAGGCCCGCCACTCCGGCGGAAATCGGGTCATGGCGACCGCGGATGAGGAGCCGACTGGGTATGGCGCGGCTGCTCGTCACCGCGGGATTGTCACGAGAGGCCCGCCGCACGCCGGGATGGCTGGCGAGGCTTCTGCGTTATATCGCTCAGTCGCCGATGGCGGCAGGCCCCGTTCGCGAGTACGCGGTGATTCCACTCATTCGCCTGCTGACGCTGGGGGCGGAAGTTTTCCCGGGTCTCGCCTATCGTCCGTGTCTTCGGAGTGACGATGCGATCGCACGGGAGCCGCATCCGAGGACGACCCTCGGGCATGTCGCACAATCACCCCGGTCGGGACGACCCGGTCACGACACCCCGGGCGTGAACATCCTCGGCTACTTCAGTCGCGAACTCGGGATCGGCGAGGCAGCCCGTTCCCTCGCCAACGCGTGTGATGAAGCCGGTATCGCCGTCACCCGCATCGACGCTGGCGAGCTGTTCGATGCTCCCGCGAGCGTCATCGGCGGGAACGGCGTGCCCCGGCAGGAGCGGCACCCCATCGACATCTTGTATTACAACGCCGATGTCACGCTCGCCGGCGCCCAGCATCTCCGCCGTATTGGCCACCATTCCCGGTATCGCATCGGATTCTGGCACTGGGAACAGCCGATCCTGCCGTTGCGCTTTCACGATGCGTTCGCCGAGGTGGACGAGCTCTGGGTTCCTTCCACATTCATTCAGGAGGCCATCGGCCCGGTCGCACCGGTGCCCGTGGTGAAGATCCCCCACGCGGTGCGGTTCGCGCCGACACCAGGCGTGAATCGCGCCGCGTTCGGCCTGCCGCAGGACAAGTGCCTCGTACTTGTCATGTATGACTTTCAGTCCTTCCAGGAGCGGAAAAATCCTCAGGCCGCCATCGCGGCCTTCCGGCAGGCCAAAGCGACGGAGCCGTCACTCGCGCTGGTCATCAAGACGATCAACTCCCAGCATTATCAACGCGAACGGCAGAAACTGCAGGAGGCATTGCACGACGTGCCCGACGTGACGTTCATCGACGCAGCCCTGACGCGGCAGCAGGCGTGGGATCTGGAGATGTGCTGCGACATTCTCTTGTCGTTGCATCGGGCCGAGGGCTTCGGACTCATCCTGGCCGAGATGATGTACCTCGGGAAGTCGGTCGTGGCCACCGGGTGGTCGGCGAACATGGACTTCATGGACGAGTCGAACTCGTTGCCCGTCGCCTTCGAGCTGAAACCGCTGCCCCGTCCGATCGGCCCCTACGAAGCCGGCATCCCGTGGGCGGAGCCGGATATCGACCACGCCGCAGCGGCCTTGCGCCGCCTGGTGACGGACCGGGATCTTGCCGCACGATTGGGACAGAACGCACGGGAAACCATTCGCCGCACCCTGGATCCGCAGGTTGTCGGCGCACGGGTCAGACAGCGGCTCGACATCATCGAGCGCTGGTTTCCGAGGGTCGGGGCAGCACGTCCGCCATGAGTGAACGCGATCCGGCCCCGATTTCCCCGCTGGAAGTGCCTCCTGCCGCATCGAATGCATTGAACGGCGAAGGGTTCGGCGACATCGCCGCGGCCAGGCGGCGGATTGCCGACGGCGAGTTCGTGCATGCGCCTACGGGCGGAGGCTCCGGGCTGGTCGCGTCGTTTTATGGCGAGTCGGTGATCACGCGGAGTTCCGTCGAGCGCGAGTGGACGGATTTCGAACTGGTCGACTTCATCGACGATCGCCGCCGTCTGCCGCAGGCGGTGATCGTGCTGCGAAAGCCGTTGCATGGCTCGTAAGCCGGTTTGTCCCGCGGACCGCCTCGACCGCGTCGCGGAGCTGCTCGAGGTAGGCGTAGCCATCGGCCTCGTCCGGCTCGAGAAGTGCCCCTTCCGCCCATTCGTTCCACGCGTTCACGAACACGAATGGTGAACCGTCGGACACCGCCGCGGCAAGCTGTCTCCGCATGGAGCGTCCGAATGCCTGCGGAGTCGCGCGCGATACGATCCTCGCGTGCTCTCCGCGCCTGGGCGTATTGTCCCATCCCACGAAGGCACCGCGAAACTCGTTTGCGGCGTACTTCCGGGCGACCATATGCTCCCAAATCTCTTCGTAGGGCCACAGGTGACATCGGCACGCGTCGAAGGAACGGAGAAGGGCCCGCACCGCGCGTTCCGCAAACCATCTCGCTCGAAGCCTGAATGGCGATCGTCGCCTGATCGTCAACCATGGCTCGAATGCCACGGAGGCGGCGTATTCAGGACCGCCGAGCGTGTCGTCGAAACAAGTGAGCGTCTTGATGAAACTGATGCCCGGCATGTCGGCATCCTGGGCCCAGCGCTGCCACGCGGCGAACATCCGGCTGATCGCGGGAAAATCCTGGGGGCGATAGACGAGGAACATCGGCTTGCCCTGGTACGTCAGATACCGCCGATCCTTGAAGAAGGGAAGCAGGTACTCGAAGTGCGTTCTCCACTCAGGCTCTCCCCCGTAATCCTGCCGGATCAGGACATCCCGTGTCGCCCCGTCCCATGATCGCGTCCAGGATTCATTGGCCCACGAGAAACAAAAGGGGAAATCTGGAGATCCGCTCGCAAGAATCGCCTCTGCCGGCTGTTCGAGAAGCTTCTTGCCGTTGAACCAGTAGTGGTAGTAGCAGAAGCCATCGACACGGTACTCGCGGGCGAGGTTCGCCTGCCACTCCCGCGTGGCGGCGTCGGTGAGATCGTAATAGCGCCCACCGAGGGGCACTCGGGGCTGCTGGTGACCGTCATAAAGCGGCCGCGCGCGACGCACATTCGTCCAGTCGGTGAATCCATCCCCCCACCACCGATCGTTTTCCGGAATCCGGTGAAATTGCGGGAGATGAAACGCGATGATCTTCGTGTGTGACGAGGGCGTCTGGAGTGTGGACATGGATCGTGCCCGGCTCACACCGGGAAGGCTGCGACTACGGGGCTGTCTGGGATTCTCTCATACGCCGTTCGACGTTCGCACGGGCTCACCGCTCGCGTCGTCCGTCAGCCCCTTCCGGATTGCGTCCCACAACAGACGTGGATTTGGCAGTTCCGGGATGTTCGTCAGCGCGACCAGCGCGAGATGAGGGATCGACGCACAGAGGCACACCACCCGCTGCACGCCAGAGTACCTGCGGCGGATGAAAAGCAGCCGGGACGCGATCATCCGGTAATCCCGATTCCATCGGCCGCGATGTAGGGCGGTCCGCGACACCTTGTGCAGCACCCGCAGTTCCGGTTCGACCACCAGATACGCAGGGATACCTGCGTCTCTCGCTTTCAGCATGAAATCGAAATCTTCATAGTACGTCACATATCGTTCGTCAAAGCCGTTGATTCGTGTCCACGCCTGCACGGGCACCAGCAACACGCATCCGGTCAGGACGTCGACGGGCGTCTGTTCCGTGAACTGGCGCCGCAAGCGGACGAACGGCACCGCGACCGACCGCCGTCCACCGGAATACCAGACGACTTCTGGCGTGTCGAAGTAGAAGATCAGCGGCCCCATGATGGCCTGCGGGAACGCGGCTGCTTTCGCGAGCCACGCCTCGATGAAGCCGGGACCGAAGGACGTGTCGTTGTTGAGGAGGAGGACGTGCGTGCATCCCGCGTCGGCGGCCCAGCCGACGGCGGAATTGCAGGCCGAGGCGAAGCCGCCGTGCGGCTTCCGCAAATAGGTGACGAAGGGATAGTCATGGATGGCATCGGGCGGCGAATCGGGAGAACCGTCGTCGGCGAGCAACAGACGGAAATCCTGGCTCGTCTGACCGGCGAGCATGCCGAGGCAGTCGAGCGTGTCACCCCAATTTCCGAACACCGGCATGACCACCGCGAGCCGCACCGGCGGGGTCAACGCGGTATCCTTGGGCGATTGGGCGAGAGTCATCGATGACCACTGAAATCATCATTCTTCACGCACGCATCTCCCACGACAGCGGAAACGCGGCGAAACGGCGTGAACTATAGCAGATCGCCAACCCCTCCGCAGGGGTGGGCCGCGCCGTGCCGCTATGTGGTGGCCGCGGTCGATGGATCGACCAGGACGTCAAGCGTTTCCGGGGGCAGCATGCCGACGAGATCGACGATGTCGAGCAGGCCGGCCACGCGGCCGATCGGCTCGTCGAGCGCCGCGTCTATCCGCCGCTCGAAGAGCCGCGCGAGATCGCTGTCGGTGAAAATGCCGGTGAGCTTGCCCGCCTCATCGAGAATCATGACGGCGCCGGTCCGCCGGGCGGGGAGCGGCCGCGCGAAGACATCCCGCACCGTGTCGGCGGTTCGGGCCGTCCGGCACTGCGCCAGCGGCCGTACGACGTCGTCCACGAGCAAGAGTTGACGGCCGAGGCTGCCGCCCGGATGGCGGGCCGCCACGTGGGGCAGAAGCCGAGTGATCTCCTCTGTCTCTCCCGACTGCGAGAGCGCAGGCTTGGCAGGCGTGCTGATGGGAGGTAGGCGGCTGGCCGACGCACGAACGATCGCCTTGGTCCATTCGTGGCCTGCAGACAGATCAGGCGAAGCGGCGCCACACAGGTGAGCATGTGCGTGACAAACGACAGGAAGGTCAACGGCGTTTTCGTAACTGGGTGACCGATGTCGTCGCCGAGAGGCGTGAGGATCGTGCGGATGGGTCGTGGGGGGGTGCCGAGCGCGAGCCACGAATCACCGCTGGGCTCCGACGGGCAGCAGGGTTTCGCACTGCCGATCGCTGTGCTCGGCGACTCGAGGGCGTTTATGGAATGCGCGTCATCGGGTGACACCATTTACTGGTACGATGACACGCATGAAAACCGCACTCATCACAGGCATCGGCGGGCAGGACGGCTCGTATCTAGCCGAGCTGTTGCTCGACCACGGCTATGCAGTACACGGCCTCGTCCGGCGGGCGAGCGGCTTGAACCGCGACCGGATCGATGATCTTCGGGCAGCCGCGAAAATCCGCGGGTTACCGTTCGAGCTGCATTACGGCAACCTGATCGATCCGCTGGGGCTGCAGGCGGTCATCGGCCGCGTCAAACCCGACGAGATCTACAACCTCGCGAGCGAAAGCCACGTGGGTATCTCGTTCGAAGAGCCGGAGCATTCCACGAGCATCAACGCTGTGGGTGTCTTGCGGCTGCTCGAGATCATGCGGCTCACGCGGCCGGAATGCCGGTTTTATCAGGCGTCCACGTCGGAGCTGTTCGGCGGGCTCGCGCTGCGATCCCGCGCGCCAGCTCTGGACGACGCACGGCAGGAACTGCTCCCGAGTGCCCCGCAGGCCTCCGACTGCGTGTGTACGGAGACGAGCTCGTTTGAGCCGGTGTCGCCTTACGCAATCGCCAAGCAGTATGCCCACGCGATGACGGCCTTTTATCGCCGTGGCTACGGGCTGCACGCGAGCAACGGGATTCTCTTCAATCACGAGTCACCCCGCCGGGGGTTCAACTTCGTGACCCGGAAGATCACAGCGACGCTCGCCCGGATCGCCCGTGGGGCCGACGAACTGCTCCTCCTCGGCAATCTCGATAGCCGCCGCGACTGGGGCTATGCTCCCGACTACGTGCGGGCGATGTGGCTGATGACCACGTATCACATGGCCGACGATTACGTCGTCGCCACAGGTGAAACCCACTCGGTCCGCGAGTTCGTCGAGTTGGCCGCTGCCTTCGCGGGCTTCGAAGTCGCGTGGGAAGGCGGCGGCGCAGCCGAAATCGGCTACGACCGCCGTTCCGGCCGGCAACTCGTGGCGGTAGATCCGCGGTTCTTTCGACCGCTCGACCACTCGAGCATCTGTGGGTCGGCCAAAAAGGCCAAGGCCGCGCTGGGCTGGGAGCCGACGGTGAGCTTCGATCGCCTCGTGGAGATCATGATGGTGGCCGAACTCGGGCTTTGAGCCGGCCCGTCGTCACGGCCCGGCCGGATCGACGACCGTCAGGTCGCACCCGAACCGGGCGAGGTTGAGGGAAAGCTCCGCATCGCCGCACCCGAATTCGATCACCCGCATGCCCGGCCGTAAAGTCGCGAAACTCATCGAGGAGTGTGAAACAGTCTCATGCCGCAGTCCTTCCTGGTGCATGTTCCAACGTCTGCAGACCCTCCAAGTCAAGCCGCTCACCGATCGCGTCGATGAGTCGGGCCGCGGCGGTTGCCCACGTGGCCGGCTCCGGACCCAAGCGGTGGGCTGCGGCGACGGATCGGTGACGCTCTTCGTGCCTCGCGACGGCGTCGGCAAGCCGACCCGGGGCGGCCACGTCGAAATAGTCGCACGCCACGCCGCCCACCTCGCGGTGAATGGGGAGATCGCTCGCGATGACAGTCTGACCGTGCCGCAGAGCTTCGACGATCGGCAATCCGAAGCCCTCCGCGATCGATGCGAAGACGACGGCCCGCGCGTTGCGGTAGGCGTGGTCGATCTCGGTATCGTCGAGGTCGGAAAGAAGAAATAAGTGCGAGCCGTAACGCGGGTCGCTCTTGATTCGCTTCAGGGTGGGCTCCGACTTGAAGCCAGCCCGGCCGACGATGGCGAGGCGCACGTGGGAGGTCGCCGGATTCTCCCAGAGTCGTTCGAACGCATCGAGGACGAGGCCGTGATTCTTTCTCGGCTCGATCGCGCCGACGACGAGGAAGGGGGAGTCGGGCTGGCGGCCGTCGAACAGCGCTCGCACATCCGGCCGAACGACGCCACCGGCATCGGGAAGATCGCAGCCGAGCCGCCACGGCACGATTTCAGGCGCACGACGCGGGAAGCGAACCGCAGACGTCTCGGCGGCAAGGTCGCGGGCGACCGTCTCGGAAATGGTCACGATCAAATCGGCGTGCGCGACAACGGCCGCGAGATAGCGGCGGAACATCGCCGCCCCGTCGGCCCCGTAAATCGCGGGGTGCTGCATCGGGATGAGGTCGTAGACGACCGGTACGCTCGCCGCGCCCGCGGCTCGCGCCCGCTCCACGGCCGGCCAGACTTCGCCACAGGCCCAGTAGGCGTCGGGCAGCAACAGCACGTCTTCGGCGCCGAAGGCCACCGGCTCGCTCTCCCCTGCCGCGAAGAAGTCGCCGTCACGCGCGATCACCTGCGTGGCCTTGAAGCCCCTTTGTGCTGCAAGCCGTTCGATCTCCTGCCAGGTGCGGGTCACGACGCGATGGACGCCGGAGCCGCCCGGTGAACGCGAGGCGAGGGTTGCATCCACGAGCATCCGCTCGATGCGTCGTGGCGTGGCGGGCGGTGCCGGCAGCGAGGTGACGGGCAGTGCCCAAGCAGGCGAGGGGCCGAGCAGGTGGGTGAGCAGTCGCCGCGCGTAGGTGTCGAAGGAGTGATCTCGACAGAAGGCGAGCCGCTCGTGTTCGTGACGACGGCGGTCGGCGCCGTGCGCGATGCATGCGGCCAGCGCGTCGGCCACCTGCCCCGCGTCGGGCCGGTCGGGCACCCGTGCGACGTAGGCAGGAGCGTCGAGCGCCAAGGCGAGATCTTCGTTGGCCGCCGTTGGAAGCCCTGCGGCGATACAGTCGGTGAGCGCGCCCGAGATGCCGCCATAGTAGTGGGATCGCAGCTGGATGCCGGCATCGGCAGCCGCGATGAAGCGGCGGTAGTCGTCCTCGGAGATCCAGTCAGCCGACACGTGCACGCGATCGGTGACGCCCGCGACAGCCGCGAGCGTCGAGAGAGCCTTCCGGGCACTCGACGGACATTCGCCGACGAAATACAGGTGGGCGGGCATGCCTCGCTCGCCGATCTGTGCGATCGCTTCGACGCACTTCCGAAGGTTCTTCACGGCATCGACGATGCCGAGCGAGATCACGACGAGTCGGTCATGGGGAATGCCGAGGGCATCCCGTGCGGAACGCTTCGCAACGGCGGAGACCTCAAGGGCGTGGAAGTCGCGGTAGACACAAAAGGGCAGATGCACGGCATCCACGCCGTAGAACCGGGCAGTGTGCGACCGGATTCCGGCGCTGTGCACGAAGAGGGGTTCGGCTCGTTCAAGCATTTCATCATAGAAAAGGGTCGGCAGTGAGCCGGGGTCTGAAAGCCAGCACCTCACCTCCTCGACCGCCACCGCGCGGCCAAGCGAATGCTCCGCCATCCGCCGCAGGTGCTCTTCCCCCTTCTGGCATGCGGTCAGTTCGGCGAGCCGATTGTCGTGCACGATGCACGGGCCCCCGTATTTCCTGTGCAGGTCGAGGATCTTCATGTGGTAGTGCGAGTTGCCCGCCACGGCGATGACAGCGTCGTAGTCCGGTCGCAGCCAGGCCGCCGCTGAGATCGGGTGGAACTCGCGCACGGCCGGGTCGGCCGTGGGCTCGTGGGCATCGGTGTAGACATCGACATCGACGAACCGCGCCAGCGACTCGACGCATTTCTTCGAGTAGTCGGCCACGCCTGACCGGTCGGGTGGGAACGGCGTCACCAGCGCGATGGCGGGACGCCGCGTCCGCGGAGAGCGGCGGTGGGCGGTGACGAAGGATTCCACCTGGCGGTCGAGGGCGGCCTCGACTCTCCTGCCGACGGCCTCCGGGAGGAACCGTCCGGCAACGGGACGCTGGCCATCGCGCAGACGGTCCCGCAGCGACGGAAACCGCAGGATCGCCCCGAGCTTCGAGGCGAGGTCATGGGAGTCATCGGGGCGAAACATCGCCTCCGGCTGGTCGATGAGTTCACGGTGGACGGGAATGTCCGAAACGAGCGATACTCCACCACTCGCGATCGACTCGATGACGGGCATCGAGAAACCCTCGGCCCGCGAGGCCGTAACGGTCGCCCTGGCGTGGGCGTGCCAGGCCGCGAGTTCCTCGTCGCTCACGTGATCGAGGAAGCGGATGTCTGCCGCGCGTCCGATGCGTTCGTGCGAGTCCTTCCGCACCCGCTGCTGCCACGCCTCGGGATAGCATCCGGCGACGATCAGCTGGAGGTCCGGTCGCCCCTCGGCGACGATCCTCGCGTGTGCCGCGACGACCGTCTCCAGGTTTTTCCTGGGGTCTGCGCCGCCGACGACGAGGATCGTTTCGTCAGCGGCTCCAGTGGGCCGCCCGGGCGGCGCGGCCTGCGTGCCGAACCGGCTGGCAAATACCTCGCGGAGGGCCACGCCCGTCACGCTGACACGGTCGGGCGGAACCCCGAGCCGACGGACGATCTCCGCGCCGCAATCGTCCGAAATGGCGAGGAACGCTCGGAAGGCCTCGAGCCACTTGAAGGCGGCGGCGTAGCGCAACAGCGTGTCGCGGTCGGCGAGGTAGCGGTCGGGAAAGGCGAGCGGAATGAAGTCGTACATCACTGCGATCGGCAGGATGTGTCGTCGGTCGAGCAGGGCGGATGGCAACAGGGAGTCGTGCGTGAGGGCCGAGAGCGAGAGAAACATCGACGGTTCGTCGAGCCGGTCGCAGGAGAATGCCGGTCGAATGCGGTCGCACAGCGCGGCGTGTTCGATGGAGAGGGGCCCGAGTTTCGGATCGACGAGCCCGACGATGCCATCGCGAGCCACCGGCCGGCCACGCAGCCACTCGAGCAGGAATGCGGCATGGGAGCCGATGCCGCGGCCTGCGTAGGCGGGGTCTTGGAGCGATCGGAGGTCGGCAAGGATTTGCATCGAATGGGGGCTTGGGGGTGCAGTCTTCTGCGAACGACGGGACGTCACGTGGCCCGCCATCAGGCGGCGTGCGGCACGCGGCCAGGCGGCTTGGCTGCGAGCGTTTCAACGAGCGCGACCGCCTCGTCGGGGCATGATGCGAACCGCACGAGCGGATCGTTCGACCCCCAGGTGTCACGGTATGCGGAAAGCTTGCCGTTGACGGTGTCACAGACGATGTGCGGGACGCCGAGAAGCGTGCAGAGCAAGTGCGCGTGAAGCCGGTTGGTGATCACAACGCGGCCCCGTGCGAGCAGGCGGCAGCCACGAACCACGCGGTCCTGTGCGAGCGAGTCCCACAGCGCCGGCGCGAACCGCCAGGCCGCCCGGCGGGCGGCCGGCCGGGAGCGACCATCCCTTGCGGCTGCGCCCACCACCGCGCGAAAGGCGCGATTGCTCCACGGCACACGCGCAGCATCCGCTTCGTCGTCCTGCCAGTCGACCTCGATCGATCCTGGCGGAAGCGGTGGCAGCGACAGATCGAGTTCGATGTCGCGCCGCCAGAGGGCGACGACCGGCACGTCGCCGGTGTGGACGATGCCCGCGAGATCGAGCGCGAGTGCCGCATCGGGGCAGAGGAGCGACTGCACGGGGAAGTGCGTGCGTGCGAACGCGAGGCTTTGTGCGTCACGCAGCAGCAACGTCGTGTGGCGGTGCGCCGCGAGCAGGGAGGCCATCGTATCGCAGGCCTCGCGCGTGCGGAACCAGATGCTCTGCGGCAACTGGATGATCGGGCGATCGGGAAAGTCCTCGAGAATCCGGATGCGCAGCCCCTGTTCGTTGCCATACACGTCGCCGAAGTTGCCGCCCCCGAGCAGCAGGATCGGACCGGTTGGAACGGCACCCGCGAGCGTGCCGGGGTCGTAGCTCCACGGATCGCAGCCATAACCGACCGTCACGCCCAGCGATCGCAGCAGCGTCCGCGTACCCCACCAGATGGCGGCATCGCCCACGTTGCGGTGGTCGGGGTAGAGGGCGAGGGCGACCCGTGAGCCAGGCGGCAGGAGTTCGGCCCACGTGCGGCGAAGCAGTTCCTGTTGGTGGCGAAGGCCGTCGTCGGCGGAGTCGTGCGCGATCGTCGGGACGGTTGCGAAAGTTCTTCGCGGATGGAACGTGCAGTGCCGTTGTGTCGCCGTCGGCAGGCGGGAAAGCGGCAGAAACGGGCGTCGATACCGATCGATGAGCCCGGGGCTCATGAGCCGGCGCCGTCCCGAGCAACCGCGGGTGAGCCCAGTCTCGCGGGCTCGGAGGGCATCTGCAGAAAAACGTTCAAGCCAACGGATGCCGTCGGCTGATGCCGCCGCCTTCTGCCGCAGGTGACGTTCCTGAATCCCGACGAACGAGTCGAAATCGGCGAGCGCCTCGTCGGTCGTATGGTGGCCGCGGTTGTTGACAAGAGAGAAGTAAAGCTTGTTCTTCAAGACGGCGTGGAGCGAGTGCGTCACGCCGTCGAGAGTGCGGATCGCGCTCGGGAGCGAACGGTGATGGACGAAGGCCCTGGGAAGTTGCCGGATCAGGCGACCGGCATCCACGAGCCGGCAGCAGAGGTCGGTCTCGTCGAGGTAAAAGTCGTACTCCTCGTCGAATCCGCCGAGGGCTTCGAGGTCGGCCCGGCGGATCGCGGTGTTCGTGCCCTGCGTGTAGGGAAAATCGGCCGCCCCCGGCACGCAGAGCGGGTCGGCAGGCTGCGTGCGGTCCCAGCGGGCTTGCCCCATGCGGTTGGCGGTCGCATACCCATACTGGAATCCTTCACCGGTGCGGTCCCGATTCACGCCGCCCGCGCAGGCCACCGCGGGATTGCGAAACGCCTCGGCCAAGTCGGCGAGCCAGTCAGCCTCCGGGATCGCGTCGTCATCGAGGAACGCGACAATATCTCCCGCGGACATGGCGATGCCGATGTTTCGCGAGATGGAGAGGTTGCGGATCGGGTTGAAGGCGGTCTTGATGCGGCCCTGCCAGCCATCGAGCACCTCGGCCACCCCGTCTTCCGTCGGCCCGCGCACGACGCACACCTCGCACGGCGGGCCCTCGAGAAACGGAACGGCTTCGAGCAGTTCGGCAAGCGCCGCTGACCTGCCGTCGGTGGCGATGACGATGCTGAAGCTGGGGAGTGGCCGGGCGGTCAGCCGTTGTCCCGCGTCATCTCGCGGGTGGCAGGAGGCATCGGCGTGGCGAGCATTGACCGCACGAGGTTCTCCAGGTCCGTCGAACTGCCTGCCGGATTGTCGTTCTGGCTTCGACGAACGCGGAGCGTCGACGTCGAGTTCACCCAGGCGTCCGGCAACGATTCCGCACGTCGTAGCTCCGACCGCATGAGCGCCACGAGCAACTGCTCCATCGCTTCGTTGGCCGTCGTCGTCGCGATGAGCTGCGATTGTCCGTGCCTCAGTCTTCGCAGGATGGGCCGCAGTCGCCGTCTTTCGAACCGGCGCAATTCGGCTCTCAGCGATCCCATGGTCGTTGCCTCCTCCGTGTCCGATGATGTTCGTACCGTAGCAACCGGGGGCGGTCGCGTGAACGTCGTTTCCTTCGGTCGCAGCCTCGATCGCGATCGCGTCGAGACGTGCCGCGGCGAGCTCGTGCGTCCAGACACGGATCTCGACGTCGTGGACCGGGTGATCGAGTCGGAAGCCGAGCTCGACCCGCTCGCTCGGGGCGGTCACCTCGAGTGCGGCGTGAACCACCCGTCCCGTCCGGCTCACCACGTCGATGCGGAGGCAGCCGAGGCCGGGCTCGAGCGAGCCAGAGACGACGGCCTTCCACCTGCCGGCGATGACGGTCTTGTAGGGGCCGAAGAGGAGAAGCCCCGCCCGGCCGTCCGACACGAGCGATCCGCCCTCGATCCTGCCGACTTGCGACGTCAGGCTCGGATCGGACGCTGCCAGTCGCCACCCCCCGGCGACCGCTGTCGCGGCCACCGCGACGCAATGGATCGTGGCCGGAAGGCTGATCGTGGCATCCCCCGAGATTCCTCGCCTGCGACCGATCCGGAACGTGACAAGTTCCTCGAACGTCGCGAGTTCCTCGTCGCGCCGGTGCCGCCGGTCGATGAAGCGAAAGCCGACGCCATACTTCCCCGTGGGAAGGTTCGCCATGAGCCCGCAGTGAGCGCGATGGCATCCGGCGGCGGCCGGCCCGATCGGACGGTCGAGCAAGGTGGTGCTCGTGGAAAATACCAGGCTTCCGAGTTCGTCGCGCACGGTGAACTCGATCACGAGGTCTTCGACGGGTTGCCTGAGTGAGAAGATGACATCGAACTCGAGCATGCTCTGCTCGACGTGGGCTTCCCCGCCCACGAGCCGCGCGGAATGGAGCGTGAATCCTTCCCGGGCGTGTGTAAGCGGCGAGGGGGGGGCGAGAGGAATCCAACCGCCAACCGCCGCGCGTGGGCGACTGCGGTGGCGTGCTGTGCCGTCATGCCGCTTCTTGAGGATGGCGTAGAACTCGAGATCGAGGTGGTTGAGTTCGGTGAGACGGGCCCGCAGGCCATGCTTCAGGTCGGCCAGCGCCGGCCTCTGCGCCGTGACGTTCACGCGGTCGAGGTTCTCGGGGGCTGGAATTCCGATCAAAGCCGCGACGTCCGTGAGAAAAGCGGGCATCGATTCGTAGAGTCCCCACACGTCATAGCGATCCACGGCCGCGAGCGCGGCGTCGAGCATGAGCCGATCGTCGTCGGACCGAACCCCCTCGATCGCCGCGAAGTGCTTCACATACAAATTGAAAGGAAGCGAAGGGTCGAAGGTCGCGCCATCGGAATCGAGGAATCGCCTGGCGTGATGCCACAGTTCACCGTAATCGTCGGCGGTGTTGTCGAAGACAACGTAGTGAAACCAGCTCACCATCCGATCGATCGGTTCGCGCAGGAGCGTCACGTAGCGGTAGCGCGGATCGAGTCCCCGACGGTCAAAGGTCACGTGTGCCGAGAGCACCGAATACACGCCCCCGAATCGGGCGATCAGCGAGCGGTGGTCGCCGGCGAGCGTGAGGGAGGCGCAGCCCTCTCCGAGCGTGGTTCGCAACCAACGGGTGACGGCCATCCCGGCCGTCTTCGGGAGGTGGTCGAAGATGACGCGGCCGGAGAAGACCCTCGGCCGCCGTCGGGAGGCAGAATCGGCTTCGAGCGCAGCGCGAACGTCGGTCATTTGGGCTGTCGAGGTCGGCTTCGCAGAAAACTCGGTCGCGGGCGGGGAGTGTCGGATCGGGGCTCCGGAGGGTCAATCCCATTTCGGGCACCCGGCGGGCTCGGCGGCACCATGATGAAATCCAAAAAGTAGGCATGGTGGGCAAGTTGCGGTGGGGCGATTGCCGGGGGCTTTATACTTCCATCCCGGTCCATCTTCCGAGGAACAACCAGCCCCCATGACCGTCAAGGAATTCATCGCCGTCTTGGCAGCCAACCCGGGCGTGAAGATGCACTTCATGCTCCCCGACGGCAGCTTCGTCCCGGCCCACTATCACATCACCGAGGTCGGCCGCGTCCAGAAGGACTTCGTCGACTGCGGCGGCACCGTGCGGTCGCTGGCCTCGTGTCTGCTGCAGATCTGGGTCGCCAACGATCTCGATCATCGGCTGGAGACCACCAAGCTGGCGAAGATCATGGAGGTCGCCAAACCGCTCCTGACGTCGGACGACCTGCCGATGGAGGTGGAGTACGAGGACGCCGTCGTGTCGCAGTATCCGCTCGGCGGCGCCGAGGTCACGCCTTCGGGAATCCTCTTTCATCTGGGGAGCAAGCACACCGCCTGCCTCGCTCCCGAGAAGTGTGGAGTGGGCGGGGAAGGGTGTTGTCCGGCGCCCGAACCCAAGCGGATTCTCTTCGTCTGCATTCACAACAGCGCCCGCAGCCAGATGGCCGAAGCGTTCGTGAACCAGATGTGCATGGGAAGCTACGAAGCCCACAGCGCCGGCCTCGAGCCGGGCGTGCTCAATCCGCTGGTGGTCGAGGCGATGCAGGAGGTGGGCATCGACATCTCCGCGGCGAAGACCAAGAGCGTGGCCGAGATGCTCGCCAACGGGCCGGCATTCTCGCGGGTCGTCACGGTCTGCGACGAGGCGAATGCCGAACGCTGCCCGACCTTTCCCGGCGCGGTGGCACGGGAACACTGGGGATTTCCCGACCCGTCCGCCCTCGCCGGCACGCACGAGGAGCGGCTGGTTTCCGTGCGGCGGATTCGCGACGATATTCGCGACCGCGTGAGCCGGTGGTGCCGTCTGGCCTGCGCCACGGCCTGACCCGTCGGACGGCCGCGGAGGCGTCAGGGTGAGGGCTGCTCGGGGCCGCTGACTTTCACCGTCAGCCGCCCCACGCACTTGGTGTCGGGCGGAGTGTTCACTTTGAGGTAGAGCACGCCGTCGCGGTCGGCAGGCTTTTCGTAGCCGCTCCCCACGGCAAACGGCCGCGCTGGCCTGTCGTTCTGGCCGCCACCCGCGAACTGGCCCGCCGAGCCGGCCGGCGCGATCACGCCCATGACCGCGCCCAGCGGCACGTTGGCCACGAGATCCTCCGCCGGGTTGCCGGTCGGCACGCCGTCGGGGCCCAACGACAGCGAGGCCGTGAGCTTGTAGTCTCCGGCCGCGCGGATGCGGATCATGCGATCTTTCGTCACCGCCCCGATCGGCTGCCAGGATTCGCCCGGATCGAGCTCGACCTCGAACTCGCTGTTCTCGATGATCTTCGCGTTGAGTTCGCCGATCTTCGCCCGGATCGGTTCGTTCCGCGGGTCGAGCTTCTGCAGCGACTCGAGCAGCGTCTTCGCCCGTTCGTATTGTCCGAGGTTTTCGTACGACAGGATCAGGGTCGTCGTGTCGCGGAGGAACGACTCGCGGACCTCGTCGAGCTTGGCGTCGAGCCGCTTGACCTCGAGCGGGTTGATCTTTTTGCCGTTCGTCTTGGCTGCGGCGCCGGGCTTCGCGGCCGGCCCTTGCGCGAGGGCCGGATGGCTCGCGGCGGTCAGGAGTGCGGCGAGCAGGGCCGCCACCAGTCGGGCGTGGCAGCCTGTCATCGGATGAGCTCTCCGGCCGGTGCCGGCTGGACAGGAGGAATGCTGGCCGCGGGGCCGCGGCCGTCCACCCGTTTGAGCAGCCGGAACAGGTCGCTGTCGGTCGTGAGGATGAGCGTGCTGTCGCGGCCGAGGGTGGCCTTGTAGGTGTCGAGCGTCTTCACGAACGCGTAGAAATCGGCGGCCTTGGGGCTGGCCGTGTAGGCGGAGGCGTAGATCTCGGAGGCCTTGGCGTCGGCCTCGCCCCTGATCTCCTGCACCTTGCGATAGGCCTCCGACTGGATCCGCTGCAGATCCTTGTCCTTGCGGCCGTCGATCTTGGCCGCTTCGCCGGCGCCCTCGGAGCGGAACCGCTCCGCGATCTGCATCCGTTCCGAGATCATCCGGTCGTAGATTTTCTCGATCACGCCCGCCTTGTAGTTGAGCCGTTTCACTCTGACGTCGAGCAGTTCGATGCCCCAGAGGCCCACCTTCGGCTGTGCGGCCGCGAGGATCTCCCGTTCCAACTCCTTGCGGCCAAACTCGATCGGCGGCAGCGTGCCCACGGCGGTCCCCGACTCGGCCAGGGTCGCATCCTGCTCCGGCTGCCGGGCCTTGTCGGACCGCACCACCTCGATGAGGTCGTGGCGGGCGACCACGTTGCGGGTCTCGCTGCCGAGGATGTCATCGAGCCGCGACAGGGCGCTCCGCTCGTCCCGCAGGCTCTCGAAGTATTTCAGGGGGTCGGCGATCCGCCAGCGGGCGAAGGTGTCGACCACGACGTAGAGCTTGTCACGGGTCGTCATCTCGCTCGGGGGCCCGTCCCATTCGAGAATCCGCTTCTCAAACCGGTTGGCCGTTTGCACGAATGGCAGCTTGAAGTGCAGGCCGGCGCCAGGCGTGGCCGAGTTGATCGGCTGGCCGACCGGCCGGCCGAACTGCGTGATCACGACCTGCTCCGCCTGGTCGACCGTGTAGGCGCAGCCAAGCAGGAAGATGGCGGCGGCCGCGGCCAGCAGCCCGCCCGCCGGCGAAAAGAGGGCGTCGGCGAGCCGCCTGGCCAGCTGGAGCAGTGGATGGTTGATGGGAAGAGTGTGCATGGTGGAGGGGTGGATCTGCGTTACGGTTTGGTCGGGTCCAGCTGCCTGAGGTTCATCAACGGCAGGAATTGTTTCGCGTCGGCGTCGAGGATCACCTTGCCGCCGAGTTGCGGCAGCACCTCGGAGATCGTTTCCAGGTAGAGCCGCTGACGGGTGACGTCGGGGGCTTTTTCATACTGCTCGAGCAGGGCCTTGAAACGGGCCACGTCGCCCTGAGCCTCGTTCACCCGCTTGAGGGCGTACCCCTCCGCCTCGCGGAGCTTCTTCTCCGCCTCGCCGCTGGCCCGTGGCACGACCTTGTTGTATTCGCCGTTGGCCTGGTTGATCATCTGCTCCCGCTCCTGTTGGGCGCGGTTGACCTCGTCGAACGACCGCTGCACCGCTTCGGGCGGGTGGACGTTCTTGAGCTGCACCTGCTGCACACGGAGGCCCATGCCGAGTTCCTGTGCGAGTGCCGTCAGCTTCGTGATGGCGTCGTTCTCGATTCCCTGGCGGCCGACCGTCAGCACTTCGTCGACGGTGCGGTCGCCCACCACCTCCCGCATCACGCTCTCGGCAAGATCGCGGAGCGTCGGGCCGGGCTCGCGGTGATTGAACAGAAACTGTTCCGGATCGCTGATCTCGTATTGCACGACCCACTCGACGTGGGCGGCATTCAGGTCGCCCGTCACCATGTCGCTCTCCCGGTCCTGCTCGGACGAGGATGCGGTCTGGTCCGGGTTGCTCGCGCCGGGGGACCCGAAGCCGAATTCCATCTTGAGCTGCCGCTTCACCGGCAGGATCGTGACGGTGTCGATGCCGAAGGGCAGCTTGAACCGTAGGCCTGGGCCGACCGTGCCGATGAACCGGCCGAACCGTTGGATCACGCCCACGCTCTCGGGGCCGACGGTGTAGACCCCCCGGGTCAGGCCCGAGACGAGCAGGAGGGCCGCTGCCAGCATCGCGAGCCACTTGAAGGGCACGCCGCCGGCCGGCAGGCCCGGAGATCGCGGTTGCTGCGGAAAACGCGGGAATTGATTCATGGCGACGTCGGGCGTGGGGGCGGGAGGGAGAGGGAACAGCCGGGATTCTAGACAAATCTGTAATACACTCGGGAGGCGGCGGCGTCGAATTCGTGCCCTTTCTTGAGGAACGTGTAACCATGGCTGTTGTTCACTGGTGTGCCGTCGGTCTGCTGGCCCTGCTCGCGGTCGTTCCCGCCTCTGCCGCCGATTCCTGGGTAGTCGTGGAAGGGGGCGAGGGACCGGGAAAGGGGAAGCGGGTCGTGCTCGTCAGTGGCGACGAGGAATACCGCAGCGAGGAGGCGCTCACGCAGCTGGCGAAGATCCTCGCCCGGCACCACGGCTTCACCTGCACGGTGCTCTACGCGATCGATCCGGCCACGGGCGAGATCAGCCCCAACAAGGTCGACAACATCCCCGGGCTCGAGGCTCTCAGGCAGGCCGATCTCATGGTGATCGCCACGCGGTTCCGCGACCTGCCCGACCCGCAGATGAAGGAGATCGACGACTATCTCAGGTCCGGCAAGCCGGTGGTCGGCATGCGGACGGCGACCCATGCCTTCAACGTTGCGGAGGGGAAGACCTATGCGCACTACGGCTGGAAGCAGACCGGCGAGAAAATGCCCCAGGGCTTCGGTCGGCATGTCCTCGGGGAGACGTGGATCAATCATCACGGCCACCATGGTCATGAAAGCACCCGCGGCCTGATCGCGCCGGCTGGCAGGGATCATCCGATCCTTCGTGGCATCAACGACGGCGACATCTGGGGGCCGAGCGACGTCTATGGCGTCCGCCTGCCACTGCCGGGCGACTCCACGCCGCTGGTGCTGGGGCAGGTGCTCGAGGGGATGACACCGGGGTCGCCGGTGGTCACGGGAGAGGATGCCAACAAGAACGAGCCGATGATGCCGGTGGCGTGGGTGAAGACCTACAGCGTGGAGGGCGGCCCGACCGGCCGCGTGTTCACGACCACCATGGGCGCGGCGACCGACATGGTGAGTTCCGGCACGCGGCGGATGCTCGTGAATGCCTGCTACTGGGCGGTGGGGCTCGACAGCCAGATTCCGGCGGCCTCCAACGTCGCGATCGTGGGCACGTTCGACCCGACGCCGTTCGGGTTCAACGGTGCGAAGAAGGGGCTGAAGCCCGAGCATCTGCGGTAGTCACGCGGCAGGCAAACCGGCCGGCAGCGGCGAAGGCGAACCGGCCCGGGTGGAGCATCTCCGCGAGCACTTCGAGCGAGTCGACCAGCCGGGGCCCGGGCCGGTTGAAGAGATGATGGCCGTCGATGGCGAACACGCGGCCCTCGCGGCAGGCCCGCAGCCGCTCGAGGTGCGGCCGTACCGCCGGCGAACCCGCCTCGGCGACCACGCGGTCGAGCGGGAATCCGCAGGGCACGAGGATCACGATATCGGGGTCGGCGGCGGCGACGTCGTCCCACGTGATCCAGTGCGAGTGGGCATTGGCCTTGCCGAGCACGTCCTCGCCGCCGGCCAGCTGCACCATCTCCGGCACCCAGTTCCCGGCGGCCATCGGCGGGTCGAGCCACTCGATCACGGCGACCCGCGGCCGTTCGGGGAAGGTGCGCACGCGGCAGGCCACGGAGGCGATCCGTGCCTTGAGCCGGGCCACCACTTCCCGTGCCTGGGCGGTTGTGCCCGTGGCCCGGCCCACGGCAAGGATGTCGGTGAAGAGGTCGGCGAGCGTGATCGGGGACAGGGCCAGCACCCGCGTGTTGACGGCTGCTTGCCGCACGGCGGCCTCCACGTCGGCGGCGGAGATCGCACAGACGTCGCAGGCCGCTTGCGTGAGGATGAGATCGGGCTCGAGGGCGGCGAGCCTGGCGATGTCGAGCGAGTAGAGGGCGGCGGAGGTGCCGGTGGTGCAGGCCGGGCCGGCGGCAGCCTTGGCGGCGGATCCGTCCAGACCACGGCCGATCTGCGTCACCTGGTCGTGGATCGTCCGGCTCGGGGCGGAGGCGTCGATGCGGGCCGAGGTCAGGGCGGGCAGGGTGGCCACGTCGGCCGGCTCGTCGCACTCATGGGACCGTCCGACAAGATTGGCCCGCAGGCCCAGCGCGGCCACGATTTCCGTGGCGGCCGGCAGGAGCGACACGATTCGGCAAGCGGGGTGGGGAGGATATTCCATCGTTGAAACCCTAGAATTCGTCACGTCATTCTACCGGCCCGCCAGCTCCCGGCTCGCCAGCAACGCGCGGCCCGCCAGGAAAATCCTCCGGAGGTTCGTCTCATGCTGAAGCCATCCCTCGATCGAACCGGCTCCGAACGGCTCACGGAATCGGCCCGGTTTCACGACTACCGCTACGCCTCCAATCCGCTCGCCGACGGCACGCTGGGGGCGATCCCCGGGGCCCGTTTCGGGGCCGACTTGCACGAGCAGGGGATCACGCGGATCGTGCCGCTCGACACGAGTTCCATCCTGGGTTGCCCCGGGCCGGCCACGTCGCCGGGGCTCTGTGCCAGCTTCGTGCATCTCTGTGCGGGTGACGCCCATATCACCGACGCGAACGCCACGAGCCAGCTCTTCTTCGTGATGCGGGGCACGGGCACGACCCGGGTGGAAGGGGATGCCGGCCCGGCTGGCGATGGCGATGCGATCGCCTGGCAGGCGGGTGACCTCTTCACGCTGCCGGCCGGGAGCCGGGCCCTGCACGCGGCGGGCGACGATGCCGCGCTCTACTGGGTGCACGACGAGCCGCTCCTGCGGTATCTGGGCGTGGAGGCGAGTCGGCGGCAGTTCGCGGCGACGCTCTACACGCGCGAATCGATCCACGAGGCGCTCGAGGCGGTGATCCGCGATCCGGCGAGCGCCCATGCCAACCGGCTGAGCGTGCTGTTGGGCAACCGGCTCTTTCCGCAGACGATGACGATCACCCACATCATCTGGGCGATGTTCGGCCGGCTGCCGGTGGGGGCGGTGCAGGCGCCGCATCGGCACCAGTCGGTGGCGGTCGACCTGGTCGTCGACGCGAAGCCGGGCTGCTACACGCTCGTGGGGAGGTCGCTTGGGCCGGACGGCCGGATCAAGGACGGGGAGCGGTTCGACTGGCAGCCGCACGCGGTGTTCGTGACGCCGCCGGGCCTGTGGCACTCCCACCACAACGAGTCGGGCCATCCGGCCCACATCCTGCCGATCCAGGACGCCGGCCTGCACACCTACCTGCGGACGCTCGACATCCGGTTCTCCCGCGCGAAAGCGGGGGGCGGGAGCGAGGTGGTGGAGAATGCGGGGTAGGGTTGGGTTTGTCGGCGGAGGCAGCCCCCAATACCCATCCGGAGCCCCCTTCCAACCCTTCCGGCAAACCCGTCCTCTTTTGTGAATCCCGCACCCGGGGTTTTTTCCGGCCGACTGATTCGTTGTCCGCCGACAAAACCCGTGATAGGTTCGAACCAAACCGGGTTTCGCCGCGTATTCCGGGAAGTCAAGGAATCGGCAGCCCGGATTTTTCCGGGTGGAAGCCATCGACGCCAACCTGTTGCCGGTATCTGGGAAAGGAGTACGGCCCACGACCTCGAGGGTCGTCGGCCGTTCAATCCTCGGAGC
Organism: Pirellulales bacterium; assembly: GCA_044369655.1. Classification (GTDB taxonomy): domain Bacteria; phylum Planctomycetota; class Planctomycetia; order Pirellulales; family UBA1268; genus CAMCQY01. The sequence goes on from JBILWX010000019.1 coordinate 23,606, forward strand.
CGGAGGATCTCTTTCTGATTTTCTTTTTGGCGGGCCCCTCGCATGAGCAAGGCATCTTGGTTGACTGCGGTGCACGAGTTGTTTTCGCGGCGAACGCGGTCGCCGCGCTGGCCAAGACGCCGTCGCGGCGAGCAGCGGGGCAGTTCGCATCTCGAGCGGCTTGAAGAGCGCCGGGTGATGGCGTTCGATTTCGTCTCGGCATACGCCGGCAGCACGACGCCGTTCGTCGTCAGCGGCCAAAGTGCCCCGACGCTCAACGAAGCGCCCCAGCAGATCACGCTCAGGTTCAGCCCTGGGGTTAGCATCGACCCCAACACGCTCGGCAGCATCTCGCTCGTGCGGAGCGGCGGGGCCGGAGACGGGTTTGACGTCGCCGGATCGAAGGCCGACGTTTCGATCACGCCGGGCAGTATCACCGTCGATGACCTGCCCAATCAGAACCAGGTCGTCCTCCGCTTCGCCGAGACGTTGCCCGACGATTCCTACCGCCTCGTGATCGGCGGCGGGCTCAAGACCGTCGCGCAGGGTTCCGCCCCGGCTGAATCGTTCCGTAACGGCGGCTCCTTGAACCTCGACTTCCGCCTCGATCTCGGGGCATTCGTGACATCGGTCGTGCCGCAGCCCGTGTCGCGAATCGGCGGGGCTCTCGCGCAGAATCGTGACCAGATCGTCGTGCATTTCAATGCCAACGATCCGCTCACGAAGGCGTCCGCGGAGACCACGGGTCTCTACCGGCTCTTCGAGGTGGACGCCGCCGGCAACGACGTGGCCGCCGTGGTCCCCGGGACTCCCAACTGGATCGAACCGACGAGCGTCGCCTACGACTCGGCCAAGGGAACCTCCACGCTCACGTTCGCCACGGGCGGCATCGCCGACGGCAGGCTCTATAGGCTGCAGATCGGCGGAGCGCCCGGAGTCATCGCCGCCGCCACGTCCGTGACCGAAGGGAGCGACGAGAACTCGAGTTTCACGACGGCCCGTGACCTGGGCACTCTTGACGTCTCGGGCAGCCTCGTGACGGGTGCGATCACCCCGAGGGCGACGCTGACGACACCGGCCGGCACCCTCGGATTCCCGACACAAAACGGCGCGATCGATTCCCCCGGCCATCGCGACATCCCGGTCGAGGGCACGGGCCACGGCTTGGGCACCGTGAGCACGGCAGGCAGCGTCGGGGCGGCCGTCCAGTACTACAACTTCAAGTCGAACTACGGCTCCTTCAACGGCGTGCCGCAGCAGAACGCGATCACCGAGACGCAGAAACAGCGTGCCCGCGAGATCTTCGAGCTCTTCAGCCGCTCCAGCGGCATCCGGTTCGTGGAGTCCGATACCGACGGTTTCACGGTGGCGACGGGCGATATCCGGGTGGCCGATCCGACGCTGCCCGTGCAGGGCGTGGCGGGCGTCGGCGGCGGCTCCGCGATCATGAACGCCTCGCTCGACTGGGGGCAGAGCGAGTATGGCGGCGCCTGGTTCAAGGTGGCGATGCACGAGATCGGCCACGTGATCGGGCTCGAGCACTCCTACGACCTGCCCACGATCATGGGCAAGGGTCAAGCGGGTTTGGAGGTGTATCCGACGGCTTACGACATCGAACAACTGGTGCAGTACTACCCGGCCAACGGCTCGGACGTGGACGTGTACAAGTTCACGCTGCCCGCCGACGGCAAGCTCTCCGCCGAGACCATCGTCGCCCGCCCCGGCCAGCCGCTGTACAACGCGAGCAAGCTCGACAGCCTGCTCACGCTCTACCGACTCGACCCGGTCTCTGGTCGCCGGGAGATGATCGCCCGCAACGACGACTCGTTCGGCCGCGATTCCTTCCTCGGGCTCGATCTGCAGGCGGGCACGTACTTCATCGCCGTCTCGAGCACCGGCAACGACTCCTTCAATCCCGAGGTGTCCGACTCCGGCCACGGCGGACGGTCGGACGGAGACTATCAGCTGAAGCTGGGCTTCCAGCCGGCGAGCGTGGCGGCGAACACGATCGTCGACACCACCGGCACGCCGCTCGACGGCGACCGCGACGGTGAAGCCGGCGGCACCTTCAATTTCTGGTTCAACACGGCCTCCGCGGCCCAGACGGTGTTCGTCGACAAGGCATTCGTCGGCGCGAGCGACGGCACGCTGGCCAAGCCCTATACCACGATCGCCGCAGCCGTTGCCGACGTGAATGCGTCCAATGCAACATCCCCGGGCAGCAAGACGATCATCCGCATCGTCGGCAACGAGCAAAACACGCCCTACCTGATCGGCACCACGCTCGCGGGCCAGCCCCAACCCCTGGAAGACGGCGCCACCCTCAACGTGCCGAAGGGCGTGACGCTCATGATCGACGCCGGGGCGATCTTCAAGCTCCGCGCGGCGAACATCGACATCGGCAGCTCCTCGGCGCTCGTGGACCGCTCCGGGGCCGCGATCCAGATCCTGGGCACGCCCGACAAGACGGTCACCTTCACGTCGTACCACGACAATGCGATCGGCGGGGATTCCGATGGCGTCGGCCCCGCGGTCTCGGGCGGCCAGTGGGGTGGTATCGTGCTGCGGAAGGATTCCGACGCGGCGTCGAAAAAGGCGTTTGTCAACTCGATCTCCCAGGCCACGATCACCTACGGCGGCGGCCAGGTTCGCGTCGATTCACAACTCGACTCGTTCGCGCCGATCACGCTGCAGTCGACCCGTCCCTCGCTGCTGTTCAACGCGATCGGCAAGAGCGCCGGGGCCGCCATCTCCGCCAACCCCGACAGCTTCGAGGAGTCGAATGGCCGTGTCGGGCCGGAGCTGCGCGGCAATCGGCTCCTCGACAACTCGATCAACGGCCTGTTCATCAAGGTCCAAACCGCCCTGGGTGGCGAGCCGGAACGACTCGACGTGCCTGCGCGGCTGCGGAGCACCGACATCGTCTATGTGCTGCAGGACAACCTGCTCATCGACGGCGGCGTCGGTGGCTATCTGCGGACCGGGGGCGTGGACACGGCCCGTGCGAGCGGCCGCCTTTCGATCGATCCCGGCGTGGTCGTGAAGCTCCAGGGCGCCCGCATCGAGCTCGAGCGGGGCGGCGCGCAGCTGATCGCGGAGGGCACGGCCGGACAGGCCGTCATCTTCACGAGCCTCGGCGACAACCGGTTCGGCGCGGGCGGCACCTTCGACACCAATGGCAACCTGCCCAACGTGCGGACCGCCGGCGACTGGGGCGGCATCGTGATCAATGCCGGGGCCAAGGCCAGTATCGACCATGCCTACCTCGGTTTCGGCGGCGGGCAGACGCCGATCGAGGGCACCTTCGCGAACTTCAACGTGATCGAGGTGCACCAGGGCGACCTACGGCTGGCCCACAGCCGGGTCGAGAACAACGCCGACGGCGCGGCGACCGGCACCCGCAACAGCCGCGGCGGCAACGCGGCCGCGACGGTCTTCGTCCGCGGGGCGCAGCCGGTGATCGTCGAAAACGACTTCCGCGACAATCGCGGGGCCGTCGTGAGCATCAACGCCAACTCGCTCACCGATGCCGAGCTGCCGGACTCCGGCCGTTCGACCGGGCCGATCGGTCGCGACGCCCGCTTCGACGATAATCACGGGCCGCTCGTTCGTGGTAACCGGATCTCCTACACGATTACCGACGATGCCGCTGCGGTCCGGCCCGCCAACGGCGCGGTCGGCGGGATGGAGGTTCGCGGCGAGGAGCTTCTGATCGAGAGCGTCTGGGACGACGTCGACGTCGTCCACGTGCTCAAGTCGGAGATTCTCGTCCAGAACCTGCACACCTACACAGGCGTGCGGCTCATGAGCCAGGTGAACGCGAGCCTGGTGGTGAAACTGCTCGGCCCGAATGCCGGCTTCACGGCGGCTGGCTACGGCCTCGACATCGACGACCGCATCGGCGGCACGGTGCAGGTGGTGGGCCAGCCGGGCTATCCGGTCGTGCTCACCTCGCTCAAGGACGACACGGTCGGGGCCAGCCTCGACCCGCTCGGGCGTCTGGTGAAGGATACGAACAATGACGGGTCCGAGTCGGCGGCCACCCCGGGCGACTGGCGGAGCATGCAGTTCCTGCCGATGTCCAACGACCGCAACGTGGCGATCGTCCAGGAGGCGGAGAAGCCTGCCACGCAGGGGCTCGACGCCAACGCGACTCCCGGAACCGCGCAGGGGCTCGGGGTGCTCGCCCCGAACTTCGCCACCGGCACCAACACGTTCGATTCGGCCCAGGAGAAGAGCGGCGACGACGTCCGTCGGCTCGGCTTCGAGGTCCACGGCTCCATCGCGACCGACGATCCCACCGACGTCGACGTCTACTCCTTCACCGGCTACGCCGGCTCCGAAGTCTGGATCGACATCGACAAGACGAGCCCCTCGCTCGACACGATGGTCGAGCTGCTCGATGCCGCCGGCAACGTCAGGGCCCGGTCCGCCGATTCACAGCTCGAGGGGGGGATCGAAAACGACGCCGTCACCGGCACCACGACCGCCAATCCGCTCATCTACAGCTTTCAACTCTCTCGGACGGACATCCGCGCAGTCAGCCTCTTGGGCAATTCCGGATACCAGCTGATTTCGATCGATGCGGCCGGCAACGTCGTCCTCTCGCCGGTGGGCCGATCCACGTTGCCAGACTTTCTGGCCACGTCGGGCGCGTTCGATCCGACGACGGGCGTCCTGACGCTCACCTACGACAGGCAGCCGCTCGTTGCTCCGCAGATCTCGTTCGCGTATGCCTTCACTACGGCGGCACTCGCAGCGGGTACGAAGGGGCTGGCGCAGCCGCTCGCACGCGAAGCCGTGCGTTCCGGCGATCACTACTCGACGAACCCGAAGGATGCAGGCATGCGGGTCGTGCTGCCGGGCGACGGTCAGCCCGTCGGTACGCCGATCCAGTATTTCATTCGCGTGCGGAGCCAGCCGCGCTATGAGCCGGTGGCCACTGGCGGCGCAAACGGCAGCGTGACGGCGATCAACAGCGCCGCGTACGAGGCCGACCTCGCCGATCCGGCGAAGGTGAAGAGCGGGGCGACGAGCGGTGCCTACGAACTGCGGGTGCGGCTGCGGCAGCTCGACGAGAAGCCGGGCTCGACCGTCCGCTTCGCCGACATCCGCTATCCCACCATCGGCATCGACGTCCAGGGGCTGCCCCGCAACACGCCGCTCGTCGGCGAGACCGCGGAGAACCAGGGCGGCTCGAACGAGACGTTCGGCACCGCTCAGTACGTGGGGAATCTCCTCCAAACCGATCGCAACACGATCAGCATCGCCGGAAACATTTCCGGTGCCGGCGACGTCGACTGGTACTCCTTCGCGCTCAACTACGAGCAGATCCAGTCGATCGGTGGCGTGAACGGCGGCCAGAAAAGTTGGGCGACCGTCTTCGACCTCGACTACGGCGACGGCATCCGCGGTGATCTCACGATCTCGGTCTATGACTCGAGCGGGCGGCTGCTCTACGTCGGCCGTGACTCCAACGTCGCCGCCGACCAGCCAGGCGCCGGCCAGGGAGCCGATACCGACGATCTCTCGCGCGGCTCCCTCGGCCCCCGCGATCCGTTCATCGGTTCGGTGCAGATGCCCGCCGGCAATCCGACCGGGTCGGGCAGCATCGAATCGGGCGATGACGCCGTGCCGCCCGATCCGTCGAAGCAGTTGCGGTTCTTCGTGGCCGTGTCCAGCAACGGCCGGCTGCCGACGGCCTTGGGTGCCACGTTCGACGGTGGAACCGCCAACGCGCTCGTCCGCCTCGAGCCGATCAACTCGGTTACCCGCGTGGTCGAGGACCATATCGCCTTCACGGGCTACACGTCGGGACCGGCCAAGACGAATCAAGGCGTTCCCGTCGCCCCATCGACGAAGGCACCGCTCTTCAACCTCACGTCGCTTTCCACGCACGTGACGCCGTTCACGCTCTCCGACGTGACGCTCTTCGTCGCGCAAGGACAAGCGTTGGTGACGGTCGATGCCATGCGAGGCGGGATCGAAACGACCGTGGCTCCAGACAGTAGCGGCGGCGACGACCTCTTCATGCGGCCCGACGGGAATCTCTACAGCTACAGGGGGCTGAACGGAGCGGCCAATACGGCGGGTGTGCTCAGTCGCGTCAATGCCGGCGACGGCAGCCTGACCGTCGTGGGCAACGACTCCATTCCGGACCAGCCCGCTTCGACGCAGCAGACCGACACCGACCTCGTCGGAGCCGGCGCTGCGAACGTCTCGCGGTTCGCGCTGACGAAGGCCGGCGTCGATCTGGGCGGCGTGACGGGACAGCTGAGTTACTCGGCGACGATCGCTGGCAACCCGGTCTCTGGCGTATGGAACTTCTCGAGCAACGGGGCCGGCAACCTGAGCTTCACGGAGCTGAGCCGCTCCGCCGGCTGCCCAGCCCCGCTCGCGGCCGCGAGCTTCGTCAACGGCGGTGCCAGCCAAATCATCGTCACATGGGACGCACCGGTGTTGGCTGCCAACGCCGTCGTCAATACCGTGACCTACAACTACACGGGATCCGCGGGCGCGATCACGACCAACAACGTCGATGCGCTCGCTTGGAGATGGACCATCGAGGGGACGTCGGACGCGCTCTTCTACTCGGTTCGGGAGGGGGACAGGTCTCGGCTCTATCAGGCGAATCCCGGCAGCGGCAGTGCCGCCGGGCAGCCGTGGGGCTTCAAGGGCCTTATGCAGGCCGCCGGGACGAGTCTCGGCATCGTCACCGGTATGGCATTCGTGGGCGACAAACTCTATGGCGTCGACTCCAAGGGCTACTTCTTTACGATCAACACCGGCACCGGTGTCGCCACACTCATCGACCTCGACGCGACGACACCGCTCGTGGCGGATCCGCTCGTCGACGACCTTGGCGCCGCCGTTTCCTTCTCGGGTCTCACGCTCGGGCCGCAGAACCTCTATGGCGGCACCCTCGCGAATACCCTGTTCGCGATCGACTCGACCGGCACGCTGCGGGCGCTCGATACAGCGGGCACCCTGCAGACACTCTTCGACGGCGACGGCAACGGCTCGGCCGAGTCGACGAGCATCGCCACCGGGGCGTCTGGCGCCACCGGCCTGGCGTTCTCGCCGCTCGACGTGAACCTCTGGCACCCGACCCTGAGGCGGGCCGGCGACGCGGGCCACGGCATCAACGCCACGCTCGATGTCGGCGACAACACCCGCGACGGTGCACAGCAAGTGCAGTACGGCGAAGTCCAGAGCACGGAGGCCGCCGGCGGCGCGAGCCTGTACTTCGGATTCGAGCAGTACGGCGGTACCGACGCTCCCTACTCGACGTGGGGCACGGCTGGGCAGTATGGCGTGGAGAGCTCCACGTGGCAGGAGTCGCTCTCCGCGAACGCCGCCATCCGCGGCACCTACAACATGCCGGGAGGCGCCTACGGCAGCCTGACGACGAACTCGTTCAGCCTCGCGGGCCGCGCCTTTGCCGACAAGCCGACCCTCTACTTCAACTATTTCCTGCAGTCCGACCCGGCGGCGGCCGCCGCCGGCGACGCCACCACGATGCGGGACAGCGCCCGCGTGTTCATCTCGTCCGACGGCGGCGTGACCTGGGACCTATTGGCGACGAACAATCCGACCCAGTCGCAGCCAGAAAAGTCCGATTCGGAACTGCCCAACATCCTGTCAGCCTCATCCGACGCCACCTTCCTCGCCAATCAGCACGTGCAGCAGCTCTACCGCGACGGCGTATGGCGGCAGGCCCGTGTCGATCTGGGCAACTGGGCCGGAGAGGCCGACCTGCGGCTGCGGATCGATTTCAGCACGGCCGGCAGTTTCGATTCGTCGCAGAGGGATGCCAACGGCAATCCGCTGAACCAGTTTAATGGCCTCGCCAACGACACCGGAGATCTCACGAGCGCGGAACGCGGCCAGCGAAACAACTACGAGGGCTTCTACGTCGACGATTTTATCGTGGGCTTCGCGGAGCGCGGCGAGATGGTGACCGGTGCCGCCACCGGCCAGACCGATTTCTTCACCACGCCGTCGGCGCCTGTCTCCCCGCAGGTCCCCTTCCAGAATCTCCAGGGCCAGTACCAACTCGAGATCCGACGCGGCACGGAGTACGGCGTCCTGCCGTCCAAGATCAAGAGCGACGTCGCCATCGTGGGTACGGTCGATACGAATGCCAACCTCACCGCAGCCAATGGGCTGCGCGGCGACTCGAACCACCTGCGGGAGCAGGGGCAGTTCATCATCGAGGGCAATCTGATCTCCAATGCCGGCACCTACGGCATCAGCATCGATGCGGCCCGGGATGGGTCGACCAATGCCCCGAATCCCGGCGCCGTGCTCGCGACGGCCGCGCCGAATTCCGCGCGGCTCGTGCCAGGCGTCGTGGTCACGAACAACGTGCTGGCCAACAGCGGCACCGCCGGCATCCTCTTCAGCGGCGAGGCGAACACCGGAACCGTCCCCACCGCCGCGGTGCCCTTCGGCCGGATCGTGAACAACACGATCGTGGGAACGTCGTCGGCGACGGGCACCGGCATCGTGGTGAACGAGAACGCCGGCCCCACGCTGCTCAACAACCTGTTCGCGAACCTGGCCAAGGGCATCACGGTCGACGGCTCCAGTCAGGCGAACACGGTGGTCGGCACATCGGCGTACTGGAGCACGACGACGCAGGTGTCCGGCGTGAGCGAAAGTCAGGCGATCAAGCTCGACGCCGATCCGTTCGTAAACGCTGTCGCCGGCAACTATTACCTGCTGTCGGGCTCGAAGGCGATCGACAGCGGTCTCAACTCGCTCGCCGACCGACCCGCGTTGGTGTCGCTGAAGTCATCACTCGGAATGCCCGAGTCCCCGACTATCGCGCCGGAGCGGGATTTGTACGGGCAACTCCGTGCCGACGATCCGGCGCAGGCGAGCCAGCCGGGCCTCGGGAGCAACGTCTTCAAGGACCGCGGGGCCATCGACCGCGTCGACTTCGCGCAGCCGACGGCCGTCTTGCTCGATCCGCTCGATAACGGCACGAGCGACAAGAACCCCGTTGCCAACGCCGTCCGCCTCGAGAGGGCGGACGCTCGTGGCGTCACCCGCTTCTCGCTGCAGCTCGACGACCTGGGCGTCGGGATCGATCGCTCCACGGTGACGAAAGACGCGTTTCAGCTGACGCGGAACGGCACGCCGCTCGTGGAGGGCACCGACTACGTGTTCCGCTATCTCGAGAACATCAACCGCGTGGTCTTGGAGTCGGCTGCCGTCTTCAGCCAGGGCGCCTCCTATGAAATCGCCGTGACGAGCCGGCCGAGCACGAGCGGGGTGCCAGGCCTGCTGACCGACCTGGCGAACAACACCCTCCTGCCGAACAAGGCCGACGGGAAGACGACGTTTACGATAGATCTTGCCGACTCGTTGCCCTCTGTGCCGCTCGCACTACTGGCCATCGCCGGGGACGGTCGGGTCGATCTGACCTGGAATCCGCCGTCGAACGACGGCGGCGCTCCGATTACCGACTACGTGGTTCAGTTCGGCACCGACGGCGTCACCTGGACGACGTTCAGCGACGGGGTTCTGGCCACGACCGGCGCAGCGGTGACGGGTCTCACGAACGGCACGAACTATGTGTTCCGGGTCGCCGCACGGAACGAGTTTGGCGACGGCGTGGCCGCCGTCAGCAGTGCGGTGAAGCCGGTCGGCCTGCCGCTGGCGCCAGGCCGGCCTCAGGCGGTGGGTGGCGATTCAGAGGCGACCATTTCGTGGTCGGCGGCGGCTGCCAGCGGCGGTACCATCACCAACTACCTCGTCCAATATCGCGAGGACAGCGATATCACCTGGACGGACCTCCCCCGCGACGCATCGACCGCTCTGACGGCGATCATTTCGGGCCTGACCAACGGCGCGAGCTATACCGTCCGTGTCGCGGCCGTGAACGAGGCTGGAACAGGCGCATGGTCGCCGGAGTCGAACGTCGTCACGCCGGCTCGTCCGGCATCGGCGCCCGACACCGTGTCCGTGAATCCGGGTGACAGTGCCGTGACGGTGTCGTGGACAACGCCCGTCGACGATGGGGGCTCTCCGATCGTCGGATACCGGATCGAGTACCGGCTGGCCAGCGACAGCAGTCGGTCGTCGTTCACGGTGGGCGTCGCCAACACGGCCACGGTACGCGGCCTCGTGAACGGCACAGCCTACGCGTTCCGTGTGGCTGCCATCACGGGCGGCGGCACCGGCGAATTCTCGGCCGAGTCGGCGGCGGTCACGCCGCGTCGACCGCTGACGGCGCCGACCAGTGTCGTCGCCGTGCGAGGGATCGGATCCGCGACGGTTTCGTGGCGGGCGCCGTCGTCGAACGGTGGAGCGGCGATCACGGGCTACGACATTCAGTACAGCAGCGACGGCGGTCTGAACTGGAGCGACGCGCCCCGGGCCGCGGCCAACGCGACGAGGGCCGTGGTGAACAGCTTGTCCAACACCACTGCCTATGTCTTCCAGGTGGCGGCGGTGAACGCCTTCGGGCGGGGCAGCTTCTCCAACGCCGTCGCCCTGACGGGGCCGGCCTCGGCCCCGACACTGAACGGAAGTGCCCGCAATGGCAGTGTGCAACTGTCCTGGACCACCCCGAGCGACCTCGGTGGCCGGACATTGACCGGGTATCGGATCGAATACCGCCTTGCCGGTGCGACGACCTGGAAGCCGCTTTCGGTCGGGCTCGTCACCAGCAGACTCGTGACCGGTCTGACCAACGGGCAGTCGTACGTGTTCCGAATTGCCGCGGTGACCGGTTTCGGCACGGGACTGTTCTCCAGTCAGACCGAATCCGTCAAGCCGATCGGCCCGGCGGCCGCCCCGAGCGGACTCAGGGCTACTGCGGGTGACGGGCGCGTAACCCTGGGGTGGACCGTGCCGACGATCACGGGAGGCAGCCCGATCAGCGGCTACGTCGTGCAGTACAGGCTGGCGAATTCGGCCACCTGGCTCCCTGGCGCAACGGTGGCCGCGAACATCCGGACGGCTACCGTGGGCGACCTGAACAACGGGACGAGCTATGTCTTCCGCGTCGCGGCGGTGACGGCCTTTGGACCTGGCACGTTCGCCACGTCCGGTACCGTGAGACCGATCCGGAGGTGAGTCCAGCAGCGAGCTCCCCTTTCTTCGCCGGAATCCGCACGGTCGGCACCGCTCCCCTCCCAGGGGTGGTGTTGCGGCCGGGTTCGAACCAACCTCTGGCGGGCTGCGTAGTGTGGGGGAAAGACTTCGGTCGGCCGGGCCAGATGGCAGGCCGTGGTCGGGAATTGAGTCATGGAGCGGCCATGACGATTGGAGGAATGGTGTCTGGCGGTCGGTTGTGGGTGTCGCAGGTTGCGGAGTGTCTAGCGGGTTCTCCGGTGTGTTCATTCTTCTCAAGGTGAAGTTATGAGTCGGCAATCGTGGATGGCGTCGCTCGCGGAACTGTTTTCGCGGGGTAATTCCGGTCGGCGTGGCCGGCGTGATGTTCGGAGGCAGCGAGCGGGTGCCATTTCCCGTGATCGATTGCTCGAGCAATTGGAAAGCCGCTGCGTGCTCGCCGCTCCCGATGCGCCCTTCGGCCTGCTTCCGACGTCGGGAAACGAGCAGGTCGCGCTATCGTGGACGGCTCCGGTCAATGACGGTGGCTTCACGATCACCGATTATTTGGTGCAGTGGCGTGAGACTGCCGCCGCGCCCGATGCGTGGACGCTCCACGACGACGGCATCTCGGCCAATCCGAACGCGGTGGTGGACGGGCTGATGAACGGCACGTCATACGTCTTCCGGGTGGCGGCCGTCAACGCGGATGTAGATGTACCTGAAGGCGGTCCCTTCTCGTCCAATTCGCCGGCCTCTACTCCGGCCGGACTGCCAGCCGCGCCGACCGATCTTGTCGCCGAGGCGGGTGATTCATCGGTGGCGCTGACGTGGACGGTGCCCGACGGCAATGGCGCCGCGATCACCTCGTACGTGGTCGAGATCACCAACAGCGACTCCGAGGAGGTCACGACGCAGTCGTTCGTTGCTAGCTCCACCGGAGACACCCAGACTGTGACGGTGTCAGAGCTGGTGAACGGCACGCCGTATGTCTTCCGCGTCGCGGCCGTCAATGGCGCGATCGTCGACGGTCAGACGCAGGGTGAGTATTCGGATCAGACCACGCCTCCGGTGACGCCCTCGGCCCTGCCCGCCACGCCGGCGGTGACAAGTGCCACGGCTACGGGCACCGAGGGTGAAAGCGGCATAGTGGAGTTGGTATGGACCGACCTCCAAAGCTCTGATCAGACGATCGCTTCGTACGTCGTTCAGTACAGGGCTGCCGGCGAAGATTGGCAGCCGTTGAATGCGGATATCATCGTCAACACGTACACCTTCGAGACCGCTGACGGCCTGATCGATGGTGTTGCCTACACATTCCGCGTGGCTGCCAAGACGATCTACGGCCGCCAAGGTGAATTCTCGGCAGAGTCGGAGGCCGTGACGCCGTCGCCGCTTCCGGGGCCGGCGACCGATGTGGTTGCGGAGGCGATCGACAGTGAAGCCACCGTGACGTGGACGGAAGCCGACGGATTTGGCGTCGCAATCGCCTCCTACGTGCTCGAGTTGAGCACCGATGGCGGTGAGACATGGTTGGAATACGTCACCGATGCTCCGATCACCGGCAGCCCGGCGGTGCTCGAAAATCTCACCAACGGGCAGTCCTACGTCTTCCGCGTCGCGGCGGTAAACGACTTCGGCCGCCAGGGAGCATTTTCCGATCCGTCGGAGGCGGTGACGCCCCTCGGCGCTCCGGATGCCCCGGCAGGATTTTTCGCGCAGTCGAGCGACCGCTCGGTGAAGCTCACCTGGTCCGACCCGGCCGACACCGGCGGTCTGCCTGTCAGTGGCTATACGGTGGAATACCGGCGAGTCGATTTCGTCAGGGGAGTCGCCGTGCCGGGAAATTGGATCGTGGTGACGAAGGAGCCGACGAGGACCGGAACAAACCTCTCTCTCACGCTCACGGGCCTCGTGAATGGCGCCCGCTACGAGTTCAACGCGGTGACGAAGACCGGCACCGAAGAGGTGCAGTTTGAAAGCGAAGAGGCTTCGAGTGCGGCGATGCCGCTCGCGGCGGTGACCGGAGTCGTGGCCCGGGCGGCGACTGGCGTTGCCGGTGCGCCGGCGAGTGTCGCGGTCGGCTGGATTCCCCCACGGCTGCCGGCCGGCGTGGCGGTCACCGACTATGTGATCCAGTATTCGAGCGACGCGGGCAAGACGTGGCAGACCTACGAAGACGGTGTTTCGCGGGCCAACGTCACGAGGCTGTCGCTGGTCAATGGCAACACGTATGTCTTCAAGGTGGCCGCCGTGACGACTCTGCGGGGCAGTGACTCCCTCCAGCAGAGCGACTTCTCGGTCACGTCCGCACCGGTGACGCCGTTCGTGCGGACGGTGGTTGCAGCCAGCCCCACAGGGTTGGCGGGCGAGAGCGTCCGCGGGGGCGTGAGGCTTTCCTGGACGGCCCCCGCGGTCAACCAGGGTGGTGCCGCCGTGCGGTATGTCGTGCAGTACAGGCTCGACGTCCCGAACGCCCGGTGGATGCAGACGACGGTGCCCGCCTCGGCACTGAACTCGGCCGTCATCGGTCGGTTGGGAGCAGGCAAGAGCTACTCCTTCCGGATCGCGGCGGTCAACATGGCCGGCCAGAGTGCCTGGTCGGACGTGCTCTCCGGCGTGCTGGCCTAGCTGCCTGACCGGATCTCACCGACGACGGTTCCCTGCCAGTTGCTGAGCGAACGGCGGGATCGGTCGGCGAGCACGCGGCCGAGAGGGCTCGTGGGCGAGTCGAGCAACTGGGCGATGACGGCTGCGAGGGCGATTTCCGCCGCCCGTCCTGCCCCGTCGTCGATCTTCACGGCGACGCCGAGTCCGCGGCCGGGCAACGCCGCCGCGGCCATCCCCTCGGCACCGCACTTCGTGATCACGGCGCCGTTGCCGGCCGCGGTGACGAGCGTGTCGAAGCAGTCGCTTCCCGCGATCATGTCGGCTGCTGCCGCCATGCAAGCGCGAATGCGTGAGGCCGCGGCGGCCAGATCGGTCGGCAGTCCGTTACCTGTCGCCAGCCGTGCAAACCCCAGGGCCAAGGCGGTGAGCGGCATGGCCGGGGCGGGAATCGAGCAGCCGTCGATGCCGCAGGTGTCCGCGGATGGCGTCGCTCCGGTCATCGCCGTGATCGCGGCGGCCACGCTCTGCATCACCGGATGATCGGCACGAACGTAGCCCGTGGGATCAAGCCCCAGCCGACGGGCCACGCAGAGGAAGCCGGCATGCTTGCCGGAGCAGTTGTTGTGCACGGGGGAGGGCTGTTGGCCGAGGGCGGCGAGCGCCCTAGAGGCCGCTGCGCTGAGCGGCCAGTGGGCGCCGCATTCGAGCAGCGATGGGGAGACTCCCGCTCTCGCGAGCATCGATTCGGCCGTGGCGACGTGAATCGGCTCGCCAGCGTGGGAGCCGCAGGCCAGCGCGATCTCCGCAGCCGACAGGCCGAAGTGATCGGCCGCGCCGCTGGCCACGAGCGGCAGCGCCTGCAGCGGCTTGAGGGCGGAGCGGGGAAAGACCGGTCGCTCGACGTCGCCTGCCGCCAGCACGGTCCTGCCACGGTTGTCTATCACCGCCACCGCGCCGCGGTGCCACGATTCTACGCAGCCTCCGCGGGTCACCTCGACCAAGATGGGATTCATGCTCTGCATGTGAGGTTTGACGGGAGTTGCCGCCCGCCTACCAGCGGCCCTCGAGGCCGAGTGTCACCCCTTGCAGCACCACCCCGCCGGTCAGGTCGAGCTTCGGAGTGGGCTGGGCCGGGTCGAACGTCTGGTTGGCATACTGGGTCGTCGGCTGGGCGAGGCTCTCGAGCCAAAGGCCCAGGTAGCCGAAGCGGAAGTCGAGGTTGCGGTGGAGCGGCACGACGCCGGTGAGACCGACTTCGCCCACGAAGGCGGGGCCGTGGGGGCTACCCAGACGGGTCGCGTAGGGGCCGACGCCCTGGGAGTTGCCGGCCACCTGGGCGACGGCGTTGTTGTAGTAGGCTCCGCCCTTCATCAGGCCCTCGACGCGCAGCCAGTTGGTGGTGAGCAGGAGCGAGTCGAAGCCGATCTGGTAGCCGTAGAGGCTGTTGATGCAGCCGATGGAGGCCGTCTCGTTGTAGGGGAAGAGGCCTGAGGTGGAGGTGCCGACGGTGGAGAGGCTCTCGTTCCACTCCACCCAGCGGAAGCCGCCGAGGAGTTGGATTCTCTGGCCGAGGGTGGTGCGGCCATTGAGTTCGAAGCTCTGGATGCTGCTGCCGAGGTTGGCGGCGACGGTATCCACCGGCACGGCCGGCGCGTAGATCGGCGCATAGCCGTCGACGGCGGTAGCCAGCGAGTCGCGGCCGCGGAAGTTGGCGGCCCGGAAGTAGGTGGCCTCGAGGGCGTCGCCGCAGCCGTCGGTGCGGAACAGGGAGAACCGCGGGCCTCCGGCGGGAGTGCTGTTGATCTGGTGGGCGTCGAGGGCGGTCAGGCCGCCGGGCAGCGTCTCGTAGAGCGGCTGCTTGCGGGGCGAGTTCCGCCACAGGAGCAGGGCATCGATCCGCAGCGTCCAGCAGGCTTCCTTGTTGTCGATCAGGCGGTTGACCATGCCGTAGGGCGGATCGCAGGCGTCGCAGCGGGCCCCCGGCTGGCAAGACGCACCGTGCGGGCAATCCTGGCAAGCGGCGGCGTCTTCCGGGTAGCCGAAGCCATCGGATGCGAAGGCCTGTTCACCGGCCGCCATTCCGTCGGCGAGTTCTCCCGGGAGTGGTGCTCCCTCTGTGACGATGGTGCCCTCGGGGGTGGCGAGTTCGAATTCTTCGGCGGCGGCTGGCCGCAGGGTGGAAAGCGAGACGACCGTGGAGAAGGCCAGGGCGACCCACTTCCGATCGACGAGCCACCGGCTGATCGGTCTGATCCTCGAGCATGTCCAGCGCGTCATATCCGCTATCCCCCGGTGCGTGTTGCAACGATTCAAACGGATGAATCGGCCGTAACGGCAGGATGGCGTAAGGGTTGTTCGCGGCGTTCCGGTTGGGCGAGGAGGCGCGAGTTGGCAAGCTGGAGAGGCTGGGGGTTGGTGTACGGGGCCGTCAGGCGTTGATCCGCGTCACGGGCCGTCTGGAGGGGAGGGTGAAGGTGAGTGAGGCGGCGTTGTCGGCGGCGTCACGGATCGTCGCTCCCTCGAGGACGATCGAGGAGGAGGGATAGATGATGCCGGTCAGGGCTTTGTCTCCGGCCTGCACCTGGTAGCGGAAGACGAGCGTGGTGGTGCCGCTGCCGGAGGCATAGACGGCCCGGCGGGTAGCGTCGCCGGTCGTAAAGCCGCCAATCTGGATGAAGGGGCGGCTGGTGTTGTCGCCCGACACGAAAACTGGTCTGGCGAATGTCACCTTCAGTTCCACGAAGCGTCCCGCGACCAGCCCGGTCGAAGCGGCCGGGAGCGTGATGGCGGTAACCGCTGGTCCGGCTGTGCGGTATTCGAAGGCGAATGCCGTGGCGGTGGAGCGGTTGCCGGCGACGTCGGTCTGCGTGACGTAGGCGGTGTTCGAGCCCTGGACGGCCGCTGCGGGTGTCCACGGCGTGGTGAGGCCGGGGTTGGCCCAGTATTGCACCGCCGCGTTGGTTTCGGTGCCGGTGGTCTGGAGGCG
>JBILWX010000230.1:0-3925 GCA_044369655.1 Pirellulales bacterium
GCGATCGCCTTGAACACGCCGGCGAAGTCGATCGCCCCCTCCCCGGGGACGAGGTGGTGGTGCACGCGGGTCGCCGCGATGTCCTCGAAGTGGTAGTGCCGCGTGTGCTTCTTCATGCGGGGCACCCATTCCGCCGGATCCTCGCTCACGCAGTAGGCGTGGCCGATGTCGAAATTGAGGCCCAGCGACGGGTGGTCGACCCGCTCGGCGAACTCCAGATACTGATCGAATTTTTCGATCAGCAGGCCGGGCTCCGGCTCGATCAAGAGCGTCACGCCGCACTCGGCGGCCACGTCGAGACAGGGCATGATCTCGTCGTAAAAGATGTCGCTCGCGGCGGCGCGGCTCTGCCCCTCCGCCAGTTCGCCGCCCGGTTCGGTGGAGATTGCCGGAGCGCCGAGTTCGGCGGCCAGCCGCAGGGCCCGCTTCGTGTGTTCACGGCGGATGGCACGGTAGTGCCGGTCGGGATCGGTCCAGCCGGGATGCCAATAGGGCTGCCGCGGATCGGCGATCGCGTTCATCATGAAGGCGTTGATGTTCGAGATCGCGAGATTGTTTTTCTGCAGGGCGGTGCGGATCGCCTCCTTCTGCACCGGCAAGAGGCCGGCTGGCCACGCATGCGGCACGTCGGCCAGCAGTTCGATACCGCGGTAGCCGAAGCCGGCGATCCGGGCGATCGCCTGCTCGACGGGCACGTCGAGATAGGCATTTGAACTGAAGGCGAGCTGCAGCGGCATGGGGGACTCTTTCGATGTGGATGTGCTCAAGAGTTTAGTCGCGAGGACCAGCGTGGATAGGGGCTGCGACTTGCACGCCTCGGACAGGCGAGGCCCAGCGGCGGTTCGGGGCTGCCCACGCCCCGTGCGCCGGATGGTGACTTCTTGCGGCCCTGGAATCCGGCTACTAGAGTCGACACATGGTTGTCACGATCCGCATGGTCGCCGAACAGGCCGGAGTCTCTGCCGGAACGGCCAGCCGTGCGCTCCGCGGCCATCCCCAGGTGAGCCCCGAGTGCGTGGACCGGGTGCGGGCAGTGGCGGAGCGACTCGGCTATCGGCCGCTGCGGAGCCATTCCGGCCGCTGGCAGCCGGAGCCGCTCGCCGGCAAGCGGATTGCGATCGCGATGTTCGGCATCGACCGCACGCTTGCCAGCCTGCCCGTCGTCGCCGAGGCGATCCATGGTGCCGAAGAGGCGCTCGCCGAGGCGGGCGCCCATCCGATCCTCATCAACGTGCCGCACCCGTCCGAGCCGCCCACGTCGCTGCGCCGCGTGAAATTCGATGGCATTCTCGCCAAGGCGGCGCTCCAGGGGGATCTCGTCCGCGCCGTGATGCCGAGGATCCTGGGCACCCTCCGCGAGACACCGCTTGTCTGGCTGCTTGGCCGGCCGGGAGGTGCTCCAGGCGACGCGGTCGATCCCGATGATCGTCGCGTCGGCGCACTGGCAGCCGAGGCGATCCTCGCCCAGGGCCATCGGCGGGTCGCGATCGTCAATCCGAAGCCCGACCACACCCTGTTCGCGATCCGTTGCCAGGCCGTCCGCGATCGTGTCGAGCAGGCCGGGGGAACCGTCGCCGAGTTTCATCTGCGGGGTTCCCGCAGCGTGTCGTTTCCGCTTCAGCCGGTGATGGACGTGGCACAGGTCCTGCCGCTCGTCGACGAGGCGACGGAGAACCTGCGCCGGCGGGCGTCCCGCGGATCACTCGCATCCCCGACGGCGATCTTCTGCCCGGCCGACAGCATCGCGGCGCTCGTCTTTCGGGCCCTGGCTACCCGCGGGCTCGTGGCAGGCCGCGACATATCGGTCGTGTCGTGCAATAATGAGCGGAGTCTCATCGCCGGCCTCTGGCCGAGCCTGGCGACGATCGACGTGCACCCGCAGCGAATCGGCAGGATGGCGGTCGAGTTGCTTTCCCGGCGGATTTCCGGCGAGTTCAGTGGGAGCGAGGTGCAGATCAGCGTCTGCCCCACGTTCATCCCCGGCGGGTCGCTGACCCGGTGCCGAGAGGCGGGCAAAGCCGCCAAGCGAGCCGCAAAACGACGTCCCTGAGGCGGGCCCCGCGTTGCGCGTAGTTGCGCAAAATCGTCCGAATTGCGCTGTCTTTTTTCCCTACGCTTAACCAAGGGTTGAAGCTGGAGAAAGAAGCTAGGGAAATAAAACGCGGGGGTGGCACCCGTCCCCTGCGACGTTTCGAACCGGTGCCGGCCTCTCGATGAAGGAAGGACATGGGACATGCGTAATCGCGATTGGCAGTCTGCGACCATAGCGAACGACAGCCGCAGCCGCAGCCGAGTGGATCAGACGGCTGCATCGCGCGGCTTCACACTCGTGGAGCTTTTGGTCGTCATCGCGATCATCGGCACGCTCGTGGGGCTGCTCCTGCCGGCGGTGCAGGCGGCGCGGGAGTCGGCCCGGTTGACGACTTGTTCCAACAACCTCAAGCAGATCGGCCTGGCCGTCCACAGCTATCACGATAGCCGAAAGGCCCTGCCGCCGAGCAGATCTCCCGGGAACGGCCCTACCTGGGCCGTGTTCTTATTGCCGTTTCTTGAAATGAACGACGTCTATCAGGCTTGGGACGTCACAAGGTCCTACCACGCCCAGACGAATGCGGCGAGGCAGGCATCCATCGCAGGATACCTTTGCCCGACCCGGAGAGGGCCTCCCCAGCTGAGCGAGCAGGGGGACGCGCGGGGCAGTTTGGGCATGCCTGCGATGCGCGGAGCATGCAGCGACTACGCGCATGCTATCAACGCAGACGGATCAAATGACTTCGCCTGGACCGCCGGACCTCCAATTAGGATATTTCCGAGCAGCAACGCCGTTTCGGCTATCACACTCCCGAGCGGCTCTCAGGGGGGAAGCGATCCGTTGTTCTCCGGCATCACCTTCACATCATCGACCAAGTTTTCATCCATCACCGATGGCCTGTCATACACGTTCCTGATCGGCGAGAAGCACGTGCCTCCGACGGCTCTCAGGAGATTCACTGGAGGAGGAGACTCCTCCGTTTTCAATCCTGACGACTATCGTGTGCCGGGAAGGTTTGCGGGGCCAAGCTACCCGCTCGCGGCATCTCCGACGACGGCGTACAACGATCAGTTCGGCAGCTGGCATCCGGGTGTCTGCCAGTTCGTGTATGGCGACGGCAGCGTCCGCGCCGTGTCAAACCAGACCGGCGGGACGATCCTGCGACGCCTTGTCGAGCGGGCCGACGGCAACACCGTGGGAGACTATTGATGCCCATCGAGAGGATCACGATCGGCAGCCCCTTCGGTCTTCTGCTCGACTGGCAACGCGTCTCTTTGGCAATCATGTGTCTGGCGGTCGTCGGCTGCGGCAGCCGCGAGTTCTATCCCGTCAGTGGCAAGGTGGTCGCGCCCGACGGCGCGGCGCTGGTGGAACTGGCCGGAACCCTGATCGTTTTCGAGTCCGCGGATGGCAGGGTGTCGTCCCAGGGGAGCATCGAGGCTGATGGCGGTTTTCGCATGGGAACACTGGCCAGTGCGGACGGCATGAGGCCCGGTGTGTATCGCGTTTTGATCGCTCCGCCTCGGTCGGTTGATGGCGACGAGGATTTGGGCAAGGCCACAGAGGCACCCACGCGGATCGTCGCTCCCCGCTACCACTCGTTTGCGACATCCGGCTGGGAGGTGACGGTGGAGCCGAAGCCAAACGCATTCACGTTCACGGCCGAACGGGCAACCGGTGATCGGAAGCAGTGACCACGCGGCCGAAAAGGGGGCGCAGTTCTTTTTGGAGTCTGGGGCGTACGAGGCGGAGCCGCGTTGCGCCCGACCTACCCCGCTGAAGCGAGGCTCAATCAGGAGCGACGATCCAGCGCCATGCCATCCGATTGTATCGCGCGTCCGCTGCATCGCTTCGTTATCTCCGCCCCTGCCATGCTGAAGGATCACCGCCTCC
>JBILWX010000232.1:0-3911 GCA_044369655.1 Pirellulales bacterium
GGGCAGATGCCTGCGCCTCGCGCTCGAAGCGGGCGAGGTAGGAGGACTGCTCGACCCGTTTCACGGGTAGCACCTTGATGGCCACCTTGTTGTGGAGAGTCATATGCTCCGCGAGGTAGACACTGCTCATGCCTCCCGCCCCGAGCAGCCGCAGGAGCTTGTATTTGCCGAGCACGAAGCCCTTGTGGCGTCCCTTGCGAAGCTGCTCCATCTGCCAGGAGGTCAGCAGGCCGCGGTCGATGAGCGCCTGGATGCAGTCCTCGGGTACGGGGCCCGCCACGCTCTTCCACGGCGCGACAGCCTCGTCGAGCTGGTCCGGTTCGACCAGCCCGCTGGCCCGGACGACACGGAGGAATTCGTCGACGGTCTGGGTGGGAGTGGAGGCGGGGGCGGACATGCGCGGTCGGGCGGTGAGGACTGGGTGGTCGGATACGGTGCGGCCCGGGCCGCCGGCCGTGAGCATGGGCATTTGGTGGCTGGCTCAGCCCCATTCCTCCGGTATCCTACCCGAAGCATGGTGTTTTTGCTCTATACCCGCCGGGGCTGCCATCTCTGCGAGCAGGCTGAGGATCTGTTGGCCGCCCATGCCCCCGCGGAGGGCGTGGAGCTGGTCGATGTCGACACCGAGCCCGCTCTCCAGCAGCGGTATGGCAACCGGGTGCCGGTGCTCACGGCCGACGGTGCCGTCGTGCTGGAGGGACGGTTCGACGAGCAAGCCCTGATGCGGTTCATGAGCCGCCGTCACGAGGATCGATAGCGTGGCAACGGCGGCGGTTCAGAGGCCCAGTTTGAGCCCCCGGCGATCGAGGGCGTCGATGAGGCCCGCGGCCGAGGTGAACAGTTCGGCCTGCCAGCCGGCGGCCCGCGCGGCCTCGACGTGGGCGGGGATGTCGTCGCAGAAGAAGATCCGGTCGGGCGGCACGCCGGCACGTGCCGTCGCCAGCCGATAGATGTCGGGCTCCGGCTTGATCGCCCGAACCTCGTGGCTGAGGACGACTTCCCTGAAGTTGCCTGGTAGCACCGCATACCGCTGCGCGAGCAGGTGCTCCCAGTGCGGACCGCAGGTGTTCGAGAGGATGCCCAGGCCGCAGCCGGTCCGCTCGAGGCCGGCGATCACCGGCAGCATCTCGATGTTCAGTCGGAACATGTCGCTGGCCGCCTGGGCCAGCGTGCCGAGGTCGGCCTGCGTGCCGGTTCGCCGGCAAAACTCCGCGTGAAATTCCGGCCAGTCGATCCGGCCCCTCTCGATCTCGTCCTGCAGGCTGCTTTCCATGAGCAGGCCGCGGATGGAGGCCACGTTGGCGCCGCTGACCTCGGCCATCTGCCGGAAGGCCCGCTCCCTGTCGAATGAAACGATCACGTTGCCCAGGTCGAGGAAGACGAATTCGGGACGCACCGGCACCTTTCACCTGCATCTTTCAAATGGGGGTCGCGGAAACTATTCTGCACGAAACCCCAAGGAAAACGCCATGCCCACCACGAACGCCACCGCGATCCTCAATCGCTACAGCTCCCGGATCACCCAGCCCCGTTCGCAGGGGGCGTCGCAGGCCATGCTGCTGGGGACCGGCCTTCAGCCCGCCGACCTCGACAAACCGCAGGTGGGCATCGCCAGCATGTGGTACGAGGGCAACACCTGCAACATGCATCTCGACAAGCTGGCGGCCCGAGTCCGCGAGGGGGTGACGGCCGCCGGTATGGTTGGCATGCGGTTCAACACCATCGGCGTCAGCGACGGCATCTCGATGGGCACCGACGGGATGAGTTTCTCGCTCCCGTCCCGCGACATCATCGCCGACTCGATCGAAACCGTGATGCAGGCCCAGTGGTATGACGGCCTCGTGGCCATTCCGGGCTGCGACAAGAACATGCCCGGCTGCCTGATCGCCATGGGCCGGCTCAACCGCCCCGCCCTGATGGTCTACGGTGGCACGATCCGGCCCGGTCATCTGGCCGACGGCACCCCGCTCGACATCGTGTCGGCGTTCCAGTGCTACGGCGAATATGTCGCCGGTCGGATCGACGACGCCCGCCGCGGTGAGATCGTGCGCCATTCCTGCCCCGGTGCCGGCGCCTGCGGCGGCATGTATACCGCCAACACGATGGCCACGGCGATCGAGGCCCTCGGCATGGCGTTGCCCGACAGCGCGTCGATTCCGGCCGAGAATCCTGGCAAGCTCGACGAATGCCAGCGGGCTGGCGCGGCCGTCCGCCGTCTTTTGGAACTCGACCTCAAGCCCCGCGACATCATGACCCGTCGCAGTTTCGAAAATGCCATGGTCACGCTGATGGCGCTCGGCGGTTCGACCAATGCCGTGCTCCACCTGATCGCGATGGCCCGGGCGGTGGGCGTGTCCCTGGAGCCGGCCGACTTCCAGCGGGTGTCGCGGCGGGTTCCCTACATCGCCGACCTGAAGCCGAGCGGCAAGTTCGTGCAGGAGGATCTCCACTCGATCGGTGGCACGAGCGGCCTCATGAAGTATCTGCTCGACAAGGGGCTGCTCGACGGCGACTGCATGACCGTCACCGGCAAGACGCTCGCGGAAAATCTGTCCTCGAGCAAGGGGCTGGCCGCCGGGCAAAAGATCATCCAGCCGGTCGAGCATCCGATCAAGCCGACCGGACACATCACGATCCTGCACGGCAACCTCGCGCCGGGCAGCGCCGTGGCCAAGATCACCGGCAAGGAAGGGTCGCGGTTTCGCGGCCCGGCCCGGGTGTTCGACAGCGAAGAAGCGATGCTCTCGGCGCTCGAACAGGGGGCCATCCAGCGGGGAGACGTGGTGATCATCCGCTACGAGGGGCCGAAGGGCGGCCCCGGCATGCCGGAGATGCTCACGCCGACATCGGCGCTCGTCGGCGCCGGGCTCGGCAACGACGTCGCGCTCATCACCGACGGACGCTTTTCCGGCGGGTCGCACGGTTTCATCGTGGGCCATGTGGTTCCCGAGGCGCAGGATGGCGGGCCGATCGCCCTGGTCCGCGACGGCGACATGGTGGTCATCGACGCCGACACCGCCTCGATCGACGCCGACGTGTCGGACGACGAATTTCGTCGGCGGCGTGGCGAGTGGAAGGCGCCGCCGCTCAAGGCCACCCGAGGCATGCTCGCGAAGTACATCCGCTGCGTGGCTCCCGCCTCGCAGGGCTGCGTCACCGACGAGTAGTCGACGAGGCCGCATCGAGCCCGCAGCGCGAGCCACGGACATGCTGCCGCGTCACTTCGGCAGCGGCAGTGACTCGACCGGAACGGGCGGGCCGGGCGCGATCACGGCCCCCGGGGGCAACTGTTCCGGCGGAATCGGGGCGCCGAAGACGGGGCCGGTGGCAGGCGCGGGTGACCCCACGTTCCCTGTGCCGGCAGCCTCCGGTGGCTGGTAGTAGGGCTCCGCCTGCGGCGCGGCGGCGACGCCGAGTTTGGCGAGCACCTTCGAGAGCATCCGCTGCTCGAGGAGCGGGTCGCGACCGAGTGGGATCCAGCCGAGGTTTCGGGTGGGGGCTGCCACGGGACGAGGCTGGTCGCCGACCTGCTGGCCGAGGGTGGGCAACGGCGTGCCATAGCGGTAGAGCGAGTCGTCGTTGCGAAACGAAGCACCGCCCGTGGTCGCCATCATGGGCCGGGGCATGTTTTCCAATTCCTTGCGGACTACCGCCTCGATCCGCCAGCCGCCCGGGTCGGGGATGAGCCGCATCGCGCCAACCCTGCGAATCGACTGCAGCGTGGCCTCGAGGCGTTCGCGGAAGCCGATCGAATCGCCGCGCCATGGCTCCAGGAGGGTCGAGCCGGTCTGCGGAAACGTGTCGATCCGTCCTTCCGCGGGCACGCCGTTGGAGAACACCACGCGCTGTTCCGATGCGATCTTGAAATAGTCGTCGACCACGTCGACCATCTGCGTCCACACGGTCTCGGC
>JBILWX010000233.1:0-3892 GCA_044369655.1 Pirellulales bacterium
CGATTCGCTCCCGGACAGCACGCCGTAGACCGCGATCGTGCTGCGGGAGGGCATGCACGCGGCCAGGATGCCCGTCATGCTCCCGGCCACAGCGTCGGCTGCCCACGTGGCCTCGAGGTCTCGGGCCAGGCTTGTGAGCGATTCCTGGAAGTCGGCCCGACTACTGTCGAGCACATGCTTAGCGCCGTCAGCCTTCAGCTCGGCGACGAGAGCCTCGCGATGCACGATGTTGATGAGCGGGAAAGCATGACGCTGACTCAGGCGGATCAGCATCCGTCCGAGCTGCGAGGCTCCGGCGGTATGGATCATCGCCCGATGGCGTCCCTTGATGACGGGCCGGGCGAGGCCCAGGGCGGTCAGCGGGTTGACGAAGGCGGAAGCGGCCGATTCGTCGCTTACCTCTGTGGGCATCGGCAAGGCCTCCACGGCCTTCAGGACGACATACTCGGCCCAGAAGCCCTGGCCGGACTGCACGGCACCGGCCACCCGCCTGCCGACGAGGCGATTGGCCATCCAGCCGCCTCCCGACGATACGACTGTGCCGCAGCCTTCGAATCCTGGAACCACCGGGAGCTTCGGTGGACTACTGTATTTTCCCAAGCAGTACAGCACGTCAGACGGGTTTACCGGCGAACAGATCACCTTGACGAGGATCTCGCCGCGGCGGGGAGTTGGGACGGGAAGTTCGACGACGCGAATTCCCGCGGGGCCGGAAAAATCCTCGAGCATCGCGGCACGCATTTTCATGGCACGAAACCTCCGCAGGGGCGAACACTGAGCGACGCGATGCATAGACTGCTCCGCCCGCCGTCACTTGGCAGGAGTATATCGCTCCGGCGGCGGCCGCCGCCGGAGCGCATAGGGCGGCCGGGGCATCGATATTGGTTACGGGCAGGGGCGGTGCCTTCGTGTGCCGCCCGTGCCGTTTTTCGTCAGGCAAGTGGCTTGTAGGCGGTGGTGTCGTGGCACTTGATAGACGCGTATACTTCAAGAAGACGTATTCGCCCCACTACGCGAACGAGCCATGAAACACTCTGAAAAGCAAATGCACGTGCAAGCGACCGTTGGTGCCCACGGCTCCGTGACGCTTGACCACCTGCCATACGAGCCTGGCCAGCAGGTGGAAGTAACCATCAGCCCGATCAGCCCGCAGCTTGCCGACCGGAAGAATCGTTACTCACTGAGCGGGTTGAAGGTTGAGTACGAACAGCCGTTCGAGAGCGTTTCTGCAGATGAGTGGGAAGCAGCAAAGTGATCGTTCTGGACACGCATGTGTGGGTATGGTGGGTGCATCAGGACGATCGGCTTTCATCGAAAGCCAAGTCCTTCATTTCCCAGCATGAATCTCGACACATCGGGGTGAGCGCCATCTCCTGCTGGGAGGTTGCAAAACTGGTGGAGCGAGGTCGGCTGAAACTACCGATGCCGACCGATCGATGGCTTCATGCTGCCCTCGCCTATCCCGGCGTGAAGCTTCTCGAGCTTTCGCCGGACATCTCTGCCGACGCCTGTTGTCTGCCGGGAGGATTTCACAGCGACCCGGCTGATCAGATCATTGTCGCCACAGCGAGGAATCACGGAAGTGATCTGGTGACGATGGATCGGCGGATTCTGTCATATCCGCATGTCCCGCTGGCGCGGATAGATTAATCCGAGTCCGGCGTTGCGATTGGCACCCTCGGTTTCGGCTGAAACCGCACACGATGATCGTGAAACGCGACGAAGTTCTTTTACCCGTCCTGGCGGTAAATCCACGCTCCATGGTCGATCGGGCAACTTTGAGCAGCTGCACCTCGAAAGTACATCCCAAGGAGACACCCCATGAAGATTGCGTTTCTCGGCACCGGGTTGATGGGCAGTGGCTTCGTCCGGCGGCTGTTGGAGCAGGGGCGCACCGTGCACGTGTGGAACCGCTCGCCAGCATCGGCTGAGGCGCTCGAGGCCCATGGTGCCAAGGCGTTTGCCGCGTCCGCCGACGCAGTGGCTGGAGTCGATCGGGTGCACCTGTCTCTGGTTGACGACGCGTCGGTCGATGCGGTGCTCGAGCCGCTTGCCGACGCCATTCCCGCGTCGTGCTGGATCATCGATCACACGACGACCACACCGAGTGCGACCGGCGAGCGTGCCCGCTGCTGGGCGGGCAGGGGGCGGGTGTATCTTCACGCACCGGTATTCATGGGGCCGGTGAATGCGGCTGAGGGCACCGGAGTCATGCTTCTGTCTGGCGACCCCGAGCAGTGTGCGAAGGTGTTGCCGGAACTGGAGAGGATGACGGGCAAGGTGTTTCAGCTTGGTCCGCAGCCGGAACGGGCGGCGGCATTCAAACTCTTCGGCAATCTGGCGTTTCTGGGCATGTCGGCACTGGCGGGTGACATCGTGCGGCTGGCGCATGCGACCGGCGTCGATCCGCAGGATGCGGCGAAAATGTTTCAGCAGTTCAATCCCGGCGACTTCTTTCCGGCCAGGTTTGCGAAGGTGGCCGGAGGTCCGTTCGAACCGGCGTCGTTCACCGTCAGCATGGCCCGGAAGGACGTCCGGCTGATGGTGGACGAGGCGGCGGAGCACGGCTGCCCGCTGGTCGTCATGCCGGCGGTGGCGGCCCAATACGATGCAGCGATCGCCCGCGGCGAGTCAGCCATGGATTCGTCCGCCGCATTCCGTCATGAGCGGAAGTAACTGACGGGCGTGAGTGACTGCCGTCGGACGCTACGGCGTGCATTCGGCAGGCACGTTGCGGTGCTGATCCGCGCCGCTGGACCTTGTAGCCCGGCGGATTGTTCGAAGTTCATTTCGGCAGGGGCGGCGCCTTCGGGTGCCGCCCCTGCCTTTTTCTTTTTCTCTCAGGGAGGGTTCCATGGTGAAAATCACCACGTTCCAAGATCGTCCGGTCCGGCATGTGCAATTCATGCCCGACGGCACGGTCATTTTGAAACTCTACGAGCGTCGGTCCGACGGCCGTTCTCGCCATCTCCACGTGTCGCTGGGCAACTGGTTGGCCGCGGTGTCGATCTCCTGGAAAGCCACGCGTCACGCCGTGCCCAGGCTCGGCAGTTCAACCGTCGCCGCAGTGCACAGCGAAAAACACGTGCTTCTCGGGGCATTACCACCCGGGGCAGGCGTGTTTCCCGAACGGGTACCTCACTTATTCCCGGGTTCTCGTGCCACCGCTTTTCCCGGGCTTTCCGCTGGGAAAAGCTGCCCGGATCGCCTCGTCATCCATGGCGTCGACGGCCACGATCTTCGCGGGCGAGCCGTGGCCGCTCACCACGGCGATGCTCGCCGCGTCAATCCCGAGGTGTTCGGCCAGCAGGGCGATGACGGCCTCGTTGGCCCGGCCCTTCTCGGGCGGAGCCTTCACCTTCACTTTCAGCGACTCACCGAGCCAGCCGACGATTTCTTCGCGTCACGACCCCGGCACGACCTTGAAGCTCAAGCGTCCCATGAGCTAGTTCGCCCCGTCACGCGAACCGGTCCTGCACCACCACCTCGGCCAGGGCCAACTGGCCGCCCTTCGGCATGGCGGGCTTCAATACCTTGCCGACGGCGATCATGAAGCCGATCACGTGGTCGCTTGGCAGGTTGATGATCTCGGCCACCTTTACCGGGTCGAAGCCGATCATCGGGCAGGAGTCGTAGCCCATGGCCTTGGCCGCGAGCATGATCGTCTGCCCCGTGATGCCACACGACCGCATCGCCTCGTCCCGCTGCAGTTGCTCTTTCCCTTCGTAGAACGGCCCCATCCAGCCCGTGACCAGTTTCTGGATCTCGGGCGCGGCGTTCCGCCAGTACCGCTCGGGCGACTTCTTCCAGGCCTTGAGGTCAGCGGTGAGCACGATCAAGAGCGAGGCGTCGGTCACTTGCGCCTGATCGACGGCGGCGGCCCGAACCTTTT
>JBILWX010000234.1:0-3873 GCA_044369655.1 Pirellulales bacterium
AGGTGCATCCGTTCCTGGCGTTCGTGATCGTGTCGGCCGCGGCGGCGCTGGCGCTCGGCATGCCGGCGGACAAGGTCATGGGCGTGGTGAAGCAGGGGCTCGGCGACATCCTCGGCAAGCTGCTGATCACGATCGTCAGCGGCGCGATGCTCGGAAAGCTCGTGGTCGAGAGCGGTGCCGCACAGAAGATCGCCACGGTGATGGTCGACACCTTCGGCAAGTCGCGGATGTCGTGGGCGATGGCGTTGACCGGCTTCATCGTGGGCATTCCGCTCTTCTACGGCGTCGGCTTCGTGCTCCTCGTGCCGATCATCTTCGCGGTCACGACTCGCTACGGCCTGCCGCCCCTCGTGGTGGGGCTGCCGGCGCTGGCATCACTGAGCGTGGCCCACGGGCTGCTGCCGCCGCACCCCGGGCCGATGGGACTCGTGCCGAAGTTCAACGCCGACGTGGGCCTCACGCTCCTTTATGGAATCGCGGTCGCCATTCCGGCCATCATCGTCGCCGGACCGGTCTTCGCCCGGTTTCTCACGAAGATCCCCGCCCGCCCGCTGGCCGGCATGGAAGCGAAGCCGATCCCCGACGACCAGTTGCCCGGCGCGGCGACGAGCATTCTCACCGCGCTGTTGCCTGCGGCCCTGCTGCTGGCAACCACCGCCGTGCGGATGCTCATGCCGACGGGGCCCGATGCGCCGCCATGGGCCACGGCGGTCGAGCCGTGGGTCGCCTTCGCGGCCGACGCCGACCTCGTCATGCTGTTCACGCTCGCCGTGGCCGCCGTGACCCTCGGGCTCATGCGGGGCCGGTCGTTCACCTCCGTGATGACGACCTACGCCGGGGCCATCGGCGACGTGGCCTCGATCCTGCTCGTGATCGCCGGCTCCGGCGCCTTCAGCGCGATGCTCCTGAAGAGCGGCATGGACAAACAGATCGCCGAGCGGCTGCAGGACCTGAGCGTTCATCCGCTGGTGCTGGCCTGGATGGTGACGGCCGTGATCCGGGCCTGCGTCGGGTCGGCCACCGTCGCCGGGCTCACGGCCGCCGGCCTGCTGGCGCCGCTGGCCTCCTCGGGCACCGTCGACCCAAACCTCTTCGTGCTGGCGATCGGCTCGGGCAGCCTCGCGCTCTCGCACGTCAACGACGCCGGCTTCTGGCTATTCAAGGAATACTTCGGTCTCTCGCTCGGCGACACGCTCAAGAGCTGGACGCTGATGGAGTCGATCGTGGCGGTGATGGGCCTGGCAGGCGTGCTCGTGCTCGCGCGGTTCATTTGAGCTGGCCCCAGCACGCATGCCCCGTGGCGGCACGTTTTCAACGTGTCCGTTTCCCCGCTCCCCCGTGGCGGCAAGTTTTCAACTTGTCCGTGTCCCCGCATCGATTCCACAAGTTAAAAACTCATGGCCACGGGTCGAACTCCTTCGGTCTCGTCCTTCATGCCGAAACAGCCTCACCCCCTCTTCCCCCGTGGCGGCAAGTTTTCAACGTGTCCGTGTCCCCGCTCCCCCGTGGCGGCAAGTTTTCAAGGTGTCCGTATCCCTTCTCGCTCTACTTGAGCGGCGGCAGTCCCGCCTCGCCGCGGAGC
Source organism: Pirellulales bacterium (assembly GCA_044369655.1). Taxonomy (GTDB): domain Bacteria; phylum Planctomycetota; class Planctomycetia; order Pirellulales; family UBA1268; genus CAMCQY01. The sequence continues at coordinate 1,583 of JBILWX010000234.1, forward strand.
CGGTTGACCGCCACCCACGCCGCCGGCACCTTCCCGAAGAGCTTCGCCAACTGCGATGCGGTCACGCCGAGCATGTCGGCGGCCCGACGCATCTCGAAGCCTACTTCCGCCAGCCGGTCGAGCGCCTCGGCGACGACCGCCGGATAGTCGTCGTGGTCCGCCGCGATCACCAACTGTCTGCCACGAACGCGGGACCGCCAGAGCGGCGACGGGCCAGCCGACTCCGCTGGCTCGCGATGCGAAAGCGCCAGCTGAATCCGCAGCCGCCAGAGCGCCACGCGGCGATTCTCCGCCTGCGACCGTCGCTCCGAGGCTTCGGCGGAAAGCCCCGTCTGCCGATGCACGAGCACGACCGCCGTCTCCACCTTGTTACGGTGCTGGCCCCCGGGTCCGCCACGGCGGGTCCGCGTCTCGTCGCACTGCCGCAGCAGGTCGTCAGGAGGCAGAGCGGCTGGGTGCATGCGAGTGAGCGCTCACGGCTTCAGCGGCGGGGTCGGCTCGGCCGCAAGGGCCCGCGCGAGCGGGCAGCTGCCGGGGATGGAGTGCCCCTGGCGATAGGCTTCGAGCACCGACCGCGACCGCGCGGCCAGCATCCGTCGGACTTCGCGTCGCTGGCCCTTCACCCTGGCGATCTTCATCGAGTCGTAGGCTGTCGTCTGGTGCCGCATCCAGGCGATCACCGCCGCCTCCGCCCGCCGCTCGATCGGGATCCGCTTCGTGCGGGCCACCGTGCCGCTGCCCACCGGCGTCGCATGGGCTGCCACGAGCTTCGCGAGCCGCCGCGACACAGCCGCATGCGTCTCGTGAAACCGCAGAAACTCGAGGACGGCCCCCTGAAAGTCTTCGACATATTCGTCCTGAACCTTCTCGCGCCGCCGGGCCGCCGACTCCTGCTTCTTGGCGTAGGCATCGGTGGACCGCTCGGCTGCGAGTTCTTTTTCGATGCGGGCGACCGTGGCGGCCGGCGCCCACACGCCCCGCGAAAACATCCGACGGCCGACTTTCTCCTGCACGACAAAGTGATCGCCAGCCGCCTTCACCCGCCGCGTCAGGCCGGCATCGCCCGGCGGCAGCAGCACCCAGTCGGCTGGAACGGACTTCACCGCGCCCGCGGCGGTGCGGACGGTGCGGGGCGAGGGGCCAGGCGAGAAGGGGGGAGTGGACATGGTTCGCATCCTTGCAAAGGGCCCGAAGCTGGCCCACGTGCGGACAAACGTAAAAGATTTCCGCCGGAAGGGAAATGCAAGGCGGGCGGCGACGACGATACTATACTGACAGTCCGACGCGGCTGCGTATGGTCGCGACCGCTGGGCCGCGTGCATCCCCCGTCTCCCGGAACGTGCACCCATGAGGCTTACGCAGTCGGGCATCTGGTCGGTAGTTGTCTTGACGGGACTGTTGCCACTCGCCGTCGCTCGCGATGCCGTCGCAGCGGATCCCGGTAACGATGCCGCGGCCGCCGAGACGTTCCGCACCCAGGTGGCGCCGCTGCTGGCTACGAAATGCGGAGCCTGCCACGCCGCCGGCAGTCCGGAGAGCGGGTTTCGGATCGACGAGCGGGAAAAAACGATCGCCGGCGGCGACTCCGGCACCGTGGGCATTGTGCCCGGCAAGCCGGACGAAAGCGAACTCTTCAAACGGATCGTCACCGACGACCACGAAAGCCGGATGCCGGCCGACGGCGAGCCCCTCTCCGCCGACGAGCAGCAGCTCGTGCGGCTCTGGATCGAGGCCGGCGCCCCGTGGCCCGACGACATGCAGACGCTGCCGGAGTCGCTCTTGCCCGAGGGCGACGCCGCCCCCGCGAAAGGGGCGAATCACTGGGCGTTTCAGCCGCTCGAGCGACCGCCCGTGCCGGCTCTCCCGGCTGCACAGGCAGCCGGCGGCGGGCAGACAGCCATCGGCAAGAATCCGATCGACGCCTTCATCGTCGCCGCGCTTACCGAGAAGGGCCTCGCCCTCAACCCCGAGGCCGATCCACGGACCCTCATCCGCCGGGTCCACTTCGACCTGATCGGCCTGCCGCCCTCGCCAGAGGAGATCGCCGCCTTCGAGGATGCCTGCCGCGCCGCCGGAAACACCGCCGGGCCGTTCGCTGAGCTCGTCGATCGCCTGCTCGCCTCGCCGCACTATGGCGAGCGCTGGGCGCGGCATTGGCTCGACGTCGTGCGGTTCGCCGAGAGCCACGGCTTCGAGATGAACAAGGCCCGGCCCAACGCCTGGCGGTATCGCGACTGGGTGATCGCGTCGCTCAACGCCGACAAGCCTTACGACCAGTTTGTCAGAGAGCA
>JBILWX010000235.1:0-3846 GCA_044369655.1 Pirellulales bacterium
CGACGGCGACACGGTCGTCGTCGCTGCCGACGGCAGGCTTTGGGAGCTCTCTCGCTTCATGCCCGGTGTGGCGGTCCCCTGCCCCACTGCCACGCAGGCGGCCGCGGCTGCCACGACGCTGGCGCGGCTTCACCTCGCGGCTGCCGGCCTGCCGGGCCATCCGCCCCGCGCGGGGATGTCGCCGGGTGTCGAACGCCGGATCGCACAGGCTCGCCGGCTGCTGGCCGAGCCCTGGCAGGCTCGCCGCGCTGTCTGGTCGCGGGCCGGCGGCGCGACGCTGCCGGCTGACTTCCGCGCCGCCATCGATGCCCGCGTCGCCGCGGCGATCGCCATCTTCGACGACTGCAGTGGCACGCGGCTGCTCGCGCGGTGGGCTGCTCTCCAGCCTGATCCCTGCCTGCTTCAGCCAGTCCTCCGCGACATCTGGTGCGACCACGTGCTCTTCGATGATGAGCGGAGCGATTCGGTGACGGCGATCATCGATCTGCATGCAGCCGGCATCGATACGCCCGCCACCGATCTGGCGCGGCTCGTGGGCAGTTGGAGTGCTTCTGCCGAGAACGGGCCGCGGTCTCTTCTCGACCGCTGGCCGGCGGCGATCGCCGCGTATGACCGCGTGCGGCCCCTGTCGCGCGAGGAGGCCGGGCTGATCCCCTTCCTCCATGGCACCGGCGTGTTGTTCGGGCTCGACAACTGGTTTCGCTGGACGCTCGAGGAGCACCGTGAGTTTTCCGACTCGAGCAGGGTGCTCGCCCGTATCGACAGCCTCCTCGAGGCGCTGCCCGGCGGCCTCGCTGCCGCCTGGTCTGCGGGCGGGTTTGACGATTGACCGTCGGAAATTGCAGCGGGTAAACTGGGGGAACCGACAACCACGGATGGGTTGGTCCCCGCCTCCCGGCGGCCGCTGAACCCGTCGGCGCCAGATGGAACGCATGCATATTTCGTACTCGCCAGTGACTGCTGTGAATCTGCGTAGGATGTGCCGGGCGGCGTTCCTGCTTGCGCTGCTCGCATGGCAGCAGCCGTCAGTGGCGTCGGCGGCCGAAACGGCCCCGTTTGATCCGCTCGGATCGATTTCTGCGGCCTTGGGCAGCCCAGCCCAGATCACGGCACGGATTGAGCCGGGGCCGCAGACTGAGAGCGGCCAGCGAACCAACGTCCTCGCGGTGACGGCCACGCTGGAAGAAGGCTGGCACCTCTATTCCCTGGAGCAGAAGCCGGGCGGGCCGCAGGCCACCAAAATCAACCTGGCCGCCGATACGCCACTGAAGCTCGCGGGGCCTTTCCGGCCCGATGCGCCGCCCCACAAGCGGACGATCAAGGACGTGCCGGGCTGGAACGGTCTCGTGGTCGAGGAGCACGCCGGCACGGTCACGTGGCGGGCGTCGCTCGCGGCGAATCCGGCCGGCAAGGCCGCGGATGTCCGCGGCACCGTGAGCCTGCAACTCTGCCGTGACAACGCCTGCACGCCGCCGGAGACGATCCCCTTCACGGCGACAGTGTCGGGAGAATCGGCGGCCCCGGCGCTCACGGCCGCCGCTCCGGTGACGGCTGCCGACGGCTCAGGAGGCGGCACGGCCAGCCCCGCCATCGAAGGCCAAGGGCCCGATGCCTTGCCGGTTGTCAGCGTCAATCCCGTGGCCGTCGCGCCCGTGCCAGCCGCGGCCGTCGGCTCACAGGCCGCCGATACGGGGGGCAGCGTGCCGCTTTCGCTGCCGGCGGCCCTGCTGATGGGCCTCGTGGGCGGGCTGATCTTGAACCTCATGCCCTGCGTGCTGCCGGTGCTCGGACTCAAGCTCATGTCGTTCGCCCAGCAGTCGGGCCGGGCACGGCAGGAGATCTTCCAGCTCAATCTCTGGTATTGCGCCGGGCTCTACGCCGTGTTCTTCCTGCTCGCCACGGCGAGCGTGGCGGCGAACATCGGCCTGGCTGGTTCGAACCTTGCCTGGGGCGAACAGTTCACGTCGTCGCGGTTCAACATCGCCATGGCGGCGATCGTGTTCGCCTTCGCGCTCTCCTTCCTCGGCGTCTGGGAGCTGCCTATTCCGGGCTTCATCGGCGCCAAGGCGGGGGCGATGCAGACCCAGGAGGGGCCGCTCGCGGCGTTCCTCAAGGGCGTGCTCAGCACCGTGCTCGCCACGCCCTGCAGCGGACCCTTCCTCGGACCCGTGTTCGGCTTCACGCTCACGCAGCCGACCGGCGTGACCTACGCCGTCTTTGCCGCCATCGCCACCGGCATGGCGCTCCCCTATCTGCTCGTGGGAGTGTTTCCCGGCCTCGTCAAGTTTCTGCCGAAGCCCGGCGCCTGGATGGAGACGCTCAAGGAAGTGCTCGGCTTCGTGATGCTCGGCACGGTCGTCTTCCTGTTCACGTTCCTCGACCACGACTGGTTCGTGCCGACCTTCGCGCTCTTGATCGGCATCTGGGCCGCCTGCTGGTGGATCGGCCGGGCGCAGGAGGCCCGCGCGGGCGACATCGGGTTTGGTCGCTGGCTCCAGGCGGGCGGCATCGTGGCCACGGTCGGCACGCTCGCCTTCATGTTCCTGGGCCCGGTGGCGTCGGTGATCCCGTGGGAGCCCTTCTCGCGGGATCGGCTCGCCGACCTCAGGGAGAAGGGGGCGACGGTGCTCGTCGACTTCTCGGCCGACTGGTGCATGACCTGCAAATACAACCTCGCCACGGCGATCGAGACCTCGAAGGTGAAGTCCGAGATCGAGCGAAACCGCGTCGTGCCGCTGCTGGCCGATTGGACCGACGGCTCTCCCGAGATCAAGCTCATGCTCGAGAGCCTGCAGAGCAAGTCGATCCCGGTGCTGGCCATCTTTCCGGCGGCCCGTCCCGGCGACCGGCCGCCGGAACCGATCGTGCTCCGCGACCTGATCACCGAGACGCAGGTGCTCTCCGCGATCCGCGAGGCCGGCCCCTCGCGGGCCGCCCCGGCCGAGATCCGCGCCGCCGCGAAGCCGCTCCCCGTCGCGGGGCATTAGGCCGGGTGGTACGCGTATCGGTTTTCAGCCCCGGAGTCCCCGGGGTGCCACCCGGGGCTTCTTGTCGTGGGGCGTCGTGTACCGAATGACAAAAAGCCCCCGGCGGAAGCCGGGGGACACTGCGTGGTGGCGGAAGCCGTCAGGCGAGGATGCCCTTCACGAGCCGGCCGTGCACGTCGGTGAGCCGGTAATCGCGGCCCTGGAAGCGGTAGGTGAGCCGCTCGTGGTCGATGCCGAGGCAGTGCAAGAGCGTCGCGTTCAAATCGTGGATGTGCACGGGATCCCGCACGATGTTGTAGCCGTAGTCGTCGGTCGCGCCGTGCACGATCCCCGGCTTCACGCCGCCGCCCGCCAGCCAGATCGAGAAGCAGCGGCCGTGGTGGTCGCGGCCGTAGTCCTCGACGAGGCCGCCCTGGCCGTAGACCGTGCGGCCGAACTCCCCGGCCCAGACGACGAGCGTCTCGTCGAGCAGGCCGCGGGCCGCGAGATCCTCGACGAGCGCCGCCTGTGGCTGGTCGATGTCGCGGCACTGCTTGGGGATGTTGCTCATGAGGTTGTTGTGCTGGTCCCAGCCGCGGTGGTAGAGCTGCACGAACCGCACCCCCCGCTCCACGAGCCGCCGCGCGAGCAGGCAGTTGGCGGCGAAGGTGCCGGGCTTGCGGCTGTCGGGGCCGTAGTGCTCGAAGGTGGCGGCCGACTCTCCCGAGAGGTCGGTGAGCTCTGGCACCGATGCCTGCATCCGAAACGCCATCTCGTACTGCGCGACCCGCGAGGCGATCTCCGGATCGCCGTTGCGTTCGCGCTGGAGCGTGTGCAGCCCGGCGAGGCCGTCGAGCATGCTCCGCCGCAGCTGCCGGCT
>JBILWX010000099.1:0-13005 GCA_044369655.1 Pirellulales bacterium
GGTCGTCATGACGGCCACCGAGTCGATCGAGGTGGCGTCGGTCGTGAAGCCGGAGCCGACCCCCGCCCGCGAAACCAAGGCGACGCCTGCGGCGCTGAAGCGGTAGCCTGAGTTCGGGCTTCCCTCGACCACTCCCGCGCGGAGCCGCTGTTTCGGCCCCTCCGCGCGGGAGTTTTTTCTTAGGAGGCAGCCTCTTCCGCCGGCGGCTCGTCGGCTTCGGCACCATGGTCGACCTCGGGCGGAGGATCGGCCTGCAGCTGGATCAGAAACTCGTTCGTCTCGACGGGCATCACCTCGGCGATCAGACCGGACGTCGTTTCGTCTGCAAACCGCGCAGGGAGAATGTTGACCATCTCCGGCATCCCTGGAAACGCGGAATAGCCCATCATGGGGTCCATCATCATCGGATCCATCGGCGGGGGTGGGCCGCCCGGGGTCTCCGGCTGCCGCTCCGGATCCAGCCACGGGGGAATGGTCCCGATGTCCAGGATCGAAGACATGCCCGGCCCCACGAGCATCCTGCCCGTCGGCACGAGTTTTTCGAGCTTCACGCGATGGGTGCCCGGCGTGGCGCCGTCACCATATGAGCTGAATGTCCGCAGCCAGAACCGACCGTCCTGATCGGTGGTCGAGACCGCCAGATAGTGGCGACCGTCTTCTTCCCCTGGCTGCGCGACGAACGTCACGATCGCCCCCGAGACGGGCTTCCCCTCGAAGACCAGCGTGCCGGCGACCGGATAGAGCGGCGGCCTGACCTTGAGCCAGGGATCGTCGGCGGGCTTGGGGTGCAACCGTGCCAAGGCGGGCATGCCCACCATGATCAGGACGGCCAAAAACGCCGCCACCGGCAGATGCGACACCCTCGACAGATTCATGGAGCGAACGCCTCACCAACTGGACTGCACGCCCCCCCACACCGTGAGGGATGCAACCAACAAAGTATAGCAACCGGCAACCGCGAGAGTCGCCAACCTGGCTTACGCAAACGGCAAGGCTTGACAGATTGTAAGCCGTGCCGGCAATCTGTTGCGGCTTCAGCACAACCTGTTTATCCGCGGCTGACTGGAATACCGGAGGCATTCGCGACTCTCCCTGAAAAGAGTCCAGATGCACTCTCCCAGTCCCACAAGCAACCCCGCCATCAGCACCGAACCGGGCGGGGGTAGCGATGCCACGGCAGCCGTAGGCGGCGGTCTCGTCGACAACGTTCTGCAGCGGAGCGTGACGACGGCTGTGGCCCGGAATCTGGCGACGACGACGAAGACGTCGCCGATGATGATGTCGATCACGCCGCGGTGGCTCCTGCGGCTCCTGCCTTTCGTGCAGGTCGCGGGGGGCACCTACCGCGTCAACCGCACCAAGGTCGAACTGCCCAGGGCAAGACGGATCGGCGTCGATCTCTCCGGCGGGCTCGCCGGCACGAGCCCCGTCTTCACGCCCGAGAGTCTCCGCAGTGTTCCTCTCTTCTCCCGTCTCCCCGACGGCATCGTCAGCCGCATGGCGGCCCGCTTCAAGACCGAGCAGGTCTCGCTCGGCAACACCCTGATCGGCGAAGGCGAGGACGGCAACACCTTCTTCATCCTCGCCCAGGGGCAGGTCGAGGTCTTGAGCAAGGGTGCCCACGGCACCAACCTCCGCATCGCCCTGCTCTCCGACGGCGAGTTCTTCGGCGAAACCGACATCGTCTCCGACAAGCCCTCCGACGTCACCATCCGCACCATCACCCCCTGCGTCCTCCTCACCCTCTCGCGAAAGGATCTCGACGTCCTCCTCGCCGAGCAGCTCAGCCTCGCCGAGGACTTCCGCAGAGCCATCGACGAACACCGCGAACTCCAGTCCACCGTCAACCGCTACGGCGAACGCAACATCGACCTCGTCTCCGGATTCGCCGAAAACGTCGAGATCCCCGAGACCTTCGTCGACTACTCCGCCACGCCCCGCGAATACTCCCTCTCCGCCGTCCAGACCGTCGTCCGCGTCCACACCCGCGTCTCGGACCTCTACAACGGACCCTACGACCAGCTCGAAGAGCAGATGCGGCTCACCATCGAGGGCATCAAGGAACGCCAGGAGTGGGAACTCGTCAACAACACCAAGTTCGGGCTCATCCACTCCGTCGATCCCGCCATGCGGATCAGCACCCGCTACGGCGCACCAACACCCGACGACCTCGATGAACTCCTCGCCCTCGTCTGGAAAAAACCCGCCTTCTTCCTCGCCCATCCCAAGGCCATCGCCGCCTTCGAACGCGAGTGCACCTGGCGGGGAGTCCCACCCGTCACCGTCGACCTCTTCGGCACGCCCGTCATCATGTGGCGGGGAGTCCCGCTCGTCCCCTGCGACAAGCTCGAAATCAAGGGCCGCTACCAGTCCAACCAGTGGCTCGGCACCACCAGCATCCTCCTCGTCCGCACCGGAGAGGCCGATCAGGGCGTCGTCGGACTCCACCAAACAGGCATCCCGGGCGAAATCATGCCCAGCCTCTCCGCACGGCTCATGGGACTCGACAGCCTCGGAGTCGCCTCCTACCTCCTCACCCTCTACTTCTCGCTCGCCGTCCTCACCGACGACGCACTCGGAATCCTCGAAAACGTCGAGGTCGGCTACTACCACGACTACGACCATCGCAAGGCGACGCCCAAGTAAGCGGGACCACGCACCCGCTTCCAGCACGAAGCAGCACGCCACCAACCACCCACCGGGAGCCCTCGTCGGCCATGGACGCCATCCCCTCCTTCGCCGCGCACGAACCGTCGCACGAGCAACTGTCGCGGATCGCCTCGCAGCTGCTGGCCGAAGCCACTGCTGCGACACCGGCCGCGGCTGCACCTGTGGCGCAGCCTGCCATGCCGGTGACGCCTCCCGCCGCAACGATGCACGCGTTCGCCCTTCCCACTCAACCGTTCACCCCGTCCGTCCAGCCGTCCGCCGCGCCGACGGCGGCGCCGGTGCGGACGTCCGCCGCGCCGCTCGAGGACTTCACAGGCCTGCGGTCATTCGTGGCCCGCATCCGCGGCAGCGATGCCTTTGCGACCTCGCCGCCGCTGTTCAGCGGCCCTGCCCCGTCGGGCGTCGCCGGCTTCGGTTTTTTCGACGTCGATGCGGTCCGCCGCGATTTCCCGGTCCTGCACCAGCGGGTGCATAACAGGCCGCTCGCCTGGTTCGACAACGCCGCGACGACCCAGAAACCACAGCACGTGATCGACACGATCTCACGGTTCTACGCCCACGACAATTCCAACATCCATCGCGGTGCCCACACGCTGGCGGCCCGGGCGACCGACGCCTACGAACACGCCCGCCGCACCGTGCAGACGTTTCTGGGGGCGTCGAGCCCCGACGAGATCATCTTCGTCCGAGGCACGACCGAGGGGATCAACCTCGTGGCACAGGCCTGCGGCTTGCTGCTCTCCGCCGGCGACGAGATCGTGCTCACGGAACTGGAGCACCACGCCAACATCGTCCCCTGGCAGATGGTCGCGAAGCGGACCGGGGCCGTCATCCGCGTGGCGCCGATCAATGACCGCGGCGAGGTGATCCTCGATGCCTACGCCGCCCTGCTCGGGCCACGGACGAAGTTCGTCTCCCTCTCGCACGCCTCCAACAGCCTCGGCACCATCCTGCCGGTCGAGCTCATGACCGGCATGGCAAAGGCCCGCGGGGCGCGCGTGCTCGTGGACGGCGCCCAGTCGGTGTCACACTTCCCGGTGGATGTCAGGCGGATCGGCTGCGACTTCTTCGTGTTTTCGGGCCACAAGATCTTCGGGCCGACCGGCATCGGGGCGGTCTACGCGACGGCGGAGGCGCAAGCCGCGATGCCGCCGTGGCAGGGCGGTGGCAACATGATCCGCGACGTGACCTTCGAGCAGACGACCTACGCCGAGCCGCCGGCGAAATTCGAGGCGGGCACGCCCAACGTCGCCGACGCCATCGGCCTCGGGGCCGCGCTCGACTACGTGACACGGCTGGGCCGCGAGCGGATCGCCGCCTACGAGCATGAACTGCTCGAATATGCGACCCGTCGCCTCACTGCGATCAACGGCCTGCGGCTCGTCGGCACGGCCGCGGAGAAGGTGGGCGTGCTGTCGTTCGTGCTGCCCGGCCGCGACGTGATCGACAGGCTCGCGGATGCGGTCGCCCGCATCGCCCGGACGTGATCAAAGCGTGAGCGACGGGATTCCCGATGCAAGCCCTGAGCGCGTCGCATGGAGAATAGAATGTCGTATCAGATGTCGAACTCCGCAGCGGCCGACGAGCTACGCATGCCGATGAGTTCGTAGAGCGGCGTGGAGAGATACCGTTCACCGGAACTGCAGGCGAATGTCACGATGGTCTTGCCGCGGTAGTCCGGGCGTGGGCCCTGTCAATCGCCCCCCGCATGCCGAGGCGTGCGGGTGTAAGCTCGAACCATGCCCCCAGGCCAAGGAGCAATGCCCGCCGCTCCATGCTCATCGAATCGGGTATGACGAGCGTCACCGGATATCCCTTGGCCGCGCCAACGAAGGCGAGAGCGATGCCGGTGTTGCCACTGGTTGGCTCCACGATATGGCGCGACGGCTGGAGTTCACCGGTCCGTTCGGCGGCTTCGATCATCGCCAGACCGATCCGGTCCTTGACGCTCGACAGCGGATTGGAGAACTCGAGTTTGAGTAGCACGGTGCCATGTTCTGGCGGGATCAGCCGCCGCAGTCGCACGAGTGGCGTGCCACCAATGGCCTCGAGGATGGTCTTGTGCATGATCGGAATCCCCATGGTGAAAGGAGGTGAGGGACTGACTCAGGTACCGGCCTGCTGAAGAGTCGAGGCAACCGGATGCACGGGCGGAGGCGTCCAGGTGCCGTCGAGCGCCGATTCGTCAGGCCAGTAGATCCGCAGATAAAGCGAAAAGACGCCGTTCGGTGCCACCAGTCGATTGCTCGACGTGTCGCCATCGTCGGCCGCGGCGACCGCATCGCGACTGACGACGATCGTGAGCGATCCGTCGGCCCCGTACCGCAGCCCGGAATCCCGCGACCCAAGGGAGACCTTGCCGCCCGCGGCAACGGGCAGCGAGTGCCGTTCATCGTAGAGGGTCAGCGACCAGAATCCCTTGGCCGGCGGCAGGGCGCCCGGCGGAAAGGTGACCTGATACTCGCGGCTGCCCTCGAGTCGACGGCCGTGAAGGTCGAGGTCCTGAAAGTAATATTTCGTCTCGCGATGCCGATTCACGAACACGTTCGAAGCGGCCACCGCCGTCCGCGTGCGGTAGTCGGTGCCAAACGCGGCGCCATTGACGAGCGTGGTCCAGTGCGCCGGCAGCGGCCGACCGAGGTTGCGAAACTCGAAGAGGGGCGCCACCTCGTCACGTTCGGCCTCCGCGGCGGCCTGCCGGACCTCCGCCGCGACTGCGGGGTCTGCGGCGACCGCCGCCAGCAACCCGCGAAACCTCGCGTAGAGCGGCTCCTCGCCGGGAAGCGGCGGAACATCATCAAGCACCGCCGGCAACACGTCGAAAAATGTATCCGGCGACACGCCACGGGCGGCCGCACCACGTGTGCCGAGATTCGGTAGCCACCGTGGCTTCGACCAATCGCACCGCTGCAACTCGCCCGTGTACTCGCCCAGAGGGTAGGCCATGATCCCGTTGATCGCTGGTAACGCTGCTTCCCGGTCAGCCGCCGAGTCGGTGAAGAACACCCTCGGCAGGCAGTACGCATACCGCGTCGGGCACTGGAACACGCCTGCGATGCCGGGTGGCACGTCGCCCCGCCAGCCGGGACCGACGACCAGATAGTTTCCGGGAAGCGTGCCATAGATGCTGCCCACCTCGGCAAAGCTATCGGTTCGCTGGTCGCCCAGTTGATACAGCCAGAACCGCCGGCCGAAGTCGGGCACCTGCACGACCACGGCATCGTCGGCCAGGTCGAACATGCCGAAGCCGTAGATCACATCCTGATTGGGGCACGGCACCCGCGTGGTCCGCGGTGAGATCCGATCGGTGAGCATGGAGAGCCGGTTGAGCGGCGCTACCGGCATCCCGCCGCTGCGGCCAGCCGCAGGCACCCTCTCCAGAGCCACCCGGCAATGATGCAGGTAGACGAGTGGCCATCCCCAGACATAGGCCTCGCGAGCCACGACGCGGGTGTCGGCCGCAACGCCTGCTGGCGTCGCCATCGCGGCCTTTCCCGCGGTCAAAACCGCCAGGGCGAGGCTGATGGTCAGGAGGAGGGGCGATCGGTGCGAAGCAACGGGCAACATGGTCGTTCCTGGGAATGCGGCTGGTGGTGGATGGGTGTGCGGACGCCGAACCTCGGACAGAGGCAACAAGCACGGCGACAACAGCAACACATCCAACGCATGGAACGACCTACGGGCTTCATCTGGAAAAAAAGCTATAATTCACGCAGAGAACACAACCGCACGACGATCATCAACTTTGTGATCTTTCGTGTATATCCGCTCCTGTGGCGATTGCAAGTCAACCTTTTTGGAAAAGGTTCGGTGGTGCGGGCGATGCAGGCGAGGGCCGGCTGTCAGGAGCCTTTGTTCGTGCACCGGGCCGCCAGCAGCATGGTCGCGGCGTGGATATCCACGATCGCCTCCAGCTCCTGGCAGTATCCGCCGCCACAGACGATCGCCACCGGCGCGGCGGCAGCCCGGGCCGCCGCCAGCACCATCCGGTCGCGTTCAAGCAGTCCGGCCTTCGTGAGTCCGAGGCGGCCGAGCCGATCACCCGCATAGGGATCGGCACCGGCGATGTAGAGCACCAGGCCGGCGCGGGCCCGGTCGAACGACTCCGCAAGAGCGGCCGCGAGGGCCCGCAGATACTCGTCGTCGCCGATGCCGTCCTCGAGCGCGACATCGAGCGAGCTGGGATGTTTCCGCAACGGGAAGTTGCGGGCCCCGTGGATCGACATCGTGAACACGCTCGGGTCGTCGGCAAAGATCTCCGCCGTGCCATTCCCCTGGTGGACATCGCAGTCGAGAATCAGCACCCGTTCGACGACGCCGCGGGCCTGCATTTCGCGGGCCGCCACGGCGGTGTCATTGAAGACGCAATAGCCCTCGCCCCAGTCGGTGCCGGCGTGGTGCGTGCCGCCCGCAAGGCTGGCGGCGACGCCGTCCTCGAGGGCGGCAGCGGCGGCATCGACGGCCGCCCCCGTGCTCCGGAGCGATCGCTCGACCAGTGCCCGGCTCCAGGGAAACCCGATCCGCCGCACCTCGTCCCGCGAGAGCGTGCCCGCCATCACGCGGCCCAGATAGCCCCGGGCATGCACGCGAAGCAGTTCGTCGTCGGTGGCCGCATGAGGCTCGACGAATTCGACCGCGGCCCCCGCCGCCGCATGCTTCTCCAGCCGCCGCCGCAGAAGCGTGTATTTGTCGATCGGAAACCGATGGCCGTCCGGGAGCGGCAACGGATAACGGTCACAGGGAAACAGTCGCATGCGAGAGATTGTAGGCCCGCGCCGCATCCCGGCCCGTGCGCTCCGCAGCAGCACCCCCTGCACTGTTTTTGTGCAGCCTGCGACCAGCCGCCGGCGGGCGGCAATTCGTGATGCGCTGTTTCCGCCGGGAAAACCATCTGTGTCCCCGACTTCGCAGCCCGCTGTGGACGACTGGCACGCGACGTGCAGTGTCCAAGATCCGGTCGTGGAGTTGCTGACCAGCCGGCACCGGCCGAAGCCGTCCTGCCGAACTCGTGGAGCACGCCGCCGATGCATCGCGTCGCCAATCCGCCAAAGCTGCCGGTGATCTACGCCACGGCGACCAAGCCGCGGGGCGGGCTCCGGAGCGGCAAGACATGCGCGTGGGCAGTGGTGGTCGCCGTCCTGGCTGCATGCGACGGCAACCAGAGCCTGATCCTCGCCGACGAACTGCCCCCCGCGGCCGTGGCCCGCCTTTCGGCTCGAGACGCAAGAGGAAACATCGTCGTCGTCGGCGCTAGCGCCCCACGGGCCGCGATCATTCGCGATCACGCGGAAGCGGTTCGTCGCGAGGCCTTCTCCCGATTGCTGGGCGAAGCAGATCCCGCGCCGTGGCTGGTGCGGTGTGAGATCCACGTCCATGCCTCGCCCGACTCATTCGGCCAGGCGGTGGGAGGGCCTCCGGGAGACGCCCGCGGGGCGACTTCTCTCGAATTCTCCGGAGACCGCGTGATCACCCGCAGAATCGACGTCATGGGCGACGGCCCGATGATCGTCCCCGATGCCATCGACCATGAACTCGTGCACGTCGTGCTCGCCGATCACTTCGTCCACACCGCTCCCCCGCGGTGGGCCGACGAGGGTCTGGCCCTGCTCTACGACTCTCCGGAGAAGCAGCGGGGGCACGAGGCCGATTTTCAGGAAGCACGGAGTCGCGGCCTCGCCTGGTCGGCCGCCGAACTGCTGGCTATGGAAGACTATCCGGCCGACGCGGCCCGCCAGCGGGTGTTCTACGGCCAGAGCGCCGCGCTTGTCCGTTGGCTGATCGCCCGAGCGGACGCGGCCACATTCATCCGCTTTCTCGACGACGCCGCGGCGCAGGGTGTCGACGCCGCGCTCGCTCGACATTACGCACTGAGTTCCGCGGAACGTGCCGCGGATTCTGTCTCGTCCGCTTGGAAGGAGGTGGCTCCCATCAACTCCCTTGGTCTCTCAGAAGTTCGGCGGTGAGCCGGGGCAATAGTCCCGTCGCTCACCGGCCGATGTCGTCTACCGTGCAGAAACACCGAGGGCCCGGTGCGATTCGTCGCACCGGGCCCCTCAACTTTCCCCGTCGACTGCACGACAGGAATGTGACTGGACGCGTTGCCGTTTCAGCGACCGTTGGAGTAATGCCCGGCGGGCTTGGCTCCCGCGTGCCGCCAGGTGGCTTCACCGCTGTGCGGCCCGTTGCGACGCACGTCGCCGCGAGCGGGATTCACCGAGTAGCTGCGATAGGAACGGGTCGGCTGGACGGTGCGGACTTGGGCGGGCACCGACCGCACGACCTGCCGCGAAGCCGGCTGCTGGGCCATGGCCTGATGGGCCACCAATCCACCGGCCAGCACGGCCAGCGTCATCATCCACTGCGAAGCGCGAGTCATGATCGATTCTCCCATTTTTCGTATGCGGTTCTGATGCGACGTCTCGTCTCTCTCCGCATTCTACGGATGTCGTCGGCGTCCGGGCCACCAATCCTTCAGCCCAGCCGCTGTCTTGCGGGTTTGCAAGCGGCGAAGGGGTCAGGCCCGCCTGATGACGGCAAACCAGGCCTTCGCCCCGCCGGGGCCGAATTCGGCCCCGGGAATGCCGGGCACGACCTCGAAGCGGGACGGTTCGATCTTCTCCACCTGCCAGCCTCTCGCAAAGGCCTCCCGCAGTTCGCGTTCGCTCACACGCCGAGGCCCGTGTGTGCCCGGTTCCGCATCGGCAAAGCAGAGCAGAAAGACGCGCGATCCGGGCTCCAGAAGACGGGCGAGGGCTCCCACGTAGGCCGAGCGTCCGACGTCGTCGAAGGTGTGAAACAGACCACAGTCGGTCACGGCGTCGAATCGTTCGGGAATCTCGCCGACGGCCAACGCATCCATCTGCAAAAAGGTGACGGACAGCCCGTGTGCACCGGCCTTCTGTCGGGCAGCCTCGAGTGGCGTGTCGAGAAAGTCGACACCCGTGACGGTACAACCCCGCCCCGCGAGCCAGAGAGCGAGGTCGCCCGTGCCGCAGCCAATGTCGATCACCCTGCCCCGGATCTGGTCCCCTGCTTCGACGAAGGCCCGCTGCGGCCGGCCGATATCCCACGGGGCCCGAGGGGCGGCATAGTAGCCCGTGAACCGTTCGCGCGGCGGCAGAGGGTCGTGGGTCATAGCCGACATCTTTACCAGTCGAGGTTCGTGGGGCAACGAGGACCGATCTAGGCTTTCGCACCGTCATCACGACCGTCGACCGGCACCTCGATCGAGCCAGACTCGACCCGATAGAGCCGGCCTTGGATCCGGGGCAGCTTCCCCTTCGCGTGCTGGTTCTTGAGGTGGACCACGCCGTATTCGAGGATCGACGAGGTGTTGACATCGTTGAAGGCGACGATATTCGCCACGTTGCTGTGTACGAACATCGTCCCGGGCTTCGAGCAATTGATCGATCATCACGTGAGCCTCCTGAGATGGCTGCCGGATCGGCAGATGCTACTGCACGTGCCCCCCTTTTCGCTACGGCCGCCTCCCCCCGTTAGCTTTTGGCCTTGCACGTCCGTCGTGCCCACACGACATTTTCACGGCACGCCTCCCCACGCCCCCGGAAATCGCACCGCCGCATGACCCCCGAGATAGTGCTGGACAACTGGCAGGCGATCCTGACGGCCTGTGTCGTGTTCTTCACGCTGGCCGCCCTGCTCTTCAGCCAACGCGGACCAGACATGGCGATGATCGGCGGGGTCATCGTCCTGCTGGCGGCTGGGGTGCTCGCGCCCGACGAGGCGCTCAAGGGCATGGCCAACGAGGGCATGATCACCGTGGCGGCACTCTTCGTGGTGGCCGCGGCGGTGGAACGGACCGGCGCCTTGGCAGCGCTCGTCGATCGCGCGCTGGGCCGGCCGGAGTCGCTGGCCTCGGCCCAGGTTCGGACGATGGTCGGCCCAGCCGCGCTCTCCGCGTTCATGAACAACACGCCCGTGGTGGCGCTGATGGTGCCGGCGATCCGCGACTGGGCGAAGAAGCACAGGCTGAGCGTGTCGAAGCTGCTCATGCCGATGAACGCGGCCGTGGTGCTCGGCGGGCTGTGCACCCTGATCGGCACGAGCACCAACGTCGTCGTGAGCGGGCTGGTGGCGGCGAAGACCGGCCGGCCGCTCGGCATGTTCGAGATCTCCTGGCTCGGGGTGCCGCTGTTGCTCGCGGGCTTCCTCTATCTCGTCGTCGCCAGCCGGCATCTTCTCAAGGACCGCCGGCCCGCCGTCAGCCAGAGCGACGACCCCCGTCAGTATTCGCTCGAGATGCTGGTCGAGCCGGGCAGCCCGCTGGTCGGCCGGTCGATCGAGGAGGCGGGGCTCCGCGGACTCGACGGCCTGTTTCTCATGGAGATCGACCGCGGCGGACACGTGATGGCGGCCGTGGCTCCCACCGAACGGCTCGAGGCGGGAGACCGCCTGGTCTTCGTGGGGGTCGTCGATTCCGTGGTGGAACTGCAGAAAATCCGCGGTCTCCGGCCGGCCACCGACCAGGTCTTCATGCTCAATGACCCCCGCTCCGAGCGGACGCTCATCGAAGCGGTCGTTTCGAACACTTGCCCGTTGATCGGCCGCACGATCCGGGAGGGCCGCTTCCGCTCGACCTACGACGCGGTGGTGATCGCCGTGGCCCGCAACGGCGAACGCCTGCAGATGAAAATCGGCGACATCACGCTCGAGCCAGGCGACACGCTTCTCTTGGAGGCAAGTCCCGATTTTGCGGAACACCAGCGGAGCAACCGCGATTTCTATCTCGTCAGCGCGGTGAGCAATTTCACGCCGCCACGACACGACCAGGCCTGGATCGCCTGCACCGTCCTGGCGGCCATGGTGCTGGCGGCGACGCTCGAGCTGGTGCCGATGGTGGCGGCCGCGCTCGTGGCGGCGGCCGTCGTGGTGGCCACGAAGTGCATCTCGTCGGACGAGGGGCGGCAGGCGATCGAATGGGAGTCGTTGCTCCTGATCGCGGCGAGTTTCGGGCTGGCACGGGCGATGGAAAAGACGGGGCTGGCGGAGGGAATCGCCCAGTCGACGATCGCCGCGGCGGGCGATCATCCCCACGTCGTGCTCGCGGCGATCTACTTCGTGACGATGCTGTTCACGGAACTGATGAGCAACAACGCGGCTGCCGTGCTGACATTTCCCATCGCCTGGCAGACGGCCGCCGATCTGGGCGTCAATCCGCTGCCGTTCGTGATGGCGGTGACGGTGGCCGCCAGCTGTGGCTTTGCCACGCCCATGGGCTACCAGACGAACCTCATGATCTACGGCCCGGGTGGCTACAAATTCAGCGACTACGTCCGCTTCGGCGGACCGCTGAACCTCCTGGTGATGGCCCTCACGGTAGCGTTGGCCCCGCTCATCTGGCCGTTCTAGATACACGCGACACATCGGCATCCTGCCGATTGTCGCTTTTAGGCGGCCGCCATCCTGGCGGCCGGCACACACGCGACACATCCACGGCGACGCGCCGCCGGGACGGCAGAAGTCTCGTCGCTACGGCGAGGATACGCCTAACGCTCCTCGAGCTGCCGCCGCTCCCGGCTCCCCGGTTCCGATCTCGCGTTCATCCAAGCCCGAAGCGCACGCGAGGGAATGCGGGCTGCCCAGCGGAATGCAACGCGGAACCCTCTCGATCGTGGGTCCTTAATGGCCCGGGAAGAAAACAATCTTGTGCGCAAGAACATACCCCACAGGGACTTACGTCACACGCTCAAGAATACATCACCACGTTGACGATCATTGTGCCCTCTGATACAAGCGTGGTTCTGAGCTCACAGATTCATCCCTCTGCACCCACACCGAGGCCCGCCGTGAACAGCCGATTGCTCGAGCCAAGCCGTCCCTTCGTCACGCTCCCAGGGGCGATTGCCGCCCTACTGGTGGCCGCCGCCGTCGGCTGCTCCGGTTCATCGCCCGCTCCCAACGGGGCGGCCAATCGCCCCCAGGCCATCGAGCTGCTCAACGTCTCCTACGACCCGACCCGCGAACTCTATCGCGACATCAACGCCGCGTTCGCGAAGCACTACGAGCAGGAGCACGGCACGCCGGTGACGATCAAGCAGTCGCACGCCGCCTCCGGCAGCCAGTCCCGCGCCGTCATCGACGGTCTCGATGCCGACGTGGTCACGCTGGCCACCTGGCCCGACGTCGAGGCGATCGCGAAGTCGGGGCTTATCCGCAATGACTGGCAGAATCGCTACGAGAACGGCTCGATCCCCTACCACTCGGTAGTCGTCTTCGTCGTCCGCAAGGGAAATCCGAAGAAGATCGCCGACTGGGCGGACCTCGAACGCGACGATATCTCGATCATCACGCCCAACCCCAAAACCTCGGGCAATG
>JBILWX010000100.1:0-12794 GCA_044369655.1 Pirellulales bacterium
CTCATCCACTCGACGAGGCCCGCCTTGTAGAGCGCCCCGACGCCCATGAGCATGCAGCTGACGGTGCAGTTGCCGCCGATCCAGTTTTTGATTCCCTGCGCGAGGCCGCGTTCGATCACCGGCATGTTCACGGGGTCGAGGATGATGACGGCGTCCGGCTGCATGCGGAGCGTGGAGGCGGCGTCGATCCAGTGCCCCTGCCAGCCCGCGGCCCGCAGCTTGGGGAAGACTGCCGAGGTGTAGTCGCCCCCCTGGGCCGAAACGACGATGTCGCACCGCTTCAGGGCGTCGATGTCGTAGGCGTCCTGGAGGACGGTTTCGTTCTTGGCCATCGCGGGGGCCTGGCCGCCGGCATTCGACGTGGAGAAGAAGACGGGTTCGATGAGGCCGAAGTCACCTTCGGCCTGCATGCGGTCCATCAACACCGATCCCACCATGCCGCGCCAGCCTGCCAGTCCCACCAATTTCATGCGATCGACCTTTCAACACCCTGCGAAACGAATGCCCGACGGCATGCCGGCACGCCATGCACGGGGCCCACGCGGGCCGCCATGCCTGCCGGAAGGGGCCGCGGACGATCCACCGTTGTAAACGATCCGCGTTGGCCCGGGGAGCGGCCGTGGCGGACCGGCCGGATGCGGCCGCCGGCCCATTCTTCAACCGCGGCTCCCGCTCAACCCAGCCGCAGGCCGAAGCCGACGGGGAACCTGGTCTTGCCGTTCGGCTGCACGACGATGGATCTGGAGGCCGGCCCATCGAGATCGACGGCCCCCTGCCACGCCGAGCCGTTCCAGACAATCCTGCGGATCGCGTTCTGCGTGGAACTGGTCGAGCCCATCGCGGCGAAGACCTCGGCCCTCGCATTGACCTTGCCGTCGGCATCGACCACGGCGAGCGAGAGCGGGGCGTTCGCGGACAAGGCAGTGGGCCGGGCCAGGGTCGACATGCCCGTGAAGTAATCGGGGCCGCCGGTCGGCTGCCACTGGCTCAGCTTGGCATACGACCGCACGGGACCCGTGAACGCGTTGCCGGGCGTCAGGGCGATGTTGATGTCGCCCTGCGATCCGCCGGCGACGAGGGGGTTTGACAAGACCCTGAAATTCGCCAGGCCGCCCTTTTGCGCGCCGAGCACGAGTTCCGGCTTGTACCGCAGGCCGGATGCGTCCGGCACCGGCCTGCCGCCGTCGATATCGCCCACGGCGAGCGACGCACCAGACTGGAACACGTTCATGAGTCTCCGGCTGGGACCCTCCTCCACCAGGCTGCTGATGGTGAATGACGGGCCGGCAGCGGTCAGGGTCGTGGCGCCGGCGTTATAGACCTGGACGAAGGCTGCCGGCGCCGCGCCGCTCGACCGCAGCGTGGCGACCACGATCTCGTCGGAAGCGGCAGCCGAAAAATCACCGACTGCGAGTCCCGTGACGAGACCGTCGGTCTGAACGATCGACACGGGGGTTGCCGAAATGCTCGGCGCCGCACCGCGTGCCGACACGGTGACGTTGAAGACCGCCACCTTGTCGGTCGACGCCACGATCAGTTCGGCGAACGAATCGCCGCTTCCTGCGTTCTCCCCGCCGACATTACCGACCGACACGAGGAATCCGCCCGCGTACGACGCACCAAAAATCTGCGACACGTTCACCGACGCCGACTGCCACCCGCCGCTCGGATTCCCGTTGTAGATCGTGATCACGCGCGGGGCGTCGCCGACAGCCGCGGTGAAGGCGGCGAGGCTCTTCCGCAACGCATTGTTCGCCACGGTGTTGCCTGTCGGAGCCGTCGGAATCGCGCCGGGAGCGGTGACGAGATCGACGTGTCCGTCACCGTCGACGTCGCCCGAGGCGACCCGCAGGCCGCCCTGGAACCTGTTCACGAAGACGGCGGCCTGTTCCGCGGTCGGCGTGGGCCTTGCCGGCAAGGCACCGCTTTCCGGCAAGGCGGGCGTATTCGACAGGGCGTTCGCGATCCTGGCGGCATCGGCTGAAAGCAGGACGGTCGCCGAACTGCCGGCAGTCGAGGCGTCGTAGAGCCGGGCCGCCGGGAGCGTCGCCGACCCGATGGCAAACGTGCCCTGGCCGGCCGGCACGGCGTCGCCTGCCGCGAGGGTGAGCAGAACGCCGGTGGCCTGGACCTGTCCCCTGCTGACGGTGCGGACGATATTCGCCCCGGCGGCCGCCGCGGCGGGAGCGAGAACGATCGAGCTGCGGAGGCCGGCCAGCGACCGCGCAAGTGCCGGGCTCAGGCCGGTGACCCGCACCTGATTGCTGTTCACGAACTGGTAGGAGTACTCGCGGTCCCACGTCGTCGGACCATCCCCGCCCACGGCGAGCACGGGCGAATCCAAACGCTGAGCCGCCGTCGAGAACGGCGACGTGTTGCCGGGGCTGGTGCCGGTCACGGCCGTGGCCGTGGCGGTGATCCAGTCGCCCGAAGGCAATCGGTCGGCAGTCACTTCGATGATCGTGACCTGTTTGCCGGTGACGAGAACGCCGGCAATCGCCGGCTTGCCGGTCGTCACGGTGGTGCCGGTCTGCGCCGGCGCATCACCCACGAACGTGCGGCCCTCGAAGCCGTCGACGTCAGCCGGGAAAATATCCCGCTCGTCGGTGGGCGTGTTGTCGAAGAGTTGCAGGTAGTAGCTGCCCACCGCGTCGACGATCACGTGCACCCGCACGAGCCCGTCGATTGCGTCGTCGACGATCCGCAGAATCTGGGGCGCCACCTGGCCGCCGTTGCCGCCGTCGGTCAGGGCGATGCCCTCGCCGACGACGGCCTTTTTTCCGGAAACACTCTCGTCGACATAACCGTTGAGGTAGATCGAGTTTGACAGGACCGTGTTGTTCTGGGCCCCGGCACCCTTGATCTCGATGCCGTTCAGGGCGTTGCCCGTGATCGTGTTGGCGGCGGTGTTGGCCTTGGAGGCGTCGGCCGTCCAGCCGATCATCAGGTTCGAGCCCTCGACCAGGATGCCGTTGCCGACGTGCGTCGTCGTGTTTCCGTTGTCGCTGATCACGTTGCCCGACAGAACCGTTCCGGTGAAGTCGCCCGTGGCAAATCGCAGGCCGTTCGCCCCGTTCAGCGTGATGGTGAAGCCGGCCAGGCGGGAGTTCGCGGAACTGCCCTGAAACACCACGCCCGAACCGGTAAAGTCGCGAATGTCACTGCCACTTTGCACGAAGCTGACGTTGTTCACGCCTGCGGCGATCGTGATGCCGTCGGCTGCCAGCCCCGGCGTGCCGTCGAGTTTGATCGTCGATGCCGCCGTGACGCTCGCTGCGGACGCCAGCGAGATGCCGGCCAACGGCGTCGTGTCGCCCACCGCGCCGCCGAACGTCACGTTGCCCGTGCCGGCCGTCAGGGAAAGCGTCTGGGCGCCGTCGAGCGTGTTCGAGAACGAGATGTTGCCGTCGCCCGCACCGGTATTCACCGCCACCGGTCCGGAAAGCGTCGTCTTCGAGACGAACGTCACGTTGTCGTCGGTCGTCGTCACGTCGCCGGCGGTCGTGATGCCACCCGTCGCGGTCATGCTCACCGCACCGTCCGCCGAGATGTCGCCCGCCGCCGCGATCGTGATCGTGCCCAACTCGTTGAACGTCACCACGCCATTGTCGGTCGTCGTGATGCCGGCGTTCACGGCCAGGTTCGTCCCCGTGAGCGACACGCCGGCCGACGTGTTCGTATTGACCGCACCGTTGAGTGTCGTCGTCCCGCTGCCGGTCGCCTGGGTCAGCGCCGCGGCCGTGATCGCCGCGGCCGTCACGTCCTTCGCACTCGCGATCGAGACCGCACCGAGCCGTGTCCCGCCGCCCACCGCATCGCCGAACGTCACGTTGCCCGTGCCGGCCGTCAGGGCCAGATTGTGGGCACCGTCCACCGTGCCGTTGAACGCGATCGCACCGCCGCCCGTGCTCACCACCGTGTTCCCGGCCAGTGTCGTCACCTTGTCGACCGTGAACTTCGAGTCCGTCGTCGTGTACGTCCCGTTCAGCGTCACCGTGTCGTCGTTGTAGGTCTGTGCGCCGGTGGTGGTCACCGACTTCAGGCTGGCCGTGCCTCCGGCATCGGTGGTCAGGCTCACCAGCGCCGTGCCGACGCCGCCGCCGACCGCGCCGCCGAACGTCGTGGCACCCGTCGAGTTCGCCGCCAGCGTATACGCACCGTCCACCGTACCATTGATCGTGATCGCGCCGCTGCCCGCTGAAAGCGTGACATTCGCGCCGAGCACGACGGCCGTGGCGCCACTAGCACCGTCGTCGAGGATGATCGACTGGTTGGCGGTGGTGATGTCGTTGTTGAGGGTGATCGTGGTCGGAGAGGCGCTCAGGGTGACCGAGGCGTCGTCGGTGCCGGTGATCGCACCATTCACCGTGATCGAGCCGCCGGTGCCCGTGGCCCGGATCGTGGCAGAGTCCTTGAACGTGACGGCGTTGACGGCGATCGCGCCCGTCTGCGAGGAATTGCCGACCGTGATGCGCGAGGCACCGTTGGTGAGGTTCGTGAACACCGAGGCGGCGAATGCGGCATCGCCCGAGGCCCCCGCCACGCCGATGGTTGTGGCCGCCGTCAGGCCCTGCAGCAGGATGGCTCCGGTGGTTGTGATGGCGCCCGAGGCCGCCACGGTATTTGAACCGCTGACGGTGATGTTGCCGCCACCGATGCCCGAAATGCCGCCGATGGTGAACCCGTCGGCCTCGGCCAGCGTCACATTGCCACCGCTCGTGACGGTGAGCGTATTGAATTCGTTGCCCGACTGGCCGAGCGTGATGGCGTTGCCCAAGCCGGCGGCGATGGTGGTGGTGCCACCGACGGACACGGCTGCGGTCTGGGTGATGGCACCGTTCGATGTCAAGGCAAGATTGCCCGACCCGCCCACGGTGAGCAAGCCATCGATCGCGATCGTCGATCCGGTCGTCAGGCCGAGGTTGGTGGCGTTGGCGGGGCTGATCGCCACGGAAACGGTGACGGCACCCGAATCCGCATTGCCGATCACGAGTGTGCCGGCGGTGACCCTGTCGATCTCGGCGTCGGTCAGGCAGAGAAGCCCCAAGATCTCGACATTCTCCAGGTAGATCTGCGTGCCGGCGGAACGGGTCTCGAAGGCGACCGTGCCAGAAGCGGCCTTCACGCTTCCGCCGGCAAGGGAGACGCTGTTCGCCTGCACCGTCACCTTTTTGCCGGTGCCGGCGGTGATGTCGGCCTCCGTGTAGAACGCTTCTTGTGCAGAAACAACAAGTTTGTTTGGAGCCTCGATGGCGGTGATGGCGACATCACCACCGGTCGTGATGGTGGTGCCCAGGCCCAGATCGACCCCGGATGTGAAGCCGAAGTTCGCGCTCGCTCCGGCGTCACCCGTGATCGAAATCGCACCGGTCCCGGAAGAGATCGTCGTACCGGGAGCTCCGCCCCGGCTTCCCTGCGTGAAGATGCCCTGCGTCAGGTTGTCGGATCCGTTTCCGCCGATTCCGTTGACGGTGACGTTGCCGGAGCCGTTCGCGGTGATGCCCGCACCCCCGGCGAGATACACGCCGACGCCGTTTCCAGCTCCCCTGCCCACCAGCGAGATGGTGCCGTTGCTCGTCGTGGCAATCGTGACAGCGGGGTTTGTCGTCGCGTTGCCGACGGTGATACCGGTGCTGTTGCCGGTCGCCGCGCCGGCGGAGTTGGCCGTGAGGCTCACGCCGCCGCTGCCGCCGGTGATGGTGGCGGCGACGACGATCGCGGTCGGGGCGTCGACCGAGATGGCCGAGGACCCGCCACTGGCGTCGATCGCATTATCGAAGGTGACGCTCTCGACACCGGTACTGGAGAGGCCGGAGGAGAGGCTGATCTTGCTACCGGCGGCAAACGTGAGCGACTGGCTTTTAGACGACCCGGCATCATTGACGGTGATGCTCTTCACGGTGGCCACCGCCGTCTCGAACGGCGTGCCGCCGTCGCCGGTGTACGAAACGGAAATGGTCGTCCCGTCGCTGGAGATGGTTGCGACGTCGCCGGCATCACCGTACTCCAGCAGCAGGTCATTTGCGTCGACACTGACCGTCACCGCGAGCATCGCCCGCGGCTCGAGCGGCTCGACGGTCAGCGACGGGTTCGAGATGCCGCTCGTGCGGGACGCCCGCCGCGAGGAGTCTCGACGACGGCCGGCGAGGCCGCGGGAGACGGACGGAGAACGGCGGGTCGGAAACGAGACGGGGTGAGACGACATGGTGCGTTCCTGCTCCACGGATCGGGGGTCTGAAGGCCGGCTGGGGTGGGGGAGCGGGCCTCCCACATTCGTGTGGCTACCCGATCCGCCCGCCGCCCGAAGTTGCGTTGGGAATACCCTCGGAATGCGCGCGAGTCAAGAAATGGGCGGATGGGCGCGGCCGAGGGGCGGTTTTCCGCTGAAAATGGTGGTCGCCAGAGCCAGGGTGTGCGTCAGCTCTGCGAGTGGCTCAGAACTGGGCCCGGGTCAGGCGATTCTGCGGCCCGAACCGCCAGTTGTAGAGGGCCCGGACCTCGCCGTCGAAGAACCGGTCCACGCCTCCGCCGAGCGGAGTGACGTAGGCAAAGGTCAGCGTCGATCGGGTGCCCCACTCGAAGTTGCAGCCGACCAGCCCGTTGATCACGGAAATGGTCCCCGGATTCGATCCCAACTGATACCCCTGGTAGTGCAGGGGTTGGAAGTCTTCGAGGGCCTGGTTGACGTGCAACTCCATCACCGGGGAGAAGCCCGTGAAGTTGGCCCGGTTGTCCTTGTACAGCCAGTAGCCGGTGCCGAAGCTCATGTACGTGAAGGTCGGATAGTAGATTCTTCCCGCCTGTTCCAGCTGCCGACCGGTTGCAAGCGGATCCTGGAGGGTGTTGACGTAGGCCAGGTTGCCGTTCACGTCGCGGTCGATCTGCAGGAGCACCTGGTTGAAGAAGCGTTCGTTCGGCGCCCAGATGCCTCCCACGAACGGCATCACGTGCACCGACTCGTTGGCGACGAACACCTGCTGGATGTTCGAGCCACCGAAGGCGCTCTGGCCGAACACGAGCGAGTTGTCGGCGGTTGGCAGCATGGTCTGCACGCCGGCCGTGATGGCCCAGGTTTTCCGCTCCCAGATCAGCGTCTTGAAGATCAACGACATGTTGCCGAACTGGATGTCACGATACTGCGAGATGGCGGCGTTGCCCCCGGAATACGTGATGTCCTGGGCATTGTCGAGCGTGGCCGCGAACGGCGTGCGGATCTCGATGGACGTCCAGCCGTCGTAGAAGGTCTTCTCGAAACCGGGCATGAACCGATTGACGTCCGCCTGAGTGCCGAAGAGGTTGGCGTTGTAAAAGTAGCTGTAATTCATGTAGACGCGGTCGCGCGGGATGGGGCTCATGTTTTCGGTCAGCTTGACGAAGCCCACGGCATAGCCCGGCAGCAGGAGCGCCGAGTCGACGAAGAAGTCGTAAAAGAGGTATGCGTCCTGCACCGAGCTGGCTGGTGCCGTCTGCAGGGATCCGGAGGCGCCCGGCACGTAGGTGGCGACGCCGTTGATCCCGTTCGTGCCGGGCAGGTTGGGATTCGATTCGAAGGCCGTCTGGGCCGCCGACTGGTACGCGGCACCGGGATCCCCGACGCCTCCGATGCCCGACCCGGTGAGCGACGTCGGAGTCGTGCCGGCAACGGCGCCGATCGGCTGGTTCGGGAGAGTGAACGGCGAGAAGCCACCGCCCGCGGCCGCGATCGATTGGATGCTGTTGAGGCCGGCATTTTGCGGCGTGAAGTAACTCAGCTGGGCCGGCCCGGAGCCGGTCAGCGTGTTCCCCGATTTGCTCAGGCCGCTCGCCTCGATCATGATGCGACCGACGGAGAATCTTCCTCCCGTAGCCTGGGGCCCGTTGCCGTCGCCGACGAAATTCGGGGCGTCGGCCCAGTTCTCGCGAAGGCCGCCCACGTCGGAGCGGGCGAACTGGTTGTTGAGGGCCCGCTGGACATCAACGGGCACCTCCGGGACGGCGGCGTTTTCCGCCTGCGCGGCCTCGGGCAGCGGCACGACGCCAGGCTGCGGCGGTGTGGCTGCGGGCACGGGGGGCTGGGCGGGGCTGCCAGCCGCGGCTCCCGGCACTGGCTGGCCGCCGGCCTGGCCGCGGGGGGCCACGACGCCGCCGGCGCGTTGGCCGGGCTGCACCTGTTGCGACGCGAATTGGGCGAAGCTTCGGCTGCCGGTGCCGTCCGAGGAGATCGCGGCCGTGACGCTCGTGCGGCCGAGGGCCGAGAGCCCCATCGCCTCCCGCTTGGCTTCTTCGACGATCCTCGCGAAATCCCCGTGCCAAGGTTCGGGCTCGGGGGCGACCGGTGCGATCTCCTCTTCAGCCACCGTCGTCGCCGCGAGGATGGGCGGCATCTTGAGATTTGGAAAACAGTCGGCGATGTCTTCGGACCGGACCGGAGCGGCTCCCGAGAATGCGGCGTGGAGGATCACCGCCGCAGGGAAAGCGGCGGACTTCGTTTTGTTGAGGAATGCCATAGTGAGCGTCTCTCGGATCTGCCCGAGCATTGAAAAGAAATCGTCCCGCCGCCTATCGGGGGGATCGGCCCCCTCGAGAGCCTCGCTGAAGCGAGATTGGGTGAAATCAAAGGAATTGCCATGGGGCGTGCCAACGCAGTCGGCATAGGCCGTACACTCGCCGCGACCGGTACCTGCGGGCGGCCAAAAAGCGCGCCTTAGACTTCGCGTCAGTTGCCCTGCCAACGCGATCGGCATCTCCGCGCGGCCGCCAAGCCAGCCTGTCCCTCACGACCCGAACCGGACGCGATGCCCCTCGCGAGAGGGGGTGTTTTCGGTCGAAAACCGGCGATCAATCGGCATCCCGGTCAACGCTCACGAGCGGTACCTTCACGTAGGGGATCAGGTTTTCCGGCGACACCGTCGGGTGCTGGGCTGTGTCGTCGTCGCCGCCCACTCTGGTGAGGTCAGGAACCCCCTTGAGCACGTAATCGATGATCTCGTCCAAGGAAACGATCCCATCGGGCCGACTGCGGGAGACGCGGTCCCGCCGGGCAGCAGCGGCCGCCGTTTCCCGCGATCGACTTCGCCCGATATCTGCTTTTCCCTCGAGTGCCTCAAGCAGAATTTTCGTAAAGGCCCCGTGCCCCCAGACTTTCGCTTCCTGGCTCGGTTCTCCGTCGGCGGCAGCCGCGAGTACCACGATCATGTTTTCCTGGAACTCCCGGATGGTTTCGCTGCGGATCGCCGGCCCCATGGCACCGGAGTGGCAGGTGTCGACGAGGGCGAGCTTGCGGCAGGGTATCCGCGCGAGTTGCTGGAAGTCCTGCCACCGCAGCGAGCCCTCCTCGCTCGGTACCGGTTCCTGATCCACAGCCGCTTCGCGGAGTTGTGCGTCGTGGCAGAGGTAGGAGTAGGTGCGTCCCGATTCGACGTTGACCATGCCATGACCAGCCAAAAACACCACGAGCAGATCGTCCGGTTCCACCACCCCTTCAAGTTGTTTGGCCAGTCGCCCGATCGCCGCCTTACAGCCGTCGCGGGTGGCCTCCGCATCGGCGACGATGCGGTCGGCGGCGAGATCGTAGAGTTCGAGTGACCGGCGGGAGAGCGATTCCCGCACCGCTTGGGCGTCGGCGACGGCGAATTCGAGGTTCGTCAGTCCGAGTCCGGAAAAGCGGTCGGCGTGGGCGTAGCGATCGACGCCGGCCGCCAGCAGGTAGAGCTGCGGTTCGCGACGGGGAATCGGCGGCGCTGCTGCCGCCTCCACGGGCACTTCATGCACGTCGGTCGGCCCCTGGCGGGTTGCCGCGAATACCTGCACGAGGTGTCGTTCTTCGGCCGGGAGGGCGACGTTCCACTCGTAGACCGTCCGGCGCGGGCGGCCCTCGACCGCGGGCTGCGCCTCGACGATGCGGGGATCTTCCGCGGCCACCGCCCCGCTGGCATAGGCGCGAATGCGGTCGACCTCGACGCCGTCCGGCAGCAGAACCTCGGCCTGCACCTTGAGTGTGTTTCCGGCCGCCAGGTCGCCGGGCCGCGGCGACAGGATCCGCACGTCCGGTGCCTGTGCGATCTGCTGCGGCAGGACGATCGCCGACGACTTCGGCACGTCGCGGCCGCCTGCCCGCAGCGCCCCGTCGAGACTGCCCTGTTCCAGCAGTCGTGACATCACGTCGGGGCGTTCGAGCCTGCCGCGAAATTGACTCGCCCTGAAGAAGCGGGGCAGTCGGTCCAGGCCACGGTTGACCAGCCAGCCAAAGAACGTGTCGCCGTTGGCGCTGGCCGCGTAGTAGCCCCGGGGAGTCCAGTACGCCCATTCGCGATTGGCCGCGAGGTGGAGGGAGGCGAGGTTCTCCCACGCGGGAAACCGGTTGAACGGGTCACGCAGCTTGCCGTCGCGCTCCGTGACGAAAACCACCTGGGTGCTCCAGGCCGTGCCAGCGAGTGCCGTGCGGATCGCCGCTCCTTCGACGTGCTCGGTCCGTGCCTGGGGATCGGCACCGTCAGCCCAAGATACCTTGGTAATCACGTCGCCGACCCGGACATCCTTCCCTGCCAGCGGCCCGGCCTCGTCCACCGCCTCGACCACCGCCCGGCCGTTGTCGACCTTGAGTTGCACGCCCCAGCGATCCATGAGCGGCAGATCGCGATCGATTTCGGAGAGCGACCAGATCATCAGCAGCGCATCGGCGCCGCCCGAGGCCAGCCAGCGGCCGTCTTCCGACACCGCGAGGGACAGCACGCGGTCTTCGTGGCCACGGAACCGCCGCACGAGCGGGCAGACCGCGGCGGCTGCCTGTTCGAGGCGATAGATGAAGATGCCTCGGTCGGTGCCGATTGCGACGCCCCAGGGCTCGGCGGCACCGGCCTTCGACAGCCATGCGATCGCCGTGCCCCCGGCCCCCGCCCTGCCCTGCCAATCGAGTGGGAGATCGATGACGCCCGCATCGTTGCCATTCCGGGCGAGTTGCCAGCGTTCCACGCCCTGCGGGGTCTGCTCGACGCCGGCGGGCCGCATCGACCAGCCTCCCGCGCGACCAGCCGACGGCGCCCAAGCGGCTTCCTGACCGACGCCTTCCCGCGACAGGAGCCCTAGGTCGAAGGCCGACTCGAGCGCTGCGGGTTGTTTGTCGGCCCCTTCCCGGCGGGGAGGCGGGGCCGTCGAGATGGCCACGCGGCGTGGCCATGCCACGGCGCCCGGAGCGGCCTCGTTACCATCTTTCCCGTCTCCCTCTTTCTTTTGACGACGCATCACGTTCCGCTGCCCGGCCTTTGGCAACGGGGCATCCTCGGAGCCGGCCCTGGCATCGGCTGCGGCGGTCGAGAAAGCCACCCGGGTGACGTTCCGTCCGACGCCTCCCAGACGGCGCGTCGGAGGCTTCTCTTGAGGCTTCTCGTCAGGGGGCAGTTTTTGGGGGGCGTCCTTGGCGGCGAGCCCCTCGATGAAGATTTCATGTCTTCCACCGCCACTCCATGCCAGCCACCTGCCATCCGGGCTCGTCCGCACCGCCCGGACCGGCGCCGCGGCGGGCCGCGATAGCACCAGCCGCGCGGGCGAACCCTCCCAGACTTCCAGTCGCGGCGGTTGTCCGCCATCCGCCGCCGCCACGCCCACCGCGACCCGTTTCCCGTCGGGCAGGATGGCCAGGGATTCGGCGACCGGATTCACCGCGAACTCGACCGACTCCCAGTCCGCCCGCCGTCCGTCCACGGCTTCGGCTGCATGAAAAATCCGTACGCGGCCGGAGAAATCAGCCGAGGCCAGGTGCCTGCCGTCCGTCGTGGCCGACAGCGCCGTGACCACCCCGAAGTGGTCGGCGACGAGCGTCTGCGGCGGCTCCTGTGGCCGGTCGAGCGTCACGACGTGGAGCCGCCAGACGGGGACCGCGGCGGCGGGCGCGGAGGCGAGCGTGGGCAGGACGACGCGATCGACACCGATCGTCGCGAGTGGTCGCACCGCCGGGAGTCGACGCAACGCCGCCGCCGCGTCCTTGCCAAACCGCACCTCTTCCCGAGCGGCGATTTCCACCGGCTTCCATTCGTCGGCCCGCTTCCAGGCAAAGACCTGCCCATCGAGATCCTGTGAGACGAGCCAGCCGCCGTCGGCCGTGAAATCGAGGGCGGCGATGCTCTGGCGGTGGCCGGGGCGGTCGCCGCCGCCGAGCGTCTTGACGTGCGTCCCGTCCTTGGCATCGAGCAGCAGGATTTCGCCGGTGCTCCCCATGGCTCCGCTGCCGGCGATCGCCACCACGCTCTGAGCCTTGCCGGGAGAGACGGCGATGGCCTGGATCGCGCCGCGGGTGCCTCTGGCCACCTGCCACCGCAACGCCCGCTCCTTGAGCTGGCGACGTTCAATGTCACGGGTGGCCCGCTCGCCTCCATCGTCGTCATCGTCGGCGGCGCGGTTGCCGATCGACCAGACGATCGCCAGTTTGTCCCGGCCGCCGGAGAGGAGCCGCGTCGAATCACTCGTGAAGGCCAGGGCCCGGACTTCGCCCGTGTGCCCGGGAAGGTCCAGTCGCAGGATCGGGTCGGCGTTTTCCCGGGTCACGTCCGCCCGCGCATCCGCAATCGCGAGGCTCAACACCGCGACCGCCGCACCCGTGGCCACAGCCCAGCGACGCATTTCTCGTCGAACGTCCATGCCACCACTCTCCCCGAGCGATCTTCGCACCGAGCTGACGCGGCAGGCAAAGCCTGGGGCCGACCGTCGCGCCCATGCGCCTGCCGATCCTAGCACGGATTCTTTCGAACCGTGCGGGCTTTGCAAGCCGGGCGATCGCCCCAGTCGCCGGTACCGCCCTTCACCTTCAACGGACAGAACGA
>JBILWX010000131.1:0-8942 GCA_044369655.1 Pirellulales bacterium
TCGGCCGCGCCCCGGTCCACGGCGACAGCATCGCCGTGACGGAGTGGTATATGGATGCCCACGGCTGCACCACCGCCCGCGTGCCCGGCTCGATGGACGAGGGCAAGGCGATGCTCCACCAGGAAACCTTCCCCGGCCAGCTTCCGTGGCGATGCCTGCTGCCGCAGGGAGTCGACAACCTGCTCGTGCCGGTCTGCCTCGGGGCGACGCACGTGGCCTGGGGCTCGGTGCGACTGGAGCCGGTCTTCATGCAGACTGGCGAGGCCGCGGGGCTCGCGGCCGCGATCGCGGTGAAGGGGGGCCTGCCTCCGGCCGGTCTCGACTCGGACCGGCTCGTCCGCGAACTCTGCCGCCGGAAGTTCATGCTGAGTTTCTTGAACGACATCGACGTGGGCGCCGACGACCCGCGGGTGGCCGCCGCGCAGTATTTCGGCACGAAGGGCTTTTTTGCTTCCTACGATGCGAAGCTCGACGCGCCGCTCGAGACCGCCACGCAGGCCGTCTGGGAGCGGGGCCTCGCGGCCCTGCGGGCCGGCACGCTCGATCCAGCCGACCTCGTCAAGCAGGTGCACGAGGCCGAGGCGAAAGACTCGCCGCCGACCACCCGCACCCGCGGCGCCGCCCTGCTCGCCATGTGGCAATCGCTCTCAACGGAGTCGCAGCCCCGGTGAGTTCAGCCGCAATCCCTCCGCGGAGGCCGGTGGGATGACGCGTGGCGATCACGACGGGCGCGGTTGAGCACATGCCCGAATGGTGATGGTTCGCGTCACCCCGCTCGCTGCCGCGAGGGGCTTCCGGAGCGGAGCATCTACCATCTACGAGCCGCCAGCCGCCTCTTCGATGAGGGGGTCGAGGCCGCGGAGCCGCCACCCCTCGCAGAGTTCGCGAATCTTGGCCATGTCGGCATCGGGGTTGCGGGACAAAAGTTCCACGATATCGGCCCGTGATTTCGTGCCTCCCGCGTAAAGCTTGAGTGCGACCAGGTGCGGAAGCGGCACGATCCGCAGGCGGCTGCCAGGACGGATGACGGTGTCGGCCGCCGCGAGTCCGTCGTCGATGACCGCCGGAAACCGGCCGCCGTAGTTCACGATCTGCACGAGCCCGAACGGGCCGCGGGCATCCACCACGCCACCGAGCGGGTCCTCGCCGTCTGGCTCCCGGAGTTCGACCTCGAAGCCCGCTGTCCGCAGCGCGTCTGCGACTCTGCCCAGGGTGCCCAAATCGGTGTTGACGCCGAGGTCGAGATCTTCCGTAAACCGCACGTAGCCGTGGGCTGCCAGAGCGACGGCGCCGATGACCACCGCCCCTACGCCTCTCGATTCAAGAATGCCGGCAACTTCTTCGGCGGCACGAATGACCTCGTCGGGGTTGGCCATCGGTCACTCCTTGCGGGGCGCCGGCCGCAACTCCGCGAATCGCGTTGCCAGACCCAAGGCCGCCTTGACCCGTTCCTCGACCGTCATCCGCCTGACGCGGGCAATCTCGGTCTGCCGCGAGGCGGCATGGCTGACGCTGGGGCGCAGTCTTGGAAACAAGGATTGATCGCTCATGCTGCCATCCTAAAACGAAAAGGTGCCAGCCACCAAATCTGGGCAAATGCCCGCACGGTGATGGCTCGCGTCACCCCGCTCGCTTCCGCGAGGGGCTTGTGGGGGCGCGGGGCACGGGGGGCGAAAAGAGTTGCGTTCCATATTCAGTGTCAGATTGGCAGTCTGCGCGAGCGCCACTATGCTGATCCGTGACATTTCACATCAGGAGACCGTTCTATGCCACGTATTCTTGCGACCCTCGGCCGCTTGCTTACGGCCCTGCTGCTCCCGTCGCTGGCCGCACTGCATGCCGCCGACGGTCCGCCCCGGCCCGGCAAGCCAATCGCGGACTACGTGCAGCCCGCCCCGCGGTCCGTACGCGAGCGGGTGTTCGACGTGTGGCGCAACGAAGGCCGCTTCACGAAGAATCCCGACATCATCGAACTGCCGTCGGGCCGGCTCATGCTCGTCTACTCCGACACCGACCGGCACTGGTCGCTCGAGGATCAACACCTCATCTTGCTCGTGAGCGATGATCAGGGGAAGACGTGGCGCAAGCACGGCGTGGTGGACAGCCACGACCTGCGCAAGGGCGAGGAGCGGCTCGTGACACCTCGCCTCAGCCGCCTGAAAGACGGCCGCCTCATCGTGCTCATCGACCAGGACGACTGGGGGCACTTCCACGAAGACCAGCCGCCGGGAATCATGTGCTACTGGAGCAGCGACGACGGCGCCACGTGGACCAAGCCCGAGCTGCTCCCCGTCAAAGGATTCGAGCCCGATCGCGTGCTCGATCTGCCGGACGGTAGCCTCGGCTTCGGTGCGCACCTGATGCGCGGCGAGTCGCAGGAGTTTGCCAACGTGCTCTCTTGCAGTGTCGATGGCGGCAAGACCTGGGCAGAGCGGGCGACGATGGCGCACGACGGCTACCACCGCTTCTGCGAGGGGGGCATCGTGATCCTCGCAGGCGGCGAGCTCGCCTGCGTCTTGCGGGAGAACCACGTCGGCGGCATGCCGTCTTTCGTGGTCTTCTCGAAGGACAACGGCCACACGTGGTCCGCGCCGCAGTCGCTGCCGTTTTCGTTTCACCGTCCCTACGCGAAACAGCTCGCCGACGGGCGCGTGCTCGTCACGGGCCGCAACACGCTCGGCAGCCTCGGCACGTTCGGCTGGGTCGGCGACCTGCACGAAGCCGCCGGCCGCTATGAAGCCGGCGGGCCGCCCGCACGGTTCACCGCGAGGCTCGACGCCACAGAGCCTGCGCTCGTGATCGAAAACAAGCCGGAGGAGTCGTGCACCTACACGCTGTTGCCGCCGCAGTCGGCTAAGAGTGAGATCGTGTTCGAGGCGCGGCTGAAGGTCGAAGGCCCCGCCGGCGTGCCCGTCGCTTCTCTCTCGATCGCTCGCGTGCGGAATTTCAGCGGCCCCACCGTCCTTTCGATCGCTGCGGACGGCGTGTGGCTCGGGGGAGGAAGCTCCCCCGACGAGCGCCGCCCCATCGACATGACGAAATACCGCGATCTCGCGATCCGCCTGCGGCGCGGGCTGATGCAGGTGACCGTCGACGATGCCGTGGTGCTCAACTCGTGCGTGTTCTGGGATTCCGCCTCCTCGAACAGCTGGGACACGGGGCCACAGACGAAGTTCGGGGCGACGGGCGCCGTGGGCAAGAGTTTCTGGCAGCGGGTGAGCTATCGCGTCAAGAATCCCACGCAGCCGGAGTTCGCGTGGCAATGGCAGGCGAGCAGCGGCCAGTGGCCCGATCAATACCAGCGGGATCGGCTCATCCAGATTCAGCCCAATCCTCCCGCGCCAAAGCACTCGCCGGACCACGGCTACAGCTCGTGGCTCACGCTGAAGGATGGCCGCATCCTGTTCGTGGATTACACCAACTATGGCGATGCCCCCCACAGGAGCCACCTGTACGGCGTCTATCTCACTCCCGACGACCTGCGCGACATCCCGACGAAGTCACCAACCGGGTCGAGGTGATGGCGGGCGTCATCCCCGCGCTTCCGCGAGGGCTTCCGGTGTCCACAAGCCCCCGGCGGGAGCCGGCGGGATGACGCGTGGCGATCACGACCGGCACGTTGAATCAAATCCCCGCACGGTGATCGGAGACTCAGGCCGGCTTGTACGCGGGAACACCAGCCGCAGTGGCGGCCGCGGCCAGTTTGCCGTCGAGCGTTGCCAGCGGAAGCCCGTGCCGTAATGCGAGCTCCAGGTAGGCCGCGTCATACACCGAGAGTCGGTGCGACCGGGCAAGATGCAACGACTGCTGCCATGCTCGGCCCGCCGTCTCATCATCCAAAGCGATCGGAAGGGCCGCGAGCAATCGCAGAAACGTCGTCACCTTCGCTTCCGTTGCACGGCTGCGACGTTCCCCCATCAGCAGCGCATTGGCAACTTCCAGGTGCCAGACCCCCGGCACAACTGCCGCCGCCGTTGAGAGGGAATCCTCGACGGCTTGCGCGTAGCGGTTCATTTCGTCTTCAAAGAACCAAGCCACTGTCAGGGAGCAATCCAGGACGAATGTCGTGGCCGCTGCCCGCTCGCGTTTTCTAGCCATCAGCGAGATTCCTCTCGTCAGGAAAGCCGCGTTAGAACCGCCGGCCTTCCTCGATCAAATCGCGAATCGTCACGCCTTTGCCGAGCGTGTTGCCCCTCCGCAGGGCCTTGATCTCGGCAATCACCGCCTTGACGTCTTTGGCAGTTTCGTCAGGTGGCGGCGTGAGCAGCGCGGCGGGGCGGCCATGACGCGTAATCAGGATTCGCTTTCCCTGCGCCACTTGATCGAGCAATTCGGAAAAGTGGGTTCTGGCTTCGTAATAGCTGACAGACGACATGGCAGCACCCCGTTTGGCTGTTGATCTTATTTAGACCGGTCGCGTCGACCAGTCTAAGTGATCGGACCTCGCTCGGCAAGTTCGGCGGATGAGACGCGGCGACCGGATTCAGCGACGCTGCGGGGCGATGATCACCCGCTTGTCGCCGGTACACTCGCCGTTTCTTCTCGTCCGGAGTGACAACGAGCCCGCCGGCGTCACGCCGGCAGGTCGATGGTGCGGCCGGTGCGGAAGGCCTGATCGGCGGCCAGCACGATCCGCAGGCTGTTGACCGCGTCACTCATGTGGTCGGAGAGATCGCGGTCGTTTTGGATCGCATCCAAAAACAGCTTCTGTTCGAGTAGGCAGAGACCGTCGTGGTCGGGCTCGCCGGCACAGTCGATGTATTCGTCGGCCCGGGCGAACGAGCCGTCGGGCTTCAGTTCCCCGTGGTGGAGCCGCAGGAGCGAGGCCTTCGTGTGCCCCTCGACATCGTCACTGGCGGTGTCGCCCTCCTTGACGCCCGCGATGCTCACGCAGCCCTTCGGGCCGACGACGTCCTTCACGAAGTAGGCGACGTCGCTCATCATCGGGCCCCAGCCCGCCTCGTACCAGCCGACCGAGCCGTCGGCGAAGGTCACCTGGAGCTGCCCGTAGTTGTACATGCCGGGCTTGAGCTCCTCCGTGAGGCGGGCGCCGATCGCGCTCACGCGGACCGGACGGGACCTCGTCATCAGGCACATGATGTCGACGTAGTGCACGCCGCAGTCGACGATCGGCGACATCGAATTCATCAGCGACTTGTGCGTCTTCCACATTTCGCCGGACGACTGCTGGTTGAGGTTCATCCGCATCACGAGCGGCTTACCGAGCGTGCGGGCGGTCTCGACGAATCGGGCCCAGGTGGGATGCACCCGCAGGATGTAGCCGACCACCAGCTTCTTGCCGGCCGCCTGTGCAGCCGCGACCACCGCCTCCGCCTCGGCCACCGTCGCCGCCAGCGGCTTTTCCAGAAACACGTGGCAGCCGGCGGCGAAGGCCCGCTGCGCATAGGCGGCGTGGGTGTCGGGGTAGGTGTTGATGGAGACGGCGTCGGGCTTCGTGGCGGCGAGGGCCTCTTCGTAGTCGGTAAACTGCGGATACTCGGCCCCCACGGCCGTGAGCAGCTGGCGACGCGAGGCCTCGCCGCGGGCGACGACGCCCACGATCTCGAATTCCGGCAACGCATGGTAGGCCTTGGCGTGCGAGGTGCCCATGTGGCCACAGCCCACGACGAGAATCCGGATCGGCTTGGGCATGGAGGATGACTTTCTTTCGCGGGTCGCGGACCCGGCTGACAGGGGAGGGAAGACTGCGCATGTCGAGCATGCGTCGGCGGAGTATCGCCTTTTCCAGAACGCGTGCCAACGGGCTGTCACGCCCGATTTGATTGCGATTTTTCGCCGCGGCCGGTAGGTTTTCGGGCAACCAGCGACGGCACCATGACCACCACCATGAAACCACGCATTCTGCTCACGACGACATCGTTTCAGGACACGCCGGGCGAGCATCATGCGGCGCTCGCCGCCACGGGCTGGGAGATCGTCACCGCCCGCGGGCCCCTCTCCGAGGCCGACACGCTCGCGGCAGTGGGCGAGGTCGACGGCTACATCTGCGGCGACGATGCCATCACCCGCGCGGTGCTCGCCAAGGCCGCGCCGCGGCTCAAGGTGCTGAGCAAATACGGCATCGGCGTCGACAAGATCGACGTGCCGGCCTGCACGGAGCTCGGCATCCCGCTGCTGTTCACGCCGGGCGTCAACCACACCACGGTGGCGGAGCACACGTTTCTGCTGCTTCTCGCGCTCGAAAAGAACCTGCTGTTTCACGCCGATTCCACCCGGTCGGGCGGCTGGAAGCGGCAGACCGGCCACGAACTGTTCGGCAAGACGATCGGCATCGTGGGGATGGGGCGGATCGGCAAGGAGGTCGCCATCCGGGCGAAGGCCTTCGGCATGCGGCCGGTCGGCTACGACATTTACTGGGACGAGGCCTTCGCCGCCGCGCACGGCGTCGAGCGGTCGGCGACGCTCGACGATCTCTTCGCCACGTCCGACTTCATCTCGCTGCACACGAACCTGACGCCGGAAACCCGCGATCTGATCCGGGCCGAGACGATCCAGAAGATGAAGCCGGGGGTGATCATCCTCAACTGCGCGCGGGGCGAGATCGTCAACACCGCCGACATGGCGTCCGCGCTTGAGTCGGGCCGCGTCGGCGGCTACGGCACCGACGTGCTCGACGAGGAGCCGCCCCGGGCCGACCACCCGCTCACGAAGCTGCCCAACTGCGTCGTCACCCCCCACGTCGGCTCGCGGACGCACGAGAGCGTGCAACGGCAGGCGATGGCCGCCGTCACGAACCTCATCCGGGCGATGCACGGCGAACCGCCGCTCGCGCAGGTCAATCCGGCCGTGCCCGTGAAGAAGGTCGTCTGAACGAGGCATCGGACCCACGAAACACGCACCGTCCCGAGGAAAGGACCGCTGATCACCCATGTCGGAAACGTTCTTCGTCGTTCCCGTCGCCGCGCACGAGTCGCTCGTGCGGACCGCCTACGAGCACCGCGGCTTCGACGCCGCCGAGGCCGATCATGCCGCCCGGCTGGCCACCGCGGCCACCCGCCACGGCATCCGCACCCACAACGCGATCAAGGCCCTCCACCTCGACGACCTGTTCGGCTCGAAGGCTGGCGGCTGCGTGCCGAAGGCGGCGGTCAGGAAGCTGCCCACCCGGTTCGATGCGGCGGAAGTCTGGGACGCCGGCAAGAAGCTCGGGCAGTCGGTAGCCTGGGAGGCGATCGACACCTGCATGCGGCTGGCCGACAGGCATGGCACGGGCACCGTGTCGGTCGACAACGCCTTCCATTACCTGTGGGGCGGCGGCTACGTGATGGAGGCCGCGAAGAAGGGCTACATCGCCTACACCAACTGCACCGCGGCGCTCGCCGAGGTGGTGCCGTTTCGGGGCGTGTTTCCCACGCTCGGCACCAATCCGCACTCGTGGGGCTTTCCCACGAGCGACGCGGTCGGGTTTCCGATCGTGATCGACTGGGCGACGAGCGTGATCGCGATGGGCCGCGTGCAGCAGCTCAAGCGGGAAGGGAAACCGCTCCCCGGAAATGCCGCCGTCGACAAGGACGGCAAGCCCACCACCGATCCCGACAAGGCCGTGTCGCTGATCCCGTTCGGCGACCACAAGGGCTACGGACTGTCGCTCATCAACGAGATCGTGGCGGCCTTCATCGGCGGCTCGCTGCCGACGCTCCGCTGCCGGACCCCCGTGAAGGGCGAAAAGCAGACCTGCGGCTTCTTCTTCCAGGTGATCCACCCCGACGCGATTTCGGGCGGCGCGTTCGCCGGCGGCCGCAGCCAGCAGGCCAACGTGAAGGCCGTGCTCGCCGATATCCTCGGGCACGGCAACGAGCAGTGCATGCTGCCCGGCCAACTCGAGGCCCAGGCCGCCGCCCGCAGCGATGCGGCGGGCGGTTTGCTGTTTTCGAAGGCCGAGGTGGAGTCGCTCAACGAGATCGCCGCCGAGGCCGGCGTGGACCCCATCGATAGCAACACCCTCGCAACCGCTCATTGACCAATTCAGCCCGAGAAGGAGATTCGCATGGCACTGCCGCTCAAGCCCAAGGATTCGTGTGCGTTCGACGAGGTCTCGCTCGGCGAGATCATGCTGAGGCTCGATCCGGGCGAGGGCCGCATCCGCACGACGCGGCACTTCCAGGTGTGGGAGGGGGGGGGCGAATACAACGTGGCCCGCGGCCTGCGGAAGTGCTTCGGGTTGAAAACCGCCGTGGTGACGGCGTTCGTCGACAACGAGGTGGGCCACCTCATCGAAGACTTCATCATGCAGGGGGGCGTCGGCACCGACTTCATCCAGTGGAAGCCGGATGACGGCATCGGCCGCTCGGTCCGCAACGGGCTCAATTTCACCGAACGCGGGTTCGGCATCCGCGGTGCGGTGGGCGTGCCCGACCGGGGCAACTCGGCGGCCAGCCAGATGAAGCCGGGCGACGTCGACTGGGATCACCTCTTCGGCACGCTCGGTGTGCGGTGGTTCCACACCGGCGGCATCTTCGCGGCGTTGTCGGCGACCACCGCCGCCCTGACGATCGAGGCGGTGCAGGCGGCCAAGAAGCACGGCACGATCGTCTCGTACGACCTCAACTACCGGCCCAGCCTCTGGAAGAGCATCGGTGGGCTGGCCAAGGCCCAGGAGGTGAACCGCGAGATCGCTCGGCATGTCGACGTGATGATCGGCAACGAGGAGGATTTCACGGCGTCGCTCGGCTTCGAGGTGCAGGGCGTCGATCACGCGATCAGCACGATCGAGACCGACGCGTTCCGGAAGATGATCGAGACGGCCGTTCGAACCTTTCCCAACTTTAAGGTGGCGGCGACGACGCTCCGCCGCGTGATCACCGCCACGAAGAACGACTGGAGCGCGATCTGCTGGCACGACGGGAAGTTCTACGACAGTCGCCAGTATCCGGAACTGGAGATTCTCGACCGGGTGGGAGGCGGCGACAGTTTCGCCAGTG
>JBILWX010000037.1:0-30198 GCA_044369655.1 Pirellulales bacterium
TTCGGTTTTCTCGAGTTCAACGACCCGCAGAAGGCGGTCGAGTATGGAGCGGCCCACGGGGCGCTCGCCTCGACCACTCCGGGCGACACCTCCATGGCCACTCGCAAAGAGGTGGAGAAGCAGATCGCCGGCGGCGGGGCACGCGTCGTCAGGTAGCGGCTCGCCATGCCGCTCCGCAGTGGGGGGCGCTTGACGCCGCCGGAGAAGAGCGGCACACTCTGGGCCAATTCGAATTGGGGGGTGGCTTGGATGCCCCTTTGGATGCCCCTGGAGACTCGCCCGGCGGGACGGCTGTTCCCGGCACGAGTTTCCCGGCAGGTGTTGGCATCGGGATCATCCACGCAATTCCTCGCAGGCTCATTTTCCGCTCACAGTCGCGTCGTACCTTCCGCACTACCCGGTCTGGCTCCTTGTCTGTTCGGACCGGCTCACCCCAGGAACTTTCCCAATGAACGCAGGCTATGAATCCGCTTCCCGCGGCAGCGTGCCGCCGGCCCGCGCCGGTGGCCGCAATAATCTGGAGCAGGTGATCGATGGCCTCGAGCAACGGCTCGACGAACTGGCGGCCTCGCAGCGGCAGACCAGGCTGCTCGTCCTCGGCGGATCGGTGCTGCTCCTCGGGCTGATGGGCCTCTTCGGGCTCTCGCTCTACAGCACGCTGCAGCGGCAGCTCAACGCCACGCAGTTGCAGAATGCGTTCATGGCCAAGATCGACCAGGTCTGGCCTCCGCTCAGCCAGAAGTTCGTGGATTCCGCCATGAAGGCGGCGCCTGCCTACGGCGAACTGGCGCTGGAGCGTTTTGAAAAGGTGCGGCCGCAACTGGAGACCATGGTGCTGCACGAGACCGAGAAGTTTTCAGAGCGGCTGCAGGCCAACCTACTCAAGAAATCAGAGGCTGGCATGCAGCGGGTGAGCGACAAGGTCGCGCAGGACCTCAAGCGGCAGCTGCCAAAGCTGACGGAGCAGAAGCTCGACTCGATCGAGGAAAAGCTCCGCAACTCACTGCTCGTCGAGGGGGGCGGCATCGCTGACGAACTCGAAGTCAAGGTCGCAAAGGAGCGGGACAGGGTCGAGAAGCTGCTCGCGAAGCTGCCCGTCGACCAGGTCGCCAAGGAATCGGAGGAGAAACTGCAGCGTCAGTTCATCCATCACGTGCTGATGATGATCGACCAGGCGGTGGCGGCCGACGAGCCGCCGGCGCAGTGACCCCGGCACGAACGATATCCAACCCACCCACCTCTTCATACCCGAGGCGACCAGCCTCCCCAGGAGCATCCCCATGTCTGATGTCCACACTGTTTCGCCCGTGCTTGAATCGAAGATCATGAAGCTGCACAGCCGCATGGAAGAGACGGTCACGCAGGGCCGTCGGCGGCTGCTCACGACTGCCGTCGTCATGGGTGGCCTGCTGCTCGCGGCCTCCGGCTACCTCTGGTATCTCTATTCGAAGATCGCCGAGTTTGCCGACGCCAGGACCGTCGTCGAACTGGCGGCAGCGCAGATCGAGCCGCAGCTCAATGTCGAGGCCTCGCGGTTCGGCGACACCCTCGAGGCCCAGGCTCCAGCGGTGCTCGATCAGGCTGAAAAGGCTGTGCTCGCCGCACCCCCGCAGATCGCCGGCGAGGTGGAGAGGTATGCCTCCACGTTCGTCGACAAGCAGTTGTCGTCACTCGAGGCACAGGCCTACGACGTCGCCAGCAAGACCCTGGAGGGAGCGATCGTCAAGGCACGTGAGGACGGCATCGATCTGACCGACGAAAAGCAACTCGACGCCTTGATCGACTCGGCGGCGCCGACGATGCGGGACACGCTGAAGAAAGCCCTCGACAAGCTCTATGCGGAGTACACCGTGGGGGCCGACAGCCTCGGCAGCTACATCGAGCAACTCGTCGCCGCCGGCGGCGACAAGAAACTGACGCCGTTGCAGCAGAGCCAGCGGGAAATCCTGCTGACGGGCCTGGCGCTGATCAAGAAGATCGAGTCTGATCCGGCGCGGTCGCCGCTGCAGAAGGTGATCGACGGACGTGAGTAGCAGGCTTGTGAAGGCCTCGCGCCGGAGTGCGGCCGGGGGCCACGGCCTTTTTGACAGGGCGGTGGACAGCCGTCAAACTGATCGACAGGGGCTGCCGGAATCCCGGCAGCCCCTTCGCCATGAACAGCCATGGAAACAACGTTCTTCGGGACAGGGAGCCGATCCGTCATGCAGCCAGCCGAACGCCTGCAACCATCCGTCACCGCGTCCGCCAGCCGTCGTGCGTTCCTCGGTGTCACCACGCAGGCCGCGGCGGCGGTGGCCGCCACAAGCCTGTCGGGCACGCTCCTTTCCGGCCGGCCGATCCCGCATGTGCATGCCGCCGGCAGCGACGAAATCCGTGTCGCGTTGATCGGCTGCGGCGGCCGCGGGGGTGGCGCTGCCGTCGACGCGCTTTCCGTGCCCGGGGCGCCGATCAAGGTGGTGGCGATGGCCGACGTGTTTCGCGACCGGGTCGATATCGTGAAGCGGTCGCTGGGGGAGCAGTTCAAGGAGCGGGTCGACGTTCCCGACGACCGGACCTTCATCGGGTTCGACGGCTACAGGCAGGCGATCGACTGCCTCCGGCCCGGTGACGTCGCCTTGTTCGCCACCCCGCCCGCGTTTCGTGCCCCGCACTTCGCCTACGCCATCGAGAAGGGCGTGCACACGTTCATGGAGAAGCCGGTCTCGATCGACGGTCCGACCACCAAGCGGATCATCGAACTGGCTGCGAAGGCCACCGAGAAAAATCTCAAGGTGGGCGTGGGGCTGATGTGTCGTCACTGCGATCGCCGCCAAGAACTCCTCGAGCGGCTGCGGAACGGCGAGGCCGGGGAACTGATTTCCTTCCACGGCTATCGCGAGCACAACCCGCCCCACAACCTCGACCTCGCGCCCGGTCCGCAGGGCATGAGCGAGTTGCTCTGGCAGATCAAGCGATTCCATAATTTTCTGTGGGCCTCCGGCGGTATTTTCAGCGACTACTGCGTGCACCACATCGACGAGGTCTGCTGGATGAAGGGGGCGTGGCCCGTGAAGGCCGTGGCGATCGGCGCCCGGCAGCTGCGGGGCAAGATCGACGACCAGAACTTCGACAACTACGGCATCGAATACACGTTCGAAGATGGGGCGAAGTTCTTCTACACCTGTCAGGTGATGAAAGACTGCGACAGCAAGTT
Organism: Pirellulales bacterium; assembly: GCA_044369655.1. GTDB lineage: Bacteria > Planctomycetota > Planctomycetia > Pirellulales > UBA1268 > CAMCQY01. The sequence goes on from JBILWX010000037.1 coordinate 3,194, forward strand.
CGGCCTCTGGGGGCAGGGGGCCAAGGCCGCCTTCGCGATCTCGACCAGCGGCCATTCACCTGCTCGCTGTGCGATTTTCAAGGATCAGCGGGTGGACAAGGACAACGTGGCATGGGCGGCGCAGCAGCCCGAACCCAATCCCTACCGCCGCGAGTGGGAACACCTCGTCGCGGCGATCATCGCCGATGAACCCTACAACGAGGCGGTGCGCGGGGCGCAGGCCAGTCTGGTCACGGCCATGGGCCGATTTGCGGCACACACCGGCAAGCCGGTGACGTACGACGAGATGCTCAACTGCCCCGACGACCTGACCGCCGGCGTGGACAGCCTCACCGACGGATCGCCGGCGCCGCTGGCGGCCGACAGCGAGGGACGGTATCCGGTGCCGATGCCGGGCAAATACAAGTATGAGTATCGCAGCTGACGGTTAGCCGCCGAAAATGGTGATCGGTCGGGTGGCTCGCGTTGAAGAGGAGAGAAGACCATGAAGAACGTCTGGATGCTGCTGCTGGCGCTGATCGCCGGAGTGATCGTGCTGATCGGGTTCAGCGGGCCTTCGGGTGGAAAGAAGGCACCTCCGGCGGCAGCGACGCCCGCCCCCGCGCCGATCCAGACCCGCCAGACGCTCAAGAAGACGACCCAGAACGTGCTCGAGCTGTCCAAGGCGATCGAGCAGGGGGGCGTGCGGGCCGAGATGTCGATCAAGAGCCAGGGGCTCGAGGTCGCCGCCGACGCGTATCGCACGAGCGTGGGCAAGCTCTCGATCATCGCCGTGGATCAGAAGATGAACTTCTTCCAGGCGGAAAACGACCGGAAGCCGAATGACTACAAAGAGTTCATGGACCGGATCATCGAACCCGGGAAACCCGACGGCATCATGCTGCCGATGCTGCCCTACTATCAGGAATATGCGTACGATCCCGAGGCGAAGGAACTCGTCGTGATCGAGTTTCCGGCGAAGAAGGAGCAGCGGCAGCGGGAGACGACCGGCGCCGCCGGGCTGTGATGCTGAACGGTTTCGCCCCACGGCTCCGGTGTCCCCGGGCTTCCGCCCGGGGCGTTGTGTCCGCTCAACGCGCCGGGGCGTCGTCGGGGCTGCCGTAGGTCGGGAGCCGCCGGTCGGGCACCTCGAGGGCGAGCAGGTGCAGCGCGGTGACGTAGATCCGGCCGCCGTACTGCCCCCAGCGGTCAGGGACCGCACCGAGCGGGTCCCAGCTGCCCGCACGCGGGCCGTGTCGTTCCTGGGTCTGCTCGAGCGAAGCAGCCAGTTGGTCGTACCAGTCGGTCCACTCGTCGCCGCCCGTGTGCACGAGCACCTGTGATGCGTAGTACCACAGATAGCAGTCGCGGGTCTTGGCCTGCGCCGTCCCGTAGGTCGGCTGCAGCGACGCCAGAGCGCGGGCCGACTGCCGCACGCGGGGATCGGATGCGGTCCAGCCGGTGTGCAGCCGCATCAGCGTGCCGACGGCCGTCATGCAGCCCGCCGACAGCTGTGAGGGCCGCTGCTGCGGGTTGCGGGGGTTGTAGTGATACTTCGCCGGATCCCCCGTGATCGCGGAGGCTTCGAGCAGCGTCTTTACCCCGTCGAATGCGAGCGGCTCGACCTCGACGCCCGCCAGCCGGCCCGAGCGGAGCGCTACGAGCATCCAGCCGCTCACGGAGAGATCGGTGTCCGAGCGGGGCGTGTACCGCCAGCCGCCGCGGGTGGGATGCTGGCTCGTGGCGATGAAGTCGCAGGCGCGGGCCGCCGCCGGCTTGATGAGCGGATCGCCCGTCATGCCCACCGCCTCGCAGAGCGCCATGCTGGCGATGCCATGGCTGTAGAGCCACGCGCAGCTGTCGGAGAGCTTGTCGGCCGGCAGGTAGAGGTCGCCGTCGGGCTTCTGCACCGACAACAGGAACTCCAAGCCACGGCGCACGGTGTCGCGATGCCTGCCCCCGAAATGGTCGTGGCCGGCGCCCAGGAAACTCAGGATCGCCAGGCCGGTGGCGGCGGTGTCGCAGGAGAGCTTGGGGGTGTCGGCGGCGGTGCTTCCGGGGAAGACTCCCAGCCGCCACCGTCCGTCGGGCTGCTGCGCCCGGGCGAGGAAGTCGAGTCCGCGGTCCACCATCGCGTCGGCCGCCACGCGGGTCTTCTCGCGGATCACAAGTTCGCCCTCCGGCTGTTCCCGGCTGCGGGCGTCACGGTTGACACGCGACCGCCGGGCGAAGGGGATCGCGATCTCGCGAACGCGGCCTTCGACCGGAAGCGTCACGGCCGCCACGCGTTCCAGCGGCTGCGGCGCAAGCGCGACCGCAGGTCCGTCGCCCCGGTCTCTGCCTACCAGTGCTCCGGCGACGAGGGCCCCACCGATCGCAGACGCACTTCCGGCTTCGGCCTCACTCGACAGTTCCTCGCCATCGGTCTCGTCGTCGGCCCCGCCTGTCAGCGCCGGAGTGTTTCGGCCCCGGATCGCGGCGACCGCGGGACGGTCTCCCAGCCGCGGCAGCGCCGCGGGCATCGGTCCGCCCGTACCCGCGCTGGCGGAGGCCGTTCCTTCGCCCCCCGCGCTCACTGCGGGGAGGGGGATGGCGGCAGCCGTGGCGTCGGTGGCAGTCAACGCAGCCGAGCCGGCGGCTCCGGCAGGAGATGAACGCACGAGCGGTGCGGGCGACCCAGGATTGCCGGCGGCGGTGCGAGCGAACGGGACGGCAGTATCGGAGGCCGCACCGGCGGCAGCGCCGCCGGCCGCGGCCCCCACCGTACCCGGCCGCGCGAACGCCAGGCCCGCCAGGGACGGTCCCGTGCCCGTGGCTGCGGCGCCGGCCTGATCGGCAGCTGGGGAGTTGGCGGCATCGGCCGCGGCCGCTGTGCGGAGCGGCGCCCAGTTGCCTCGGTCGGCACGCGTGCGCACATCGGTGAGCGCCGTGGTCGAAGCCTGCGGCCGGGGCGAGGCAGCGGCCGCCGCCCCAGTGTCGGCGGTGGCCGCAGGCGCAGCGATCGGCGCGACCGCCTGAGCAGGGGCATCGGCGGTCGCTGCGTCGGCCGCCAACGGGCGGCGCGACGAGGGAGCGACGGCCTGCGGCTGCGGTGCCGCCGATGCCTCGCGGGCCGCAGCGGTCAGTCGGGGCGGCGATGGCGGCGGTTCTGGCAGCGACGGCGCGATGGCGACCTCGCGGGGCCGGCGGCGGGCCACGCTCGCGGAGTCCTGCCCGGAAGTGCGCGGCGGAAGTGTCTTCGGCTGCGGGATGGCGGTCGGCGCGTCGGGGGCCGGCGCTGCTGCGACCTGTTCCGCGGTGGCGACGGCCGGGGTGGAAGCCGCAGCGAGTCGTTGCCGCCCGAGGGCCGCGGCCTTGTCGGCAGACAGGGCCTTGGCCGGGGTGTCGCGTGGTGAGGCCGACCGCTCGAGCGCGGGCGGCGTGACGGCGACCGGCAGCGGCGGCTCCGGTTCGGGCTTCGGGGGCTCGTCGCGCGTGGGCATGATCCGCGCCGCTTCCTGCGGCTCCCGAGGGGCCACCAGCATGGCGAGCGGCCGTTCGTGCGCCGCCGTGGCCTTTGCGGAAACGGGAGACTTCGGCACTTGGAGCGGAAAATCCGCTGCCAGCTTCGGCTTCAGGGCCGGCTTCTGGGCGGTCGCATCCTGCGGCTTGCTGCCGAGCAGGCTCAACCGTGTGGTGGTCAGGCCATTCCAGAGCAGCAGATGAACACACAAGCTGAGCGTCGCCGCCAACGCCAGTCGCCGGGCATACACGCCCCGTTCCATCGAACCGGACTGCTGGCGGGGAGTGGCTGCCATGGTGATGCGAGCCGCTACTGTTGCGGCTCCTCCGCCGATTGCACCTGGTAGTCCTCGATACCCGCCTCGACGCACGCGTTCATCGCGGCCACCACGAACTTGTGCGCTACGTTCTCGTCGGCTCGCACGATCACCGTCTGCCGCTTCGGATTGTCGGCGGCGGCCTGCTTGAGCTGGCCCTGCAGGTCGGCGAGCGACACCGGGCGTGCCCCCACGAAGTACTTTCCATCGCGGTCGATATTCACGAGGAATTCACGGGGCCGGCTCGTCAGTGGCTTGGCGGCGCTCGCCTTGGGGAGCACGACGTCGATGAACCGATCCGCCTCGTCGAGCTTGCTCGCGACGAGGAAGAAGATCATCAGCAGAAAGACGACGTCGATCATGGGCGTCAGTTCCAGCCCGCCGCCGAGTCGCCCCTTGTCGATCCGCACGCTCATGGTTTCCTCACCGGCGGGGTGTCGGCTGCCAGCTGCGCCGGCGTCACGCGTCCTTTGTTCTCATACCGTTCCATCTGCGGCAGCATGCCCCCCACCACGTTGTCGACGCGGCGGAAGCCCGCCAGGATCCGCCCCTCGAGGAAATGCGCGATGATGGCCGCCGGGATTGCCACGCAGAGGCCGGCGAAGGTCGTGATGAGCGCGACATAGATCCCCTGCGCGAGTTCCGCCGCCCGGTTGGCTCCCGCCTCCAGATTCGCCGTGGTGTAAAAGGCGAGGATCATTCCCTGCACGGTGCCGAGCAGCCCCAACAGCGGCGTGACGGTCACCGCGAGGCTGATCGGCCGGATGTTTGCATACAGAGACGAAGCCTCGCGTTCCTTCGTGACATCGACCACATGCTCGATCTCGGGCAGCGGTCGGCCGAGTCGCTCGAGCATCGCGCGGACCACGGTGGCGGCGACCGAAGGATACTCCTGGCAGAGCCGGTAGACCTTGCGGGGATCGAACGGCCCCGCGGTGGCCAGTTGCAGGAGTCCGGCGGCGAAGCGGCGCGGTACGAACCGGCCCCGCCGCAGGGCGATGAGCCGCTCGATGCCGAATGTCAGCACCACCAGCGACATGGCCACGATCGGCCACATGAGGAAGCCGCCGGCGAGAAACAGTTCCCAGAGCGTCTGCACGCTGGCAAGGTCTTTCATGCTGGATGTCCTGACGGGTTCGATGGACGGTTGGTCAACGGCTGCGACGGCCCGCGTTCATTTCCCGGAACCGCCGAGCGACTCGAGACGTTTTCTGGCGGCCGGCGTCTGCGGTGAATCGGGATAGCGGTCGACGAGTTCCGCGTAGAGTCCCCGCGCCTTGTCGGGCTGCTCGAGAACCTCGAAGCACCGGGCGGCTTCGAAGGTGGCCTGTGCCTGCCACGGGTGGAACGACGCCGGCGCCTGTTTCTCACCGAAACCGTAGGCTACCTTGAAAAAGGCCTTGATCGCTTCCTTGTGCTGTTCCTGCTCGAAGAGCACCTCCCCCTCCATCAGCCGGGCCCGCGCTGCGATCTCCGTTCGGCCGGCGTCGGCCAGGCCGCGGTAGCCGGCGAGCGCCTCGTCGAGCCGGCCCAGGTTCTGCCTCGCCCACGCGGCCGCATAGCGGGCCTGCGCCGCCTGCGGCGAATCCGGCTCCGCGGCGATGAGCCGTTCGGCGATCGCCAGGCTCTCGTCCCACTGCTCCTGGGCTGCCAAGGCCTCCGCCCCCCGCACGCAAGCCAGGCCGCGGAGATCGGCCGACGGCAGCCGCTTGGGATCGGCCAGCGCCGCTCGAAAGGCCGTCGCTGCCTCGGCGAGATTGCCCGTCCGGAAGAGCGATTCACCGCGCATCGCCTGCGCGTCGGCGGCGAGTGGACCGTGGGGATGCTCCTTCAGTTGCTCCGCGAAGGCCTGGGCCGCCGCCGCGTGGTCCCCACGCGAGACGAACGTCCATGCCAGCTTGTGACGGGCCTGTTCCAGCAGGGTGGCATTGGGCTTGCCCGCCCCCTGCGCCGCGCTGCTGCGATCGATCGCCGCGCGATAGGCCGCGGCGGCCTCGCCAGCACGGCCCGCGTTCCACTCCTGTTCGCCCAGTTCGAACCAAGCGTCGGCGGCATAGGCCGACTGCGGAAACCGTTTCACGAATGCGGTGAACGTTTTCGCCGCGTCGTCGCGTCGGCCGGCGAGCGACTGGGCCGCTCCCATCTCGAACATCGCGCGGTCGGCCGCGGGGCCGGTGGGCTGGAGATCGAGGAGTTTCTGGAAGGCGGCCGCGGCCTCGGCATGCTGTTTCAATCCCGACAGGCAGAGCCCCTCCAGCAGCATCGCTTCGGGCACGGCGTCGGCATCGACCGGTTTGCCGGCCGCCTTGCGGCCGAGCACGGCCCGGGCGTCGGCCAAGCCTCCCTGAAAGTCGGACGTTCGCTGGCGGACGTCGGCTCGCGCGAGCAGGGCGGGCACGGCGGCGGTGGAGTCTGGATAGGCGTCGAGCAATTCCGTCCAGGTCTGAATGGCCGCGTCGAGCCGTCCCTTGGCCTCATGGCACCAGCCGCTGGTGAGCAGGCACCAGGCCGCGCGGGGGCCCTTGGGCTTGAGTTCGCGCGATCTGCCGAACGCCTTGATCGCCTCGTCGTGCCGGCCCGCATCCTGCAGCCCCTGGCCGAGGCGATACCACGAGACATCGGCGTTTCTTCCGGAGGGAAAATCGGCCACGAGCCGTTCGGCTGACGCGAGCGCTCCCGCCTTGTCTCCCGCCTCCCGCTGCGCCCGCACCAGGAGCAGCAACGCCTCTTCGCGGCGCGGCCAGCGGGGCTGGCCGCGGTCGATCGCCTGCAGCACGGTCGCCGCCTCGGCCGGTTTCTTCAGTTCGACCAGTGCCGTGGCGTCGAGCAGGGACGCCTCGGCGGCCTGCTCGCCGGCGAGCAGGCCGGCGGCGGCCGCGAGCGCGTCGTGTGCGGCTTGCCACTGTTTGGCGATGACGAGCGCCCCGCCCTGCCGCAGACGCCAGCGAGCCAGACGTGCCGGGTCGGCGGTCGACGGAGCCGCCGCGATCAGGTCCTGGTAGGCCGCCGCGGCATCGGCGGCGTTCCCCTTCGCGAGCAGCGCCTCGGCGCGGATCGCCTTGACGTCGGTGACGGTGGCCTCGGTTTTCGCCTGCGCGGCGTATGCCGTCAGGAACCGTTCCGCGGCGGCCAGCGCCTCCTCCGGCTTCCCTACCTCGAGCAGCGCGAGCGCCGCCATCGAGCCGGCGGTCTTTGCCGCCGGCTCGTCGGGAAAGTCCTTCACGATCCCGGCGTAGGTGGTCGCCGCGTCCGCCTTCCCCTTGCCATCGGGAATCTCCCAGAGTGCATCGGCCCGATCGAGTGCGAGTTTCGCCATCATCCGCCGGACATCCCCGCCGGGTTGTGCTCCCGCCGCCGCGAGCTTCGCGAGCGCCTCCTGGGCGACCTGTGCGGCGCGGGCGGGTTGCTTGGCGTCGATCTCGAGCAGCGCAAGCCGATGGGCAGCCTCGGCCGCGTCCAGGCCGTCCTTCTCGGCCACCTTGCCGAGCCAGGTGCGGGCCTGCTCCTGATTCTTCGCCTCCGCAAACGCGATGCCGGCCGAGAGGCCGGCTTGTGTTGACCGCGGAGAATCTGGAAACCGTTCGGCAAACCGGCTGAAAGCCTGGGCTGCTCCCGGCCAGTCCTTCCTGTTCCACCGTGCCGTCGCCAGCCGTTCGAGTGCATCGGCGGCCCGGGTGCCCTGGCCGTCGATCACGGCGGCGAGGATTTTCTCCATGTCGGCGGGATTGGTGCCGGCGGCGGCCAGATCGGCCCGCCAGAGCGCGACATCGGCGGCGAGGGCATGGGTGGGAAAAGCGTCGGCGAACCGCTTGAGTGTGGCGGCGGCCTCGTCGCGTGCTCCGGCTTCGGCCTGCCCCACGCCGAGGGCATAGAGCACTTCCGGCAGCCGTGCCGACTTGTCGTGCTCCCGGACGAACCGTTGCCAGACGGCGAGTGCCTCGGTGCGTTTGCCGCTCTGCCAGAGCGACTCGCCGAGATAGAAGAGCGCGTCGGGCGTCTGCGGCTGCTGCGGACTCTTGTCGAGGAAGTCGGAGAGGGTGCGAGCCGCCGCGGCAAAGGCCTCCGGGGACGGTTTGGCCTGGGCGGCCTGAAAGGCGCCACGGGCCAGTTCCCAACGGGCCAGCGACGCCGTGGCAGCATCGGCCTTGCCATCGACCACCTGGCGAAACGCCGCGGCCGCCTTCTCCGGCTGGTCGCTCTTGAGCAGGCAGATGCCCAGATAATAGCGGCTCTTGGCGGCCAGCGGGTCATCGGGGTGGTTCTTGAGGAGTGCCTGCCACTCCTCGGCGGCGAGATCCCAGGCCTCGCGGTTTTGCAACGCCGCCGCCGCCGCATAGGCCGCGCGGGCGGCGTCACTCGACCCGCCAGCGTCGTCGGCCCGCAGGTCTGGCCCGGCTACCAGCAGGGCCGCCGTGACGAGGAGGCCGACACCCAAGGGCGGGTGGCGAACGACGCGAACGCCGGACTGAAGGCCGATCATGGAATGGTTCCGCCGAAGGGCTGGCGAAGGGGTGCTCGCCCGGGAGCCTTGAATGTACCCGTGTGGCTGCGGCGGGTCACGGGGGAAAACCTGCCGTTCCCGCCGTGGCGTTGACCGGCTGCCTACACTGACTGACACGGGAAGACGACGCCAAGGCACTGGCTCAATGACCAGCGAGGCGGCCGTGGCAGTCCGGAGCAGGCTTACGATCACCGGCGTGGTGCAGGGGGTGGGGTTCCGGCCGTTCGTCTGGCGCAGGGCGAGCCAGCTGGGCCTGGCCGGCTGGGTTGAGAACCGTTCCGAGGGGGTAACGGTCGAGGTACAGGGACCGGCCGCGTCCGTGCGGCAGTTTTTGGAGGGATTTTCCGCTGCCGCGCCGCCCCTGGCGGTCGTCGATCGAGTCGCCGTCGACCGCGTGCCCGTCGAGGCCGGGCCGCGGTCGTTCACGATCCGCGACAGTGTCGGGCAGGCGGGGAGCACGACCTCGCTGCCGGCCGACGTCGCCACCTGCGCGGCATGCCTCGCGGAGATGTTCACGCCGGGCGACCGTCGGGAACGCTATCCGTTCATCAACTGCACCGACTGCGGCCCGCGGTTCACGATCATCGCTGCCTCGCCCTACGACCGCGCGGCCACCACGATGCATGGCTTCACGATGTGCCGGCACTGCGCCGCCGAATATGCCGATCCGGACGATCGCCGGTTTCATGCGCAGCCCAACGCCTGTCCGACGTGCGGCCCGATGGTGTGGTTCACCACCGCCGCCGATCGCCACGGCATCGTGACCGAGCGGGAGAGCGCGGAGGTGTGCGGCGAGTCGGCGGTCGCCGCCACGGTGGCGGCCCTGCGATCGGGACGCGTCGTCGGGCTCAAGGGGCTGGGGGGATTTCATCTCGTCTGTGATGCGACGAACGAGGCAGCCGTGCGGCGATTGCGGGAGCGGAAGCGACGGGGCGGCAAACCATTGGCCATCATGGTGCGAGACATCGAGACTGCATCCGATCTCGCGGCGATCGATGCCGATGAGCGTCGACTGCTCACTGGCAGCGAGCGGCCAGTCGTCCTGCTGCGGAAGCGGGCGGCAGGGGTCGCCCAGGCGGTCTCGCCCGGCAACGACTTGCTCGGCGTGATGCTACCCTACACGCCGCTGCACCACCTGCTCTGCGCGGAGTTGCCGCCGCTGGTGATGACATCGGGCAATCTGTCCGACGAGCCGATCGTCTGCGACAACACCCAGGCCGCACGGCGACTGGCGCCGCTCGTCGACGGATTTCTCATGCACGATCGTGAGATCCGCTCGGCCTGCGACGACTCCGTCGTCCGCTCTGCTGCGGGCAAGGTGATGCCCATCCGGCGGTCACGCGGCCATGCACCGCTGCCGATCCCCCTGGGTCGCGACGGCCCGGGGGTGCTCGCGGTGGGGGGGGAACTGAAGGCGGCGATCTGCGTGGCTCGCGACGAACGGGCCTGGATGAGCCAGCACATCGGCGACATGGGCAACCTGGAAACGCTGCATGCGCTCGCCGATACGGCCGATCACTTGCTGCGGCTTTTCCGCGTCGAGCCCGAGGCGATCGTGGCCGATCTCCACCCAGGCTATCTCTCCACGGCATGGGCCCGGAAGCGGGCTGCCGAACGCGGCATCCCGTTCGTGCAGGTGCAGCACCATGAGGCGCACGTGGCGGCGCTCCTGGCGGAGCACGGCGGCCGCGACCGCGCCATCGGCGTCTGCTTCGACGGCACCGGCTTCGGCCGCGATGGCACGATCTGGGGCGGCGAGTTTTTCACCGTGCGGGGCGATGTGCTGCAGCGGGCCGCGCATCTGGAGCCGTTTCCGCTGCCTGGGGGCGACGCATGCATCCGTCATCCGTGGCGGACGGCCCTGTCGCTCCTGCAGGCTGCCGGCTGCGCGTGGGATGAGCGCCTGCCGCCGGTGGCCGCGTCCACTCTGGTGGAACGCCGCCTGCTCGCCCGGCAGATCGCCGCGGCGGTCAACTGCACCGCGACGACCAGCATGGGGCGGCTCTTCGATGCCGTCGCGGCGCTGGCCGGCGTGCGGCAGTCGGTGACCTATGAGGCGGAGGCGGCCCTGGGGCTCGAGGCATTGGCGACCGATACGGGGCCGGACGGCTGCGAGTATGCGTTCGCGATCCGCGAGAGCGAGCTGCTGGGGGTAGAGTGGCGGGACGTCGTGCGGGCGGTCGCACGGGACTCCCGCGATCGCCGGCCGCCGCAACGGATCGCGACGGGGTTCCATCATGCTGTGGCGCGGATGATCGCGGACGTGTGCCGACGGTTGCGGGCCGGGGAAGCGGGCAACGTGGTGGGGCTCACGGGCGGTGTCTTTCAGAACGCCGTGCTCCTCACGCTCGCCTGCGACGCACTCGTAAGCGAGGGATTCGAGGTGCTCGTGCACGAGCGGGTGCCTGCCAACGACGGCGGCCTCGCCCTCGGCCAGGCCGTGCTCGGGCGTTGCGGCGGGCGACAGCGGCTGCAATCCCAGTAGCGTTCGGTACGGCGTCCGCCACAGCCAGCATGTTCCTGGTGTGACGCTGCGGGCGTGCATGGACCTCGGGTTTCCATGCACGCCCCATTTCGTCCAGGTCGGATGCAGCGTGATCGGGCAGCCTCTGCCGTCGGCACTGCAGTGCACTACCCCGGGATGGGGATCACGCGGTCGCTGAAGTCGCCCGTGCGCGGATCCTTGAGGATCAACTTCTGACGGCCATCGGGCAGGAGTTCGCGTTTGATGACGACCTGGCCATCGTGCGACTCCGGCTGCCCGGCGATCCTCGGGGTCGACCCTCCACGCCACTCCAGTTCCACGGGCACCCACGCCTTCTCGCGCGTGGATCGATAGCAGGCATCCATCACGGCATTCACGACGTAGCCGTCGTAGAACGTCTCGCGGGGGGCGGCCCCGTCGTCGAGACTGCGAAACATGTCGCTGAACATGTCGACGTAGCCGAGTTCGGCGACCTCGTCGCCAACGGGAAAGAGCCAGCCGGCGGCCGACTCCGCTTTCTCCGCGACGTAGCCCCGCGTGTCACCCGCCGTGAACATCTCGAAGCCCGTTCGCAGGAAATGATTGAGCCAGATCGTGCCGCGGGTGCCGGCGACCTCGTCCCGCAGATCCATGCCGCCCCGAAAGGTCCACGACACCTCGAACTGCCCGATCGTGCCCGACTCGAAGCGGATCAGACCGATGGCGTTGTCCTCGTCGTCGATGGGATGAACGAGCGTGTCGGCGGTGCAGAGCACCTCGACCGGCCGGTTGCCCTTGCCCGCGAAGCTGCGGATGATCTCGATGCAGTGGCAGCCCAGATCGATGATCGCGCCACCGCCCGTCAGGCGGCCGTCCCAGAACCATGCGGAGTGCGGGCCGGGATGGGCCTCCCGGGAACGCACCCAGGTCACCTCGCCGATCGCTCCGTCAGCGACGGAGCGGGTCGCCTTGAGCGTCTTGGGCGTGTAGCAGAGGTCCTCGAGGTAGCCGGCGAAGACGCCCGCGCGTTCCACCGCGTCGAGCATCCGCTTTGCCTCCGCCGCGGTGCGGCCGAGCGGCTTGGTGCACAGCACCGCCTTGCCGGCCTTCGCCACGGCGGCCACCGACTCTTCGTGGAGATGGTTCGGCAGCGCCACCACGACCACGTCGGTCGAGGGGTGCTCGATTGCGGCCTGCATCGAGGTGGTGTGGTGCGGAATGCCCCAGCGGGCCGCGAACGCCCGGCTACGCTCCTCGCTCCGCGAGGAGCAGACGGCGACACGGTCGACGCCACGTTGGCCGTGGAGCGTCATCGTGTAGAAGTCGGCGATCAGGCCGGTGCCGAGCATCGAGATCCCGTGGGGTTTCATGCACAAATTCCTGGTGAATGGGGGGCGGTGTCAACGCGGCCCGATCTTGTAGAGATGGGTCTTCGTCCGCAGGTAGATCGCCCCGGCAAAGACCGCGGGCGAGGCCATGCAGCCGGTATCGAGCGTGTTGGTCGCGAGCACGGCATGCGGATCACGAGCCGACAGCACGAAGGTGTCGCCGTTCTGGTTGCTCGCGTAGATGCGGTCGCCGGCGAGGATGGGCGACGCCGAGAATTCCCCACCCAGGCGTTTCTGCCAGACGGCCTTGCCGGTGAGGGCATCGAGCACCGTGGCCGTGCCCGCATCGCCCACGAGAAACAGCCGGTCGCCGAGCACGAGCTGCGACGAACGCGAGCCTCCGCCCTGCGCCGATTTCCAGGCGACGTGCGAGCCGGTCACGTCGCCGCTGCCGTCTGGTCGGACGGCCAGGAACCGCATGCCGCCCGCGGCGGTGTTGATGTAGACCAAGCCATGGGCGAACAGCGGACGCGCCGAGGCGTTCATGCCGCCGTGATTCACCCGCCAGAGTTCGGTGCCCGTGTTCGGGTCGTAGGCGATCGTCGCGCCGGCGCTCGGCAGCACCGCCTGCTCGCGGCCGCCGCTCGTGATCACCCGCGCCGTGGGATAGGCCTTCTTGGCGTCGCCGTCGTCGGTGCCGTAGTCGATGTCGCGATCGGTGCGCCACACCGTCCTGCCGGTGCGCTTGTCGAGCGCGACGACATACTGCAGGTCAAAGCCGTCGAAGGCGACGATGAGCAGGTCAGCGTGCAGGATCGGCGACGATCCCGGGCCACGGAAGTGGTCGCAGGGCAGATCCTGCCGGGTCCAGAGGATGCGCCCCGACGTGGTGTCGAGGCAGGCGGTGCCGGCGCTGCCGTAATGGACGTAGAGGCGGTCCCCTTCGATGACCGGCGTCGGCGACGCGTAGCTGTTGAAAGGATGGCAGAACTGCGGGGTGGCGATCTCGAATACCGCGATGTCGTGGACCACCCGCCCGCTGTCGACGGCGACCGCGACGGCGGAGAGGCGTGTGCCGTCCTCGGTGGCGTTCGTGAGCCAGACGAGGTCGTCCCAGATGACGGGCGACGACCATGCCTTGCCGGCCAGCGGCGTCTTCCAGGTGATGCCCTGCGACTCGCTCCACTCGAGCGGCAGGTTCTGCTCCTGCGACACGCCATCACCGGTGGGGCCGCGAAACTCGGGCCAGGGCGTCGCGGCCTGCGACACGACCGGGTAGGAGGCGGCCACCAGCCAGCACGCCGTCAGCGTGGCGGCGACGGCCAGGTCTCGGGAACGGGAATGCGACATCGGCTGGTTTCCTCGTCGGCCCGAGCGCGTGCAGCGGAGCCTCCGGCCGAGCATAGGGGATTCCGCAGTGTCACGAGAAGCGTTGGCCGCGGGAAAGCGCGGCTGGCGGGCATGAAACGCGTGCTGCGCACGGGGACGGTCTCGATCGAGGCCTGCGCCGCTGCTGCCGGCAACGCAAGTGTCGCGGCGACGCTGCCTTCGAAACCAACGCTCAACGCGTCGTTGTTCGCGTGTCTGATTCGTCGCCGGGGCGTTCCAGTTCGCTCCTTCGCGCGGCGAGGTAGTCGAGCCACTCGTCGATGCCGGCAGCCGTCTTCGCCGAGGTTTCGATGATTCGCATGCCGGGCCGGACGGCGGCGATGTTGGCGTGGGCCGCCGCACGGTCGAAATCGCAGGCTTCGGCAAGGTCGATCTTCGTGATCGCCGCCAGGTCGGCCGTGTTGAAGAGACCGGGGTATTTGAGCGGCTTGTCCTCCCCCTCGGTCACCGACAACAGCGCCAGCCGCACCGATTCCCCGAGGTCCCAACTCGTCGGGCAGACGAGGTTGCCCACGTTCTCGATGAACAGGTACTGGAGGGCGGAGAGGTTCCAGCCTGCCAGGTGCCCACGCACCATGTCGGCCTCGAGATGGCACATGCCGTGCGTCATGATCTGGCGGACAGGCGCCCCGCTCATGGCGAGCCGGCGGGCGTCGTTGTCGGTCTCGAGGTCGCCCACGACCGCCGCCGCCGGAATCCCGCGGGCGACGAGCTGGGTGAGCGTCTCCTGCAGAAACGCCGTCTTGCCGGTGCCGGGGCTCGACACCATGTTCACCACGAGCAGGCCGATCGCCTCGAACTCGCGCCGCATCTCCCGGGCCAGTTCGTCGTTTCTCTTGAGGATTTTTGTGCGGACCTCGAGCACTCGCGGCCCTGTCCCCGTGCGTGTCGTCATGCGTCGATCTCCCCGGCAGCCACGGGCTCGGCGGTGTCTTCCCTCTCGATCACCAGCGAGTCGATGTCGAGTTCACGCCCGGCCCGGACGTCGCCGCTCAAGTGTCCACATGCCGGGCAGGCAAACCGTTGGATGCCGGGCAACTCGCTTTCCATCCGGCAGCCGGGGCACCAGATCCGCACCGGCACCGCCGTGATCGCCAGCGTGGCCGCCGCCAGCGGCGTGCCCTCCCGGACCAGAGCGAAGCCATACCGAAGGGCGTCTTCGTGCACGCAGGACAAGGCCCCGATCCGCAGGTGCACGCTCCGGATGCGGCCGCCGCCCAACTGTCGCAGGTGGTCGCTCGCGGCCTCCACGATGCTGGCTGCGATCGAAAGTTCATGCACGGTGGCATCTCCCGGGGGCGAGGCTTGGCCGTCGTCTCCGGCCGCCGCATTCTACGCCCGGCCCCGTTTGAAAAGCGGAGGCACGCGACGTAGAGTGCGATACGTTGCATGGGCGCGACTGGGAGAGGGTTTCATGACCTCCGAGTTCGTCGCGCTCTGCCTGACTGCCGTCTGCGTCGGTGTCGTCCATACGGCGGCCGGCCCTGACCACTCCATCCCCTTCGTCGCGATGGCGCGGGCCGGAGGCTGGTCGGCGGCCAAGACCTTCTGGGTGACGGCGGCGTGTGGTCTGGGCCACGTGGCGGGGTCGGCCGTGCTCGGCATCGTGGGCCTGACGGTCGGGAGCATGGTGCTGGGGGGCGAGGCGCTCGAGGCCCTGCGCGGCGACATCGCCTCCTCCATGCTGATCGGCCTGGGAATGGCCTATTTCGCATGGGGTGTCATCCGGGCGGCCGACGCTCATGCGGCCGGACGGTCCCGAGGCCGCTTCACCGGCCATTCTCACGGGCCCTTTCCGCACGTGCACGCGATCGCCGGCGGGCACGACCCCGGCGGCCATGACCATGGACCGACCGTCGGCTCGTGGACGCCCTGGATGCTGTTTCTCATTTTCATCTTCGGCCCCAGCGAACCGCTCGTGCCACTGCTCATGGTGCCGGCGTCCCGCAGTGGTCCCGTGGCGGTGGCCGCCGTCGTGACCGCCTTCGCATGCGCGACGGTGGCGACCATGACCGTGAGCGTGATGCTGATGCGGTATGGAACCTCGTTGGTTCCCGGACTGTTGATCGGACGGTTCGACCAGGCCGTGGCCGGTCTGGCGATGCTCGCCTGCGGTGTCCTCGTGAAATTCGGTCTCTGAGCAGAGCCGCTCGCGACCATCGGCTGCCGGCATTCCCGGACGGCACAAGGGAGGAATCGATCATGGCAACGCTTCTCTGGCTTCAGGGCGGAGCATGCAGCGGCAACACGATGTCGTTCCTCAATGCCGAGGAGCCGAGCGCCTGCGACCTCGTCACCGATTTCGGCATCGACGTGCTCTGGCATCCCTCGCTCGGCATGGAACTGGGCGATCAGGTCAAGGCGATGCTGGGCGACATCGTCGCCGGGCGGCGGCCTCTCGACATCTTCGTCTTCGAGGGGACGGTGATCCGGGCGCCGCACGGCACCGGCCGCTTCAACATGTTCGCCGACCGCCCGATGAAGGACTGGGTGGCGGAACTCGCCGGCGTCGCCAACGCCGTGGTGGCACTGGGCGACTGTGCCTGCTGGGGCGGGATTCCCGCCACCTCGCCGAATCCCTCCGACAGCATCGGCCTGCAGTATCTGAAGAAGAGCCGGGGCGGCTACCTCGGCCCGCACTTCAGGTCGAAGTGGGGGCTGCCGGTGGTCAACATTCCCGGGTGTCCGGCCCACCCCGACTGGGTGACGCAGATCCTCGTGGCCATCGCCAGCGGTCGCGCGGAGGATATCGCGCTCGACGACCTGCAACGGCCGGAGACGTTCTTCAAGACGTTCACGCAGACCGGCTGCACGCGGGTGCAGTTCTACGAATACAAGCAGCACACGCATGAGTTCGGGCAGGGCACGCGGACCGGCTGCCTCTTCTACGAGTTCGGCTGCCGCGGCCCGATGACCCATTCGTCGTGCAACCGCATCCTCTGGAACCGGCAGTCCTCCAAGACCCGCGCGGGGATGCCATGCACGGGCTGCACCGAACCCGAGTTCCCGTTCTACGACCTCATGCCGGGCACCGTCTTCAAGACTCAGAAGATCGCCGGCGTGATCCCGAAGGACCATCAGGCCGGCACCGGGCAGCTCACCTACATGGCGCACGCCGTGGCCGCCAGGCTCGCGGCGCCGCAGTGGTCGAAGGAAGACATGTTCGTCGTGTGAAGAGCCCCGGGCATGTCGCCGCACAGCGCGCAGGCATCACCAGCAGAAGAGGAGCACCATGGCCACCGTTGCAGCCCAGCCGACGAAGATGCGGATCAGCCCGCTCGGGCGGGTCGAGGGCGACCTCGACCTGCACGTCGAGATCACCGACCGCGTGGTGACCGACGCCTGGGCGGAGGCGAGCATGTTTCGGGGCTTCGAGATCATCCTCAAGGGGAAGGACCCGCAGGCGGGGCTGATCGTCACGCCGCGGATCTGCGGCATCTGCGGCGGCAGCCATCTGTACAAGGCCTGCTACGCCCTCGACACGGCCTGGCGGACACACGTGCCGCCCAACGCCACGCTCGTCCGCAACATCGCGCAGGCCTGCGAGACGCTGCAGTCGATCCCACGGTGGTTCTACGCGCTGTTTGCGATTGACCTCACGAACAAGAACTACTCCCGGACCAAGGAGTATGACGAGTGCGTGAAGCGGTTCTCGCCCTTCGTCGGCACCGGCTACGAAAAGGGGGTCACGCTCTCCGGCAAGCCGGTGGAGGTCTACGCGATTTTCGGCGGCCAGTGGCCGCACTCGAGCTTCATGATCCCTGGCGGCGTGATGTGCGCTCCCAGTCTCTCCGACGTCACGCGGGCGACCGCGATCCTCGACGTGTGGAGGCGGGAGTGGCTGGAGAAGGAGTGGCTCGGCTGCTCCATCGACCGCTGGCTTGAGAACAGGACCTGGGACGACGTCTGGGCCTGGGCCGACGAGAACGAGGAGCAGCACCATTCCGACTGCGGCCTCTTCCTGCGATTCGCGAAGGCCATCGGCCTCGACCGCTTCGGCTTCGGCGGCGGGAAGTTCATCGCGACCGGCACCTACTTCCAGCCGGAGCTCTACGAGCGGCCGACGATCGACGGACGGAATGCGGCCCTCATCAACCGGGCGGGCATCTACGACGGCCTCGAATTTCACGACTTCGACCATCTCCGTGTCCGCGAGAGCACGGCCCACAGCTTTTACTCCGGCGATACCTATCTCCATCCGTGGGAGGGGCGGACCGATCCGATCGACCCGGCCGAGGGCCACAAGCAGGGCAAATACAGCTGGGCGAAGAGCCCGCGGTACGAGGTGCCGGGCAAGGGGGCGATGCCGCTCGAGGCCGGGCCGCTGGCCCGGCAGGTGAACGCCGGCCGCCCGGGCGCCGCGGTGCATCAGGACTACGATCCGCTCTTTCTCGACGCCGTGAGCAAGGCGGGCCCGAGCGTGCTGGTGCGCGTGATGGCCCGCATGCACGAGGCCTGCAAGTATTCCAAGCTCGTGACGGGGTGGCTCGGCGATCTGCAGCTCCACGACGACTTCTACACGAAGCCCGTCGAACACGCCTCCGGCAAGGGCTTCGGGTCGACCGAGGCCGCCCGCGGCTCGCTTTCCGACTGGATCGTGATCGAGGACGGAAAGATCGAGAATTACCAGGTCGTCACGCCGACGGCCTGGAACATCGGGCCGCGGGATGGCCGGGGGGTACACGGGCCGATGGAGCAGTCATTCATCGGTGCGCCGATCCACGACCCCACCGACCCCGTCGAGATGGGGCACGTTGCCCGGTCATACGACTCCTGCCTCGTCTGCACGGTGCATGCCTACGACGGCAAGACGGGCCGAGAGCTGTCGCGGTTCCGCATCGGCGAAACGGGGTGAGCCAGTGGATCGACAGGCGAGAACGCTCATCATCGGCTGCGGCAACATCCTGCGGGGCGACGACGCCGCGGGGCCCGTGCTCGTGCGGCGGCTCTGGGCACGCGGCCTGCCGGATGGCGTACGGTGCGCCGACGGCGGCACCGGCGGCATGGACGTGGCCTTCCAGATGCGGGGTGTTCCCGAGGTGATCCTCGTCGATGCCTGCTCGTCGGGCGGAGAGGCCGGGGCCATCTTCGAGCTGCCGGGCCGAGAGGTGGAGCACCTCCCGCCGCTCGCAGGCATCAACCTGCATGCCTTCCGCTGGGACCACGCGATCGCGTTCGCCCGCTGGCTGCTGAAGGCGGAGTATCCGGCCAGCGTGACGGCGTATTTGATCGAGGGGAGCAGCTTCGACATCGGCGGAGAGCTGTCGCCCGCGGTGGATCGGGCGGTCGACCGCGTTGCCGATCTGCTGCTGGCGAGGCTCGGCCCCCAGCCGCTGGAGGCGACGCCATGAACGCCATCCGCGAGGCGACCCGCCCGTTAGAGGGCGGCACCGGGCAGGATCGCTGCGAGGTGGAGATCACCGCCGACGGTCACCTGCGGCTGCTGCATCCGGCTCGGATCGGACGGCCGCAGCCCGTGGGACTTTTCCCGTTTCCGGCGTCGCACCTCATCCTGCCGGCGACCGAGTCGCCGCTGGCGGAGGCGGGCAGACGCGCGCTCCTGCTCGGCGACCTTGCTGCCGCAGTGCCCGACGAGTGGCTGTTTTTCGTCGCCGCGGCACGCGGGCAGACGGCGGAAGCCCTGGGCCGGCTCGTGGGCGACGACGCCGTCACCCTCTTCAACCGGTGCGTGCTTGAGCCGACGGTCGCGGACCTCGCTGCGGTCGAGTCCGGCGGGGACCCCGTGCTGGCCTCCCTGGTGCGGTTCGCCGCGTTCGCGCACGGACTGGTGGACGATCTCCCGGAGGAGAGCCCGCTCGATGGCGAGTTGCTCGCACTCGCGCTCGTGACGACTGCCGCCGCGCGGATCGAGCAGGGCAGGGCCGCGGAGGCGGGCCCCCTGGTGCAGGCGGCCGCGTCCGCTGCAGCCGCCACCTCGCCGGTGCTCGCCGCGCTGCTGGAGATGCAGACGGCCGACCTGCTGGCAGAGTCGGACGACGACTCGGCAGCCGTCGTAACGCACCTCGAGGCCGCCATCGGCTTGGCCGAGCAGGCGCGGCTGCCGCTCCTGCTGGCCGAACTCTGGTCGAAGCTCGGGATCGCCCTGCAGCAGGTCGGGTCGGACGGCAGCCGCCCGGTGCTGCTCGAGGCGGTGCGGTGTTATCAGCGGGCGCTCCATGCCGGCATCACCGAGGCCGATCAGCCGGAATGGTTCGCGCAGATCCAGAACAATCTGGGGCTGGCCTACCTGTCGATGCCGGCGCGGGAGGCGGGCGACACGCTGCGGACGGGGATCGCGGTGCAATCGTTTCGCCAGGCGCTCAGGGTGTATGACCGGAATCGCGATCCGGACAGGTGGTCGAGCGTGCGGATGAACCTCGCCAGCGCGCTGCAGTATCTCCCCTCGTCGCACCCCGAGGAAAACCTGATCCAGGCCGTCGAGGCGTACGAGGAGGTGCTGCAGGTGCGGACGGAGGCCCGAGACCCTGTCGCCCACGCGCGGGTGTTGCTCAACCAGGCCAACGCGCTGGCC
The DNA here is from genome assembly GCA_044369655.1 of Pirellulales bacterium. Classification (GTDB taxonomy): domain Bacteria; phylum Planctomycetota; class Planctomycetia; order Pirellulales; family UBA1268; genus CAMCQY01. The sequence continues at coordinate 23,205 of JBILWX010000037.1, forward strand.
CACCTCGGCATCTTCAAGCCGGCGATCGAGAAGCTCGCCGTCGCCTCCCGTCTGTTTTCCTGGCACGAGTGCTTCGAGGAGGCCGCGACGGCGTTTGAGCTCCACGAACAGATCGTCCATTCCCGAGACCACCACTGACTGTCGCAACAAGCATCAGACACGCCAACGAGGAGCCCGATGGACCTTTACCAGCGACAGCAGTTCGACATGCTCCTGCAGACGGCCACCGAGCGGTTCGTCGCCCGGCTCGAGGAGCGGCATCGCGGCGCGGAGCCGGCCCTCGCCCGGCTGGGGGGCGATACGCAAGGCGTATGGGTCGGCGAATTCGTGGAGGCCCTGTTCGAGGATTGTCTGCTCAACAGCGTCGACGGCGCCTGCTTCGTGCTGCGGAGCCTGCCGCGTCGGCCGGTCGAATCGCACCGCAGGCGGCTCGCCGGTTCCGGCACCGTCGAGGAGCTCGTGCTCGCGCTGGCGAAGAGCCTGTTCGGCGAAACGCTGTTGCGGAAGACCGTCGAGTCGCTCGAGCAGCACGCCCGTTACCAGCCCGTGTAAGCCAGCAGCCCCTTTCATCGAAGAGCATGAGCACAAGCGAAGCAGCCGCCGCCAGCACGACGCCCATCCTCCCCGGAGAAGACCTCGTGCCGTTGGCCGAACAGGTCGATCGGGCGCTCGCCGCGATCGAGTCGCTCGAGCCCGGGGCCCGTGCCCAGGCGAGAGCGGTCAGATCGGCCATCGAGGAGTTTCACAGGGCCGGTCTCACGCGGATCGTGCGGCGGCTCAAGGAGGATCCGCGGGGCCGGGAGCTGCTCTTCGAACTGGTCGAGGAGCCGGCCGTCTACGCCCTGTTCGCCATGCACGGCCTCGTCCGCGCCGATCTCCGCACGCGGGTCGGTCGCGTGATCGAGATGGTGAGGCCGTTCATGCAGTCGCACGGCGGCGACGTGTCGCTCGTGGATGTCCGCGACGGCAGGGCCTTCGTGGCGCTGTCGGGCAACTGCCATGGCTGCTCCATGTCGGCCGTCACGCTCCGCAGCACGGTGGAGGAGTCGCTCAAGGAGCACGTGCCGGAGATCACCGGGGTGGAGGTGGTGCCGGACGAACCGGGGAACGAAGTGGACGTGGTGCAGATCCAGATGCCGGCGGAGCTGCGGGAAAATCCGCCGGTCGCCGGCCGGGAGGACCACGTCACGGAAGGATGGGTGGCCGGTCCGCGGGCGGACGACGTGCTCGTCGACCGACCAGTCGCTTTTCAGGCGGGAGACGTGAGTCTGCTCGTGATCCGTTCGCCCGCGGGCCTGCGGGCGTTTCGCAACGCCTGCGGGCATGCCGGGCTGCCGCTGGAACGCGGTATTTGCGACGGCGATGCGGGCACGATCACCTGCCCGTGGCACGGTTTTCAATTCGACAGCGAGACGGGTGAGTGCCTGACGGCGCGACAGTGTCAGTTGGAGCCGTTTCCACTGCGCGTGAACGACGGCATGGTCTGGGTGAGGCCGGCATGATTGCAACCGCGACGATGTCGGGGGCCGGTGGAGCCGCCGTGGAGTGCAGGCCTGCGGCTGGGGCTCTGCGGCCGATCCGTTGGTTGGGCGCAGCCTCGCCGGGCGGCCTCGCGCTGCCCCCCGCGCATCCGACTCCCAGCCAGCTCTATGCTCCGCGCGGCGTCTGGATCGACGGCGAGCGGTTGATCGTCTGCGACTCGGGCAATCATCGCATCCTGATCTGGCAGGGATTCCCCGACGTCGATCATGCCCCTGCCGACGTCGTGCTCGGCCAGGCGTCGTTTCTGGCGGAGGGTCCGGCTGCGCATGGCCGTGGCCCGGCCAACGGATTCCACCTGCCCACGGGCGTGATCGTGGTCCCTGCTGGCGGAGGCGGCCCGTCGAAGCTGCTCGTGGCCGATGCGTGGCACCACAGGATTCTGGTCTGGAACGAGGTGCCGACACGCAGCGATCTCCCTGCCGATTATGCGATCGGCCAGCCGTCGCTGGTGGACGTGCAGCGGAATCGCGGCGGCGCCGCCCGCGCGGACACGCTCGCGTGGCCCTATGGGCTCGCGTGGATCGGCGGCCGTCTGCACGTCACCGACACCGCCAATCGGCGCGTGCTCATCTGGGACGGTCTGCCCGATCGTGACCGGCCGGCGGATGTCGTGTTGGGACAGCCCCGGATGGGGGCCACCGACGAGAATCGCGGCGGCCCGGTGGGGCCGGCGTCGTTCCGGTGGCCGCACGCGGTCGCGGGCACCGCCGCCATGCTCTTCGTGGCCGATGCCGGGAATCATCGGGTGCTCGGGTGGCACGGGGCTCCCGTGGCCGATCGACCCGCCGACATGGTCATCGGCCAGCAGGACTTCTCGCTGGCGTCGGAGCTGCCCCACGTGCCGCAGGGGCCGTCGCGGCTGCGGTTTCCCTACGGCATGTCGCTCCAGGGCGATCGGCTGGCCGTGGCCGACACGGCCAACAACCGCGTCCTGTTCTGGCGGCTGCCGATCGGGCAGCCCTGTTTCGACGCCGCTGCCGACGTCATCGGCCAGCCCGACTTTGCCGCGAGCGGGGAGAACCACTGGAAGACGGTGACCGCGGCCACGCTCTGCTGGCCCTACGGCGTCTGCCTCCATGGCGATCTGTTGGCGGTCGCCGACTCCGGAAACAACCGGGTGATGATCTGGAAAGGGGAGCAGTGAGCGCGATGTGCCTCGCCGTGCCTGGACAGGTCGAGTCGATCCACGACGAAGACGGCGTGCGGATGGGCCGCGTCAACTTCGGCGGTGTCGTCAAGGAGGTCTGCCTGGCCTATCTCCCCGATCTGGCCGTGGGCGACTACACGATCGTGCACGTGGGCTTTGCGCTGAGCAGGATCGACGAGGCCTCGGCCCGCGACACGCTGCAGACCTTCGCGGAACTCGGCCTGCTGGACGAGGAACTGGCGCACCTGCGGGATGCGGATGCCGCCGGGAGCGCGTCGGCATGAAACATCTCACGGAATACCGCGACGCGGAGCGGGCGAAGCGGCTGGCCGCCGAGATCGGCCGGATCGCGACCCGCTCCTGGGCGATCATGGAAGTCTGCGGCGGCCAGACCCATTCGATCATCCGCAACGGGATCGACCAGCTGCTGCCCGAGCAGGTCGAGCTGATCCACGGGCCGGGCTGCCCGGTCTGCGTGACTCCCCTGGAGGTGATCGACAGGGCGCTGGAGATCGCCCGCCGTCCGGGGGTGATTCTCTGCTCGTTCGGCGACATGCTCCGCGTGCCCGGCTCCTGCGGCAACCTCTTCAAGGTGAAAGCCGGCGGCGGCGACGTCCGCGTGGTCTATTCGCCCCTCGACGCGCTGAAACTGGCGCGACGGCGGCCCGATCGGGAAGTGGTCTTTCTGGCGATCGGCTTCGAGACGACGGCGCCGGCCAACGCGTTGGCGGTGAAGCTCGCGCGGGACCAGGCCGTCGGCAACTTCTCGATGCTCGTGTCGCACGTGCTCGTGCCGCCCGCGATCGAGGCGATCATGCGGTCGCCGGACAGCCGTGTCGACGCGTTCCTGGCGGCCGGGCATGTCTGCAGTGTGATGGGCTGCTGGCAGTATCCGCCGCTGGCGGCCGAGTTTCGTGTGCCGATCGTGATCACCGGCTTCGAGCCGCTCGACCTGCTCGACGGGATCCGTCGTGCCGTCGTGCAGTTGGAGGAGGGGAGGGCCGAAGTGGACAACGCCTACGAACGGGTCGTGAGCGAAGGGGGCAATGCCGTGGCGCAGGCCGTGATCGCCGAGGTGTTCGAGACGACCGACCGGGCCTGGCGGGGCATCGGCACGATTCCCCGCAGCGGCTGGAGGCTCGCCGACGACTACCGCGACTTCGATGCCGAGCTGAAGTTCGCAGTGTCGGGCCTCACGGCCTGTGAGTCGCCGCTGTGCAAAAGCGGCGAGGTCTTGCGGGGAAGGCTCAAGCCCCATCAGTGCCCGGCCTTCGGCCGCGAGTGCACGCCGCGGAATCCGCTCGGTGCCACGATGGTGTCGAGCGAGGGGGCATGTGCGGCCTATTTTCACGCCGGGCGTGTTCAGGGCCGGGATGGCCTCGCGCTGGACCGTCACCCCGTGGCCGGAGGGACATGATGACCGCTTCCCTGCATGGCACCGCTCCCGACCTCTCCCGGTTTTCCTGTCCCGTGCCGCTGCGCGATTATCCCGAGGTGATCCTCGGCCACGGTGGTGGCGGGATGCTGTCGCGGGAACTGATCGAAAACGTCTTCCTGCCGGCGTTCCACAACCCGCTGCTCGACCGGCTCGGTGACTCGACGGTGCTCGACCTCGACGGGCCGATGGCCGCGTTGGGCGCCGCCGGCGGCCGACTCGCTTTTTCGACCGATTCCTACGTGGTCCGGCCGCTGTTCTTTCCGGGCGGCTCGATCGGGGAGCTGGCGGTCAATGGCACGGTGAACGATCTGGCGATGAGCGGCGCCCGGCCGCTGGTGCTTTCCGCGGCCTTCATCATCGAGGAGGGATTTTCGATCGCGCAGCTGGCGGTGGTCGCCGAGCGGATGGCGGCGGCGGCCCGGCGGGCGGGCGTGTCGATCGTGACCGGTGACACGAAGGTGGTGGAACGCGGGCACGGCGACGGCTGCTACATCAACACGAGCGGCCTCGGGATGGTGCCGGCCTCCGTCGCCATCGGTCAGGAGCCGATTCGCGATGGCGATGCCGTGCTCGTCAGCGGCACGATCGGCGAGCACGGCATGGCGATCATGAGTGTCCGCGAGGGGCTCGAGTTCGATGCGCGGATCGAGAGCGACACGGCTCCGTTGCACGGCCTCGTGGCCGCGATGCTCGGGGCCTGTCCCGGGATCAGGGTGCTTCGGGATCCGACCCGCGGTGGCGTGGCGACGAGCCTCAATGAGATCGTGGCCCGGTCGGCATCTGGCATCGAGATCGAGGAAACGGCGGTGCCGGTCAGCCCGCCGGTGGCCAGCGCCTGCGAGATCCTCGGTCTCGACCCGTTGCACGTGGCCAACGAGGGCCGGCTGCTGGCGGTCGTGCCCGCGGCGGCCGCCGCGGCGGTTCTAGTGGCGATGCGGCGGCATGAGCATGGCACGGGGGCGGCGCAAATCGGCCGCGTGGTGGCCGAGCACCCAGGAATGGTGGTGGCACGAACGGCCCTTGGCGGGCGGCGGGTGCTCCCGATGCCGCTCGGCGAGCAACTGCCTCGCATCTGCTGACGGCCGTCTTGCTTGACCGAGGTCGGATAATGCATGTGGAACGGTTTTGAAATCGCCCGGCATGGACAGGCCCTCGGAGAGGCACGCCTTTCATGGCCGCGTCAGCCGGTGGATTGCAGATCGCGCCAAACATGCCCGATTACGAGCGGGCCTGCCGGGAATTTTCCTGGGCGTCGGCCCGTGCGCTCCTCGACGGGCTGCCGGACGGCCGGGGGCTCAACATCGCCCACGAGGCGGTCGATCGCCACGCCCTCTCGGGCCGTGACGACCATGTGGCAATCCGGTGTCTGCCCCTCTCCGGGCCCCGCCGCGACATCACGTACGCCGAACTCGCCCAGCTCACCAACCGATTTGCCAACGTGCTCGAGCGGCTCGGTATCCGACCCGGCGATCGCGTGTTTGTCCTCACGGGCCGCATCCCGGAGCTCGTCGTCGCGGCGATGGGCACGCTCAAGGCCCGCGCGGTCTTCGCACCGCTGTTCGCGGCGTTCGGCCCGGAGCCGCTGCTCGCGCGGATCGAGATCGGCCGGCCACGGGTTCTGGTCACGACCTCGAGCCTCTATCGGCGACGGGTGGCCGGGGTACGAGCCGGACCCCGGTCGGGCGGCCACGTGATCGAGCACGTGATCGTCATCCCCGACGAGCCAGGGCCGCTGCCGGAGGACGTGCACGATTTTCACCACCTCCTGCAGGAGGCATCGCCGGCCTACACGATCGAGCCCACGTCGCCGGAGGATCCGGCGCTGTTGCACTTCACGAGTGGCACCACGGGGCGGCCCAAGGGGGCTGTGCACGTTCACGAGGCGGTCGTCGCCCATCACGTCACCGGCTTCATGGCCCTCGACCTCCATCCCGACGACATCTTCTGGTGCACGGCCGACGCCGGGTGGGTGACGGGGACTTCCTACGGGCTCATTGCGCCGCTCACCAACGGGATCACGAGCATCCTCGACGAGGGAGAGTTCGCCGCCGAGCGGTGGTATGGCATCCTGCAGGACGAGGGCGTGACCGTCTGGTACACGGCCCCCACGGCGATTCGCATGATGATGCGGCTCGGTGCCGACCTCGCGCGGCGGTACGACACCACCCGGCTGCGGTTCCTCGCGAGCGTCGGCGAACCGCTCAATCCGGAGGCGGTCGTTTGGGGCCGCGAGGCTTTCGGCCACATGTTCCACGACAACTGGTGGCAGACGGAGACCGGCGGGATCATGATCGCCAACGTCGCGGCGGTCGAGATCCGCCCCGGCTCGATGGGCAAGCCCCTGCCCGGCGTGCAGGCCGCGGTCGTCGAACGACGCGACGACGGTACGGTGCGGGTGATCGAGACTGCCGGAGAGCAGGGGGAGATCGCGCTGCGGCCCGACTGGCCGTCGATCTTCCGCGGCTATTGGGAGGAGCCCGAACGGTATCGGGCCTGCTTCGCCGGCGGCTGGTACCTGAGCGGCGACCTGGCACGGCGGGATGCACAGGGCTACTACTGGTTCGTGGGACGCAAGGACGACGTGATCAAGACGTCGGGCCACCTGGTCGGCCCCTTCGAAGTGGAGAGCGTGCTGCTCGAACACGAGTCCGTGGCCGAGGCCGGCGTGATCGGCAAGCCCGACCCGAGCGCCCACGAGATCGTCAAGGCGTTCGTCGCGCTGAAGCCCGGCTTCGTCGCGAGCGAGAGCCTGCGACGCGCTCTCATCGGCCATGCCCGCCGACGGCTGGGAGCCGCCATCGCACCGAAAGAAGTGGAATTCGTCGCCACGCTGCCGCGAACCCGCAGCGGCAAAATCATGCGGCGAC
>JBILWX010000101.1:0-12774 GCA_044369655.1 Pirellulales bacterium
CCGACATGCGGGCCCTGCGGACGCGGATCGAACTGCTGCGGGAGCAGGTGGCCGAGACGCGAGGCCAGCCTCACGGCTACGCATTCGCCGTTCAGCGCAGGGCCGCCCGTGCCGCCGTCCGGCTCGCTGAGCAGAGTCTCGCGGCGGCCGCGGCAATCAATGGCCGCAAAGCAGATGCTGTCTCGCCGCTCGACATGCGGCTCTTGGAAATCCGCCTCGACATCGCCCGGCTGCGGGCCGAGGTCTGGGATGATCCGGCGTTTCTGGCGTCTCCCACCGACGTGCTTCAGATGCAGATCGACCAGCTTGCGGATCAGGTGCAGGACGTGCTGCACAGCGTCGACAACGCTCCGACGCTCGATCGCCGGTAGCAGCGTGGACTCAGGCCTGTCGGGCACCGCCGATGGCGGCCTGCAGCTGCGGGGCGGAGACCGTCATCGCCCGGGCGAAGCCGGCGATGAACCTGGCCGAACCCGAGGGCGCGAAGGCCACGATCGAAAAGTCGCCGAGTTGGAACCAATCGGCCGCGAAGGGAAACTTTTCGAGATACGCCCGGGCAAGCGACGAATAGTCGGGATGCTCCCGGTCGATGAACGTGGCGACGGCCGGGATCGACACCCGTGGCAACGCCTGCGGCGGCACGGGCTCGGCGTCGACGCCGGCTTCCGGGGCCGTGATCAGCAGGCAGACCTGTGGCGACTCGAGCATGTCGCGGGTGTGGGCCGAGAGCCGGCTGACATGCGTGACGAAGAACAGCCGATCGCCCACGGAGTCGTGCCAGACCGCGTAGGGCACCATCGAGGCGAACGGCAAGCCGTCGTGAAGCGTGGCCAGCGAGGCCACGCTCCGGCCGCGGATCAACTCCCCGAGCAGGTGCGAGGCTGCAGGATCCATGCCTTACCAGGCGAAGTGAGCGAACGCCTTGTTGGCGTCGGCCATGCGGTGCACGTTGTCACGCTTGGTCACCGCGGCACCCTCGCGCTTGTAGGCGGCGACGATTTCCTCGGCAAGCTTCTCGTGGGTGCCCCGGCCCTTCTTTTCGCGCACCGACAGGAGCAGCCAGCGGATCGCCAACGACTGCTGACGGTTGCGACTGACCTGCATCGGCACCTGGTAGGCGGCACCACCGACACGCTTCGACCGAACCTCGACCGAAGGTTTGATGTTTTCGATGGCGCGGTTGAAGATCTCGATCGGCTCGGCGTCGGTGATCTTCTGGGAGACGATGTCCATCGCCTTGTAGAAGATGTTTTGGGCGACGCTCTTCTTGCCGTCTTCCATCAGGCAGTTGACGAACTTGCTGGCCAACAGCGATCCAAAACGCGGATCGGGACGGAGCTGCTCACGGCTCGATGTGATTCTTCCCATGATTCCTTTACAACCTATTTAGTTGGTCAACCCTTCTTTGCACCGTAGAGGCTTCGCGACTGCTTCCGACCCTGCACGCCCAGCGTGTCGAGTGCGCCGCGGATGATGTGGTAGCGGACACCGGGGAGATCGCGAACACGGCCGCCGCGGATGAGCACGATCGAGTGCTCCTGCAGATTGTGGCCTTCGCCCGGGATATAGACGGTGACTTCTTTCTGGTTCGACAGCCGCACGCGAGCGATCTTCCGAAGAGCCGAGTTCGGCTTCTTGGGCGTCATCGTGCGAACCTGCAGGCAAACGCCGCGCTTCTGGGGGCAGCGGTCGAGCACGGGCGACTTGGAAAACTTCCGCTTGGGCCGGCGACGGCTGCGGACGAGTTGGCTGATCGTGGGCATAGGCAGATGAAGTCACATATGGGGTGCGGAACGCGAGCCCCAAAGAATACCGGAGAATCGCCCCTGTCGGAAGCGGGGCTCAGGAAATCCGTGATTTTTGGGCTCAGGGGCGGAGTCGGTGGAAAATCTCGCCCCGGCCGCCGGCGAGCAGGTCGCCGTGCCACTGCTGCCAGATCCCGCCGAACGTGTCGGCGGGGAGGCTGGAGGTGGCCCGGAAGCCGGCCCGGGCGAGCCGGCCGGTCAGCAGCGGCAGGACATTGGGTGACCAGGCCGATCCCCGGGAAAACGTCGGGGGCAGTTCCGGCACGGCCGACAGGGCGATGAGCGACCCCCGCCGCATGCCCATCCCGGCCCGGCGACCGACGCGACCTGCCACGACCACCGTGCCGGCTCGCATCTCGAAGGCGGCCGCCTCGCCACAGGAGCCGCCGATGCCCAGCAGGCCCCGCCGCATTCTCGCGCCGGCCAGACAGCCGACGTCGCCGTTGATCGCGATCAGCCCGCCGCGAACGCCGAGATCATCGCCCGGGAGCGCCGCCGCGACGTTGTCGCCAGCGTTGCCCTCCACGAGCACCTCGCCTCCTGTCATCCCGGCAGCCAGCCAGTCGCCGGCATCGCCTGTGATCGTGAGCGCGCCCCCCGACATCGCCTCGCCGGCGTGCCGGCCGACAGAGCCCTGCACCATGATCCCGCCCCGCTGCATGCCGGCGCCCAGGCGATGCACGCGGGAGAAGTCGCCGACGCACTCGATCTGGCCGTCGGTGGCGTCGCCATGAATCGTGAACAGATCGCCGAGAGGACAGGGCCGGCTATCGGCCTGCACCGGGAGCCGGGCGATGGCGGCGGCGTCGAGGCCGACAAGACGATCGGGTACGACGCCCTCCAGTTCGATCGACAGCGGACCGTCTTCGGCCGCGGTGGAGGGCGAGAGCAGCAGTGGCATGAGCGAGCAGCGCGAGGAAAAGCGAAGGGCCACGGAAGGTGATTCCTCCCGTGGCCCCCAGCATACTTGACGTCGGCGAAACCGCCTTCGCTACTTCGTCAGCACCGGCACCTTCCGCGAGGTGCTCGACGGCGACTTCGTCAGTTCGACGGTGAGCACCCCCTTGTCGTACCGGGCCGTCACCTTCGCGGGGTCGACCGCCTCCGGCAGCGGGATGGCACGGCTGAAGCTGCCGTAGTGGCTCTCGCGGTGCGTCCACCCGTCGGTCGTCTTCTCCGTCGCCGACTTCTTTTCACCCGAAATCACCAGCCGGTCTTCCGAGACGCTGACATCGACATCTTTCGGGTCGATGCCGGGCAGTTCGGCCCGCACGTGGATCTCGGAGCCGCTCTCCGACAGGTCGATCGCCGGGATCCACTGACCGGGCTCGGCCGTCTCGAACCACGACGGCCCCGTCAGCGGGCGGCTGAAGAAGCCCTCGAAGAGCCGGTTCATCTCGTTACGAAAATCGGCCATCGTCGTCAGGCTGGCAGGCTCCATGCCGGTCGACCGCTTCGTGCGAAAAGGTATCAAGCTCATCGGTTGTCCCCTTTTCTGTTCACGTGGAAAAACACACACGACACCACTGTCATCGCGCTGGTCATCGCGCTGGTCATCGCGCCGGTCGTCGCGCCGTCGCATTCGCGGCCGTCAGGCGGGCCGCACCTCGATCTTCCGCGGCCGCACCGCCGCCAGTCGCGGCACGTGGATCGTGAGCACGCCCTTGCGATACTCGGCGGAGATCTGCGAGGCATCGAAGCCCTCGCCCAGGCGGAACGAGCGGCGGTAGTCGCCGATGCCGTATTCCTGCACGAACGCGCGGCCCGGCAGGGGCCGGGGCGGCACCTTCGCCTGCACGGAGAGGACGCCATCCTCGAACGACACGTTCATGCTGGTGGCCGTGGCCCCCGGCATGTCGATGACGAGCGCGACCTCGGCGCCGCCGTCGCAGATGTCGACATTGGGCTGATAGATGAGGCAGGGTTCCGCCGCCTGGGCCGTGGTCGGCTCGGGCGCCTGGTGGGGCCGTGTCGGGGCGGCTGTCTGGGGGGTGGTGACCATGGGAATGCTCCTGTGGAAAGGGTGAGGGTGTGACTCTGGATCCGTGGACCGCCGCGGCCGTGGACCGGCCGGGGCGGGGAACTCAGCCGGCTCGAACGGCCACCTTGTGCGGCTGCCGTTCGGGGGCCTTGGGGCAGGTGATGGTGAGCACGCCGTCGACGAGCTTGGCCTCGACGCGACCGGCATCCACCGCCGTCGGCAGCGTGATCCGCCGCTCGAAGCCGCCCGTGCCTCGTTCGCGACGATGCCAGGTGACGGCCTTCTGGCGTTCGCCGTTCCCCGGCCCGGTGCCGGCGGTCGCCGGTGCGGTGGAGGGCTGCGGCTCCGGCCGGGCGCCTTTCAGCGTGAGTTCCTCGCCGGTCACCGCGATGTCGACGTCGCCGGCATCGAGGCCGGGAAGCTCGGCTTCGACGGTGATGCACTCGTCGCTCTCGCTGACGTTGACGGCTGGAAAGACGTCGGCGCCGCTGCGGGCGCCCCAGCCGTGCAGCGGCGGCGCCGCCGTGAGGGACGTCCACAGTCGGTCCAACTCATCACGCAGTTCATCGAGCGGATACGCGAAACCCGCGCGGGACACGGGGCGGTACATGGGCATGACATGCTCCTGAAGGGAAGGGTGAGGGTTCGAAAACCTGAGGCACGAGTGCCTCCCGCCGTCCCTGGAACGATGCAGCCCCGTGGTGCGGCGTCTCGAAAGACGCACGCCTTGGGACCGCGGGAATCATTCGCATGGACGGTGGGAAAAACAAATCACCGACCGTTGCCGGAACCGAGGCCGGAAGACCGTCTTCCGGACACCCGCTTGAAGAATGCAAAGAGCGTGCCGAACGCCCGCGCGGGTGGAGTGCCGGCAAAGGGCCGACGAATCCGGCCGAAAATCCCGCTTCGGTTCACCATGCTCAGGCGTTCCCGCCGCAGGCTGGCAGAACGATCGGGCTGTATCGCCTGTGACGGCTGTCAGCGTGGCAGTTCGGTGCAGCCGTCAGGATGGGGCCTGCCGGCCGGTTGTGGGCCGGCACTGATTTCCTATACTGCGGCCACCTGCTGGAATGGAGTCGCCATGCGTTTCACCCTGCTCGACCGTGTCACTGCGATTGAACCCGGCAAGAGCATCACGGCCATCAAGACGCTGTCGCTCTCCGAGGAATACCTGGCCGACCATTTCCCCTGCTTCCCCGTGATGCCGGGGGTGCTGATGCTCGAATCGATGACCCAGGCAGCCGCCTGGGCGATCCGGCTCGGGGAGGATTTTGCCCACAGCATCGTCGTGCTGCGGGAGGCCAGAAACGTCAAATACGGCGACTTCGTGGAGCCGGGCAAGGTGCTTACCGTCACGGCCGAGATCCAGTCGCAGGATGGCCCGTTCGTCAAGGTCAAGGCGAGCGGATCGGTGGGGGAGCGCACGAGTCTCACCGCCCGGCTGGTGCTGGAACGCTACAACATGGCCGACCGGATGCCGTATGGCGATGCAATCGACGCCCGGGTCCGGGCGGAGATGCGGAGAATCTGGGCCCTGCTGTATCCGGCTTCGCGTCACCCGGTGGGTGGTCGGCGGGTTGCCTACGGCGAGGCGGTGGCCGGGCTGCCGGACGTCGGCGGCGGCAAGGCTCCCCGGCTGGCATCCCCGGCTGTTGCCGGGTCGTGATGCCTCGGTGCCTGCGTACTGGCCTCCCTGCCTGCGGCAGGCTTTTCGCGGTGCTCCGGCGGCCTTGGAAGTCGTGGTTTTTGGCCGCGACACCCAAAAAACCGGGATTCGGGTTCCCATGCCGGCGGGACGACACTAAAACCATCTCACGTCTCCTGGATATTTCCTCCCCGTTTGCAAGGTGCCACGTCGATGCCGTCCCGCGATGAAATTTTCGAAAAGGTCAAGTCCGCACTCGTAGACGCACTGGGTGTCGATGAGGAAGACGTCTCCCCGAATGCGACCATGGTGGGCGATCTCGGCGCCGAGTCGATCGACTTCCTCGACATCGTCTTCCGCCTCGAGAAGGCGTTTGGCATCAAGATCTCCCGCGGGGAGCTCTTTCCCGAAGACGTTCTCTCCAGCTCCGAGTACGTCGTCGACGGCAAGGTGAATGCCAAGGGCATCGCGACGCTCAAGACCCGGATGCCGTTCGCCGACCTGGCCAAGTTCGAGCAGAATCCCAGCGTGCAAAATTTCGCGAACACCCTCACGGTCGAGGACATGGTTCGCTACGTGCAGAGCAAGCTGTCTGCCTGAATGGTTTCGGTGCCACGCCCCCCGCAACAACGGCCTCGCCGCCGGATTTCTTTCTATGCGCTGGTTTTGGATCGACAGGTTCGACGAGTTCGTGCGGGGCCGGCATGCCACGGCCGTCAAGAATGTGTCCCTCGCCGAGGAGCACATGCACGACCACTTCCCCGGGGCGGCGCTGATGCCGAACTCGCTGATCGTGGAGGGCATGGCGCAGACCGCCGGCCTGCTCGTGGCGGATGCCATCGACTACAACCGTCGAGTCGTGCTGGCGAAGGTGGCTCAGGCGGAGTTTCACTTCGACGCGGTGCCGGGTGATTCGATCCGGTTTCGGGCCGAGATCCTCGACCTCAAGCCCACGGGGTCGCTCACGAAGGTGACCAGCACGGTGGGCGACAAGGTGCAGGGGCAGGCCGAACTGTTCTTCGCCCATCTCGAGCCGGGCGAAGGGGTGCCGAAGCTGTTCGAGCCCCACGAGCTGCTGCGGTGGCTCGATCAGATGCACATCTATGACGTTGGTCGCGACGAGGCAGGCAACCCGCTCGTGCGTCCGGACTGGTGATTCCGACTGATTCCAGTGGTGAGCGGAGGGCGCCGATGGTGGCCGGCAGACGCAGAGTGGTGATCACGGGCATCGGCTGCATCACGCCGCTGGGCCTCGCTGTGGAGCCGCTCTGGAAGAATCTCATGGCGGGCGCGTCGGGGGTCGGCCTGACGACGGTCTTCGACGCCTCCCGGTTTCCGACCAAGATTTCCGCCGAGGTCCGCAACTGGGACATCGGCGACGAGGGGCAGGACCCGGCCCGCTGGCGGTTCTGCGGCCGGCACACCAAGTTCGCGGCGGGAGCGGCGCTGCAGGCGATGAAGGATGCCGGCCTGCCGCAGGGCCTCCCGGCCGATCCGACCCGGCTGGGCGTCTACCTGGGCAGCGGCGAGGGGCAGCAGGACTTCGACTCCTTCACCCGCATGATGAACGCGGCCATCACGGGCGACGTGCTCGACGTGGCCAAGTTCACGAAGGAGGGGCTCGAGACGCTTCATCCGCTGGCGGAGGTGGAGCAGGAGCCGAACATGCCCGCCGGCCATCTGGCCGGACTGTTCGACGCACAGGGGCCCAACCTGAACTGCCTCACGGCCTGCGCCGCTTCGAGCCAGGCGATCGGCGAGGCGGCCGAGATCGTCCGCCGTGGCGAGGCCGATGTCATGCTTTCGGGCGGCACGCACAGCATGATCCATCCCTTCGGCGTGACCGGGTTCAATCTGCTTACTGCGCTCTCGACCCGGAACGACGAGCCCGCCCGGGCCAGCCGGCCGTTCGACAACGAACGCGACGGCTTCGTGCTGGGGGAAGGAGCGGCCATGGTGGTGCTCGAGGAACTCGAGCATGCGAAGCGGCGTGGGGCCCACATCCACGGAGAGCTGATCGGCTACGGCTCGACAGCGGACGCGTACCGGATCACCGACACGCATCCCGAGGGGCGGGGCGCATCGTCGTGCATCCGGCTGGCGCTGGCGGATGCGGGGCTGGGCCTCCACGACATCGACTACATCAACGCCCACGGCACGAGCACCAGCGTGAACGACCGGGTCGAGACGCTCGCGATCAAGACCGTGTTCGGCGAGCATGCCTACAAGATTCCGGTCTCGAGCACGAAGAGCATGATGGGGCACCTGATCGCGGCCGCGGGCGCCACGGAATTGATCGTCTGCCTGCTGGCGATCCGTGATCGTATGCTGCCGCCGACGATCAACTACGAGAATCCGGATCCCGACTGCGACCTCGACTACGTGCCAAACAAGGCCCGCGCCGGCAAGTGCGAACGGGCGCTGTCCAACAGCTTCGGCTTCGGCGGGCAGAACATCTCGCTGATCGTCGGCCGGTATAACGGCTGAGAAGAGCCTCTTTGGTCGCCGATACGGGTTCGGGGCTGCCCATGCCCTCGTCGCCGGACGTTCGCTCCGGCAATCCTTGCCTTCGCTCACTCGATGCTGACTGCGCTCCGGCATCCTGCCTGCGCTGGTCAGCAACGCCGGCTCCCGGGGACATGGGCAGC
The DNA here is from genome assembly GCA_044369655.1 of Pirellulales bacterium. Taxonomy (GTDB): domain Bacteria; phylum Planctomycetota; class Planctomycetia; order Pirellulales; family UBA1268; genus CAMCQY01. The sequence goes on from JBILWX010000101.1 coordinate 8,080, forward strand.
CCCTCACGGATCCGTCCGTTGGCAAGACGCCGCCCACTTTGCCCGTCTTCACGCCCGCAGGGTTTTCTCAACTGGTGCGGCCGGCATGACCGATACCGTTGGTGATCGCGGTGGAGTCGGGCGGTGGTGTACCGCCGGCCCTCCCCGCCCCTCGGGAGCCCTCGCGCATGAAACGCTCTGCCAGTTTCGCCCTGTTGATCGCCGTATTCGGCATGTCGAGCGGCTGTTCGATCATCGATCGCCTCTTCCTCGCCAACTTCGACGGCCCCTATGCCCATCAGGCCCGCCATCACGGTGGCGGCGCGTGCCAGGATGGTGCGTGTCAGGACGGCGCGTGTGAGAACGGTGCCTGCCAGGACGGCGCCTGCGAGGGGGGCGTCTGCCCGACCGGCGCATGCCGCGGCGGTGCCTGCAGGGACGGCGCCTGCGAAGGAGAAGCGTGCCACAAGCGGCATGTCGGTCGCTACGGCGGCCTCGCCAAGCATCACCTCAGCCCGGAAGAGAAGGCGGCGCTTGAAGCCTCCGACTACGGGGCGACCGGTCCCGCCGGCCCGCCCACCGGTGCCGTCGCATATCCCTACTACACGACCCGCGGCCCCCGCGACTTCCTCGCCAAGTGCCCGCCGTCGATCGGTCCGTGACCAGACCGCGACCGGGTCGCCATTTCTCCACGCGACGGTTTGCCGATAGGCTTGTCAGCCTGTCGGCTTCCTTCGTTTCCAGTCCCCGCCGGAGCCTGCCGCATGGCTGCATCGCACGATTCTTCCGTCCGCACGAGCGGGCTCACGCCATCCGGACGGCTGTCGACGACGGGTTGGCTCGTCTGCGTCATCGCCGCGATCGGCTTCGCGTTCGACATCTACGAACTGCTGATGCTGCCGCTGGTGATCAAGCCGGCCATCCGCGACCTGAGCAAGCCGCTGGTCGACGCGCTCGTGCAGGGGGGCATGTCACCGGCCGACGCCGCCGCTCTCTGGAGCCCGGGAGGGCAGAGCTACGTGGGCTGGGCGCGGACGCTGTTCTTCGTGCCGGCGATCGCCGGTGGCGTCTTCGGGCTGATCGGCGGCTATCTCACCGACCTGCTCGGACGGCGGCGGGTGCTCACGTTCAGCATCCTGCTCTACGCGTTTTCCGCGCTGGCGGCCGGCTTCGCCACCTCGCTGCCGCAATTGCTCTTCTTCCGCTGCCTCGTCTTCATCGGCGTGTGCGTGGAGTTCGTCGCCGCCGTGGCCTGGCTGGCAGAGCTCTTTCCTGACCGCGAGCAGCGGGAACGGGTGCTCGGCTGGACGCAGGCCTTCTCGTCGCTCGGCGGCCTGCTGGTCGGCGCGGCCAACGTGCTGGCCGCCCGCTTCGCCGACCTGCTGCCGGCGATCCAGGGAGGGCACGATGCCTGGCGCTACACGCTCATTTCGGGTGTGATCCCCGCGCTGCCGCTGATCCTCATCCGGCCGTTTCTGCCCGAGAGCCCCGTCTGGGCGCAGAAGAAGGCAGCGGGCACGCTCCGGCGGCCCAGCATCCGCGAACTGTTCAGCCCCGCGCTCGTCCGCGCCACGGTGGTGACCACGCTGGTCTTCGCCGCCAGTTACGGCATCGCTTTCGGGGCGATCCAGCAACTGCCGCAGATCCTCGGCGGGCCGAAGGGGCACGCCGCCATCGTGCAGGCCGCGAAGCAGGCGCAAGAAGAGGTGGTCGCCCGGGCGAAGGAACGGGGCGAACAACCGCCCACTCCAGGCAAGCTCAAGAGCGTGGCGGGCAATGCCAGCGACGAGGCGGTGGCGACGGTCACCATCTACCAGGAGATCGGCGGCCTCGTGGGCCGCGTGCTGCTCGCCTTCGCGGCCCTGCGGATCGTGGGCCGCCGTTTCTTGCTACGGCTCTTCCAGATTCCCGCGCTCATCGTCGTGCCGCTACTTTTCTGGTGGATCTCGACGCAATTGGGCAACGCCGGATCGCTGCCGTGGATCAAGGCGGGCATCTTCGTGGCCGGCCTGCTCACCGTGTCGCAGTTCAGTTTCTGGGGCAACTACATCCCGCTCGTCTTCCCCACCCATCTCCGGGGCACGGGCGAGAGCTTTGCCGCCAACATCGGGGGCCGCGTGCTGGGCACGGCCGCCGCCTGGCTCACGCTCACGCTCTCCGCCGCCACGCCGCCCGATCCGGTGCGGATCGCGCTGGTGGGCGCCGGCGTGGCCGGAGCGTATGCGCTCGTGGGCGTGATCCTCACGCACTGGCTCCCCGAGCCGGAGTCGGGCGTGGAGCATTAATACACGCCGTGGCTTCTGCCGCCCCCGGCGGTGCGTCATAAAAGTCGCAGCGTCACTCGATGATCGTCCGCGGGGAGCGGGGGGCGTCGTCGGGCAGGGTCGGCACGGTCCAGATCACGTACAGCCCGATCGCCACCAATCCAAACGCGATGTATCGCAGCCACCACGGCAGGCTGTTGAGCAGCAGGCTCAAGCCGACGACGGCGGCCACCATTACCACGGCCCGACGCTTCGTCGTCCGTCGCACACCGTGGTAGTGATCCCAGTCGTCGAGCGTGGGGCCAAACCAGCGGGAGCGGTGGAGCCAGGCGTGGATCCGGGGCGAGCCGCGGTAGAAACACCAACTGGCCAGCAACAGGAAGGGGGTCGTCGGTACGAGAGGGAGTACGGCTCCCACCACGGCGAGGCCCACGCAGCACCAGCCGCCGGCCACGTAGAGAAAACTGCGGATCGGATCGGTGGTGGGGCGGAGGTCCATGCGTGCTGCATCCTGCAGTCCTGGCAGTCGGGCCGAGGGGATTCTATCACGTCGCTTTTTTCCGTATGATCTCCGCCGTTGCAGCCCTGCCCGCCCGCATTCCTTCCCGCCCCGTCCCATTTCACCGGAGACATCCCCATGCCGCTCGTTCCCATGCGCATCCTGCTCGATCACGCAGCCGAGAACGGCTACGGAATCGCCGCCTTCAACGTGAACGACATGGAGCAGATCCAGGCGATCATGGAGGCGGCCAAGGAGACGGAGTCGCCGGTGATCGTGCAGGCCTCGCGGGGCGCCCGCAGCTTCACCCAGGACAACTACCTGCGTCACCTGATGCTCGCCGCCGCCGAACTCTATCCGTGGATTCCCATTGCGATGCACCAGGACCACGGCAACTCGCCCGCCACCTGCACCAGTGCCATCGACAACGGCTTCACCAGCGTGATGATGGACGGCTCGCTCAAGGAGGACGGCAAGACCCCGGCCGACTACGGCTACAACGTCAAGGTGACGAAGGAAGTCGTGAAGCTCGCCCACGCGCGGGGCGTTTCGGTGGAGGGTGAGCTCGGCTGCCTCGGCTCGCTGGAGAGCGGTCACGGCGAGGCGGAGGATGGCCACGGCGCCGAGGGACAGCTCTCCCATGATCAACTGCTCACCGACCCCGCCGAGGCCGCGTCGTTCGTGGCCGACACCGGCGTCGACGCGCTGGCCGTCGCCATCGGCACCAGTCACGGCGCCTACAAGTTCACCCGCAAGCCCGACGGCGAGGTGCTGGCCATGAAGCAGATCGAGGAGATTCACCGGCGTCTGCCCAACTGCCACCTCGTGATGCACGGCTCGTCGAGCGTGCCGCAGGAGCTGCAGGACATCATCAACAAGTACGGCGGCAAGATGCCGCAGACCTGGGGCGTGCCCGTCGAGGAGATCCAGCGGGGCATCAAGCACGGTGTGCGGAAGATCAACGTCGACACCGACTGCCGCATGGCGATCACCGGCGCCGTCCGCAAGGTGCTCTGGGAGAGCCCGGAGAAGTTCGATCCGCGCGACTACCTCAAGCCGGCCCGCGAGGCGATGAAGAAGGTGTGTGCCGAGCGGATGGTGCAGTTTGGACAGGCCGGCAACGCCCGCAAGGTGCCGGTGGTCACGCTCGACGAGATGGCGAAGCGCTACGCGAAGGCGTGAGGGTGGCTCGGACCTGGTCCGCTGGAGTGGTGGTTCGGGGATGCCTACGCCCTGAGAGCCGGCGTTGCTGACAAGCGCAGGCAGGATGCCGGAGCGCAGTCAGCATCGAGAGAGCGGAGCCCAGGATGGGCGGAGCGAACGTCCGGCGACGGGGTGTAGGCATCTCCGAACCCGGGCGTCCCGCCCGACGTGGGCAGCAGTCGTTTCTGACGTGCTGCCCACGGGAAAACACGCGTTGCGGCGTTTGCCCAGTCGGCCTATAGTCCCGCCCCCGCGCGGTGGTTCCGCGCGCGTTGCCTCCGGCTGGACTCCATCATGACCGCCCCCCTCGCGCTGCCGATCGACGACCGCCGCTCCCCGTTGGACCCCACCGATGCCGACGTGCTCGGCCATGGCCGCGAGATCCTGCGAGCCGAGGGGCATGCCGTGCTCGGGATGGCCGATGCGCTCGACGGCTCCTTCTGCCGCGCCGTGCGGATGATCGCGGGCTGTACCGGCAAGGTGGTCGTCACCGGGATCGGCAAGGCGGGCCTCGTCGCCCAGAAGATCTCGGCCACGCTCGCCTCCACCGGCACTCCCAGTCATTTCCTCCATCCGGCCGAGGCGATGCATGGCGACCTCGGCGTGCTGCGGCGCGACGACATCGTGCTCGGCCTGTCGCAGTCGGGCGAGACGGAGGAGATCACACGGCTCCTGCCGCATCTGATGGCGGCCGGCGTGAGGATCATCGCCCTCACCGGCAGGGCCGACAGCACGCTCGGCCGGGCGGCC
>JBILWX010000020.1:0-38934 GCA_044369655.1 Pirellulales bacterium
GACAGGGCCGGCCCGAAATCTGGTTGCCGGTCTGCATGTAGGTGATCGCGGGCTCATGATTGATCGCTTCGGTGTGCATCGAGCGGATGAAGCACATGTCGTCGACCATCTTGGCGGTATTGGGCAGCAGTTCGCTCACCCACATGCCGCTCTCGCCGTGCCGGGCAAACGCGAACTTCGACGGCGCGATCGGAAAGCGGGCCTGCCCCGACGTCATCGTCGTGAGCCGTTGGCCGTTGCGGATGCTCTCCGGAAGATCCTTGTCGTACCAGTCGTTCATCACCGGCTTGTAGTCGTAGAGATCCTGTTGCGGCGGCCCACCTACCATGTGCAGGTAAATGACGTGCTTCGCCTTCGGCGCAAAGTGCGGCCCGATCGCGCCGGCGACCCGCTCGATGCCGGCGGTCGGCGCCGTGGAGGCGTTGCCGGAGGCCGCGCGGTTGCCAAGCAGCGTTGCCAGGGCGGCCCCGCCGAGCAGGTGGCTGCCCTGCTCGAAAAACCGGCGGCGGGTGAGATTGAGGCCCAACTCGTCCAGCGGAAAGCGGATGGGAGGGTTCATTTGCAGAGCACCTCGTCGAGGTTCATCAGTTCGTTCGTCAGCATCGTCCAGCTCGCCAGCTGCACCGGATCGGCGGCCCGCGGCTTCGAGTCGCCGACCGCGATCAGTTGCTTGGCGTCGTCAGGATGGGCCTTGTACCACTCGGCCAGATCCGCCAGCGACTTCTTCACGATGGCCGACTCGTCGCCGGAGAGTGGCCGGGCGAGCAGCCGCTCGGCGATGAATTCGATCCTGGCGTCGTCGGTCTCGCCGCCGACTTCCAACGCCCGATCGGCGAGCGCCCGGGCCGCCTCCACGAACTGCGGGTCGTTGAGCGTGACGAGCGCCTGCAACGGCGTGTTCGTCCGCTCCCGCTTCACACAGCAGGCCTCCCGCGACGGGGCGTTGAAGATGTCCATCGACGCCGGCGGGGCCGACCGCTTCCAGAACCAGTACATGCTCCGCCGGTAGAGGTTTTCCCCCTTGTCGCGGCTGTACTTGTTGGTATTGCCACCCATCGACACCGCCTCCCAGACCCCCTCGGGCTGGTAGGGCTTCACGCTCGGGCCGCCAAGCTGCTTGACGAGCAGGCCGCTCGCCGCCAACGCGTAGTCGCGGACCATCTCGGCATCCATCCGGAACCGCGGCCCCCGGGAGATGAGCCGGTTGGCGGCATCCTTGGTGATCTTCTCCGGCGTCGTGGCGGCCGACTGCCGGTAGGCGGCGCTGGTCACCATCAGCTTGAAGAGTTTCTTCACGTTCCAGCCGCTCTCGCGGAATTCGACCGCCAGCCAGTCGAGGAGTTCCGGGTGGCTGGGCAGTTCGCCCGTCGTGCCGAAGTCGCCGCTCGAGCGGACGAGCCCCGTGCCAAACACCTCCTGCCAGAAGCGATTGACGGTGACCCGCGACGTCAGCGGGTGGTCCTGCAGCAAGAGCCACTGCGCGAGCCCCAGACGGTTCCGCGGCGCCGCCTCCGGAAATGCCGGCAGGATGTCGGGCGTGTCGGGCTTCACCTCGTCCTTGCGTTTGTCGTATTCCCCGCGGTCGAGGATGAAGGCCTTTGCCATCTCGTTCTTTTCATGCATGACGTGGGCCACGGTGCCACGTTTCCTGATCACGGCCTGTTCGACCTCGAGGCCCGCCATCTTCTCCGTGGCGGCCTTGTAGGGCGCGTCGAAGGTATCGAGCCACCAGTCGAGCAGGCCGCCGGCCGCCTGCGGCCGCTCGTCGGGGGCCAGTTTCAGGACATCCGCGACCATCGGCTCGAGCGACAGCCGCAGGATCTCGCCGGCCGAGAGTCCGCGGCCCCAGATGGAGAGCCCCGCCAGGCCGATCCCCTGGGCGGGCAGATCCCCTCCCGAACGCCCGCCCACGGTGAGCGCCGCCTCGACGCGGATCGAACGCTTCTGGAGATTTTCCTTGAGCGTTCGCTTCGGCATCGGCTTGCCGTCGTAGAAGAAACTGACGCCCGCGGCGGTTCCCGACCCGTCGTAACTCACCGCCACGTGCGTCCACTGGCCGGGCTTCAGTGGCTTGTCGGCCGTCACGCGGAGCGTGTTCTCGCTCCCCTCGTGGGCGAGGTCGACCGCGATCCGCTGCTGGTCGTTGTAGACCGTCCAGCCACGACGCTTGTCGCCGCCCGAGCAGCGGGCCACGATGGCGCCGGGCCGCTCATTCTCCTTGAACCGCGTCTGAAACGTGACGGCGAAGGGCTGGTCGAACTCGAAATCACCGACGCTCGGCAGTTCCGCGACGACGCCATGAAGCGCGACCGCGGATCGGCCGCCGGGGCCTTCCTGCCAGGCGGAACCGTTTTGGAACGTGAGTGGGAGGTCGATCTCTTTGCCCCCCTGCCGGATCCGCGTGGCCGCGTCCTTCCCCTCGGCGAGCGGCATGTCCAGTGCCGGCGTGTCCTGCGGACCGGTCCGGCCGGCGCTCTCCGGCGTGAGTTCCTTGAGCCACGCATCGAAGCTGGACCGGGCCTCGTTTCGGCGGGCATCGATCGCGGCCTTCGCCGCCGGCAGTTCCCGCTCGATCGCGGCGAACCGCGGCCGGTCTTCGACGCGGGGTACCGGCAGGATCGGCGGCGTGTCGTGGATGTTGCCATCCCTGGCGGCCTGCGTGGTGTTATTGAAGAACGCGGAGAGTTCGTAGAACTCCTTCTGCGAGAGCGGATCGAACTTATGGTCATGGCAGACGGCACAGCCGGCCGTCAGCCCCATCCAGACCGCGGCGGTCGTCTCGGTGCGGTCCCGCGCGTAGAGGACGACGTACTCTTCGTCGATGATGCCGCCTTCGTTGGTCGTCATGTTGCAGCGGTTGAAGCCGCTGGCGATCCGGTTGTCGAGAATCTGCTCGGGGGTCGCTGCCTGTCCGTGGTCGGTCACGAGGTCGCCGGCGAGTTGGAGGATCGTGAACTGATCGAACGGCATGTTGCGGTTGAACGCATTCACCACCCACTGCCGGTAGGTCCACATCTCGCGGTAGTTGTCGAAATGGATGCCGTGGGTGTCGGCGTAGCGGGCGTAGTCGAGCCAGTGGCGGCCGCGGTGCTCGCCCCACTCGAGGCTCGCCAGCAGCGTGTCGACGAGCCGGTCATACGCATCCGGGTGCGGGTCGGCGACGAAGGCGTCGACGACCGCCGGCTCCGGCGGCAGGCCGGTGAGATCGAGCGCGAGCCGCCGGGCCAGCGTCCGGCGATCGGCCTCGGCCGCGGGTGCGAGACCTTCGGCTTCGAGCCGGGCCAGAATGAACCGGTCGATCGGATTCCTGATCCAGCCCTCGTTCTTGACGGCGGGCGCTTCCGGCCGCTTGGGCGGCAGGAACGACCAATGCGGCTCGTACTCGGCCCCCTCGGCGATCCACCGCTTGAGGAGGTCTTTCTGCTCGGCCGAGAGCGTCTTCTTCAGGCTCGGGGGCGGCATCACCTCGTCAGCATCCTCGGAAAAGATCCGGTCGAGCATGACGCTCGAATCGGCGTCTCCCGGAACGATCGCGCCGCTCTCGACGGCGTCGTCCCGTTGGTCGAGGCGGAGATCGGCCTTGCGGCCGGCGCTGTCGGCGCCGTGGCAGGAGAAACAGTTCTCCACGAGGATCGGGCGGATGTCCCGGTTGAACGAGAGCCTGCCGGCCGACTGGGAATCAGCCGCCAGGCCGCTGCCCGCCCAGGCCAGCGAGAGCCCGATCGCAGATAGGACGCGGAATGCGGCGAACCGAGGGCTGGAGCGACTCATACAATCTCCTGGTTGCAGACAAACCGTGGCGGGGGATTCCCGTCACGACGTTCGGCAAGAAAATCCAAGGATGTCGGCGTTTCGCTCCGCCGGCACTGTCCTATCTCCATCATATATAGCACAGGATTGCAGCACACCACAGCGGTGAAGCCCCCAAGGTGGTATTCGCAAACTGTTGCCGATGCTGGTGTTGTGACCATCGGTCCGAGCTTGGCCGACCCCCCGGTGTCCCCGGGCTCCCGCCCGGGGCTTCTTGCCGGCGGCATCGCTGCGAATAGGCGATTCGCCCGAGTTGTAACGGAAACCGACCGGCCCCGTAGACTTCTGCCGTCGAGAGCCGTTTCTCTCGTTGTTTCGTTCCGGAGGGCCTTGCCATGCGCGTCGCACGCGTCCGCCTGATTCGAATGGTGAGGGGGATGCTCTGCATCGCCCCCGTGGTGCTGGCACTCACCGGATTTTTCCCCGGAGGCACCGGTATGACGACTTCTACCGCCCGCGGTGACGATGCTCCGGACGGACCGCGGACGGCCGTCTGGAAGGCGGTCGACCAAGCACTCGCGGAGGGCAAGCCGAAGACGGCGATCGAGGCCCTGCGGGGCGTGGAGCAGGCGGCGGTCGTCGACAAGGCCTGGGCGGAGGCGGCCCGCGCGATCGCCACGCGGATCCTCGCGGAAACCGGCGACCGGCCCGGCGACGATCCCGAGCGGCTGATCCTGCTCGCCGGCGCCATCGAGAAGGCCCCACCCGAAACCCACGGTGTGCTGGAGGCGATCCGGGCCAACTGGACCTGGGGTTTCTTTCAGATGAACCGCTGGCGGTTCCAGCAGCGGACAGCCGGCGGCGCCAAGGCGAATGATCAGGCGGCCGATCTGAAGACCATCGCCGAGTGGGATCTGCCGAGTATCGTCGGCGAGATCAGAAAGCGGTTCGCGGTGGCGGTCGGCGGCCAAGACAGTCGTGAACGAAAAGCCCTGCAGAGCCTGCCGGTGGCTGCATGGTCGGCGCTCATCGAGCAGGGAAAACTGTCCGACGCCTACCGCCCCACCGTCTGGGACGTGGTCGTCCGCGATGCGCTCGAATTTGCGTCGTCCGGCGAACGCGGCCTGGTCGCTCCCGAGGATGCCTTCGAACTCGACGCCGCCGGGCCCGCGCTCGGCGCGCCCGACGAATTCCTCGCCTGGCGTCCGGAGGCCGACAAGACGGTCACCGATCTCGACTCGCCGCTGCTCGAAACAGCCAAGCTCTACCGCGATCTGCTCGACTTCCATCGCGGCGACGCCGACCGCACGGCCTTTCTGGCCGCCGACCTCGACCGCATCCTGTGGGCAAGCGCCGCCGCGGTCTCGATGGGCGCTGCCGCCGACCTGCACGACCGCAAGGAAACCGCCCTCGAAGCCTTCATCGAGCGGGCGGGAAACCACGAGACCGCGTCGCTGGCCCGCTACCACCTCGCAAGCCTGATCCAGCAGGGAGACGGGCAGGGCAGCGGCCCCGATGGCGGCGATCTCGTCGAAGCCCGCGCCGTCGCTCTCAAGGGGGCCGAGGCGCACCCGAACAGCCCCGGCGGCGTGATGTGTAAAAACCTCGTCGCCCAGATCGAGTCGAAGGATCTGTCCCTGCAGACGGAACGCTCGTGGGCGGAGCCGTGGCCGGCCGTTCGCGTCGGCTACCGGAATCTCACGAAGGTGCATCTGCGGCTCGCGAAGGCCGACTGGATGGGCCGACTGCTGGCAGGCAAACCCCATGCGGGCTGGATGGACGATGCCGACCGCCAGGCGATCCTCGCGCTGCCGGCGGTGCGGACGCAGGCGATCGATCTGCCCGCCACCGACGACTACCGGCAGCGTCACGAAGACATCCCCGTCGGCACGACGTTCGATGCGAAATCGCTCGAGCCCGGTCCCTACTGGGTGATCGCCAGCCACAAGCCCGACTTCGGCGGAGCCGACAATGTCGTGCAGGTGACGCTTGTCTGGGTGACGCGGCTGGCGATCGTGGCGGAGCAGCAGCGGCAGGTGTTTGGCAACGCCGCGGCGGGCGGACAGCAAGCCGGGAAGGTCGCCGGCCACGTCGTCGACATCGCAGCGGGCGAGCCGGTGGCCGGCGCGAAGGTGAAACTGTTCGTCCGCGAACAGCAGGGCAACCATCCGCAGCGGTTCGTGGAACGCGGCACGGCAGCGACCGACCAGGAGGGCCGCTACGAGCTGCCGCTCGAGCAGGGCAGGGAATACGTCGTGCTGGCCACGGCCACGCTCGCCGGCACACGGCACGAGGCCGCCACCGACGCGACCAGCTTCTGGCGAAACGTGCAGCCCGACTCGCACTCGTCGATCGTGCTCGTCACCGACCGCGGCATCCACCGGCCGGGCCAGATCGTCTTCTACAAAGGAATCGCCTGCGCGAGCAACGTCTCGACGGGCGCCTACAGGGCCGTCGACAAACGGGCGATCGACGTCGTCTTCCGTGACGCCAACGGACGCGAGGTGGCGAAGGCCCGGCATACGACCACCGCCAACGGCTCCTTCCACGGGAACTTTCCGATTGCGACCGGGGCTTTGCCCGGCCAGTGGTCGATTCTCGCGCAGGCCGCGGGGCCCGACGGCTTCTCCGGCGGCACGGGCGTGCGCGTCGAGGAATACAAGCGGCCCAAGTTCCTGGTGAAACTCGCGGCGCCGCAGCAGTCGGTGCCGCTTGGCGGCGAGGCGACGCTCTCCGGCACGGCCACGACCTACACCGGCGTGGCGGTGGCCGGCGCGAAGGTCCGCTGGCACGTGGAGCGGGCGGTGCGGTTTCCGATCTGGTGCCGCTGGTTTTTCCCGTGGCTCCCCTTCGACGGCGGCGGGCAACGGATCGCCCGAGGTACGGTGGTCACCGACGCCACAGGCACGTTCACGATCACCTTCACGGCCAAGGCCGACAAGAGCGTGCCGAAGGAATCGCTGCCGGTCTTCACCTACCGCGTCGTGGCCGATGTGACGGATCCAAGCGGCGAGACGCGAAGCGACGAACGCACCGTGAACGCGGGCTATACCGACATCGAGGCGACCCTGTCGACGGACGCCTGGCAGGCGACCGGTGCCGATGGCCAGCCGGCAGCCGTCGCCATCACGCTCGCCACGACCACGCTCGACGGCCAGCCCCGCGGGGCGGCGGGCACGCTCACCGTGTCGAAGCTCGTGCAGCCGGCGGCGGTGCAGCGCGGAAGTTTTTTTGGCGCGGGAGTGGGACCCGGCCCCGGACCGAGGCCGATGCGGGTCCGCCGCGGACCGGGCCGCGCGGCGGGGCGTCCGGCGGTGCCGCGTCCCCTGCCGCCGAATCCCGCCGACGCCGAGACCTGGGCCGTGGGCGAGGCGGTGTACCAGCAACAGCACGCCACCGACAAAGTCACAGGAAAACTCGTGGCCACCGCCAACCTGCCCGCCGGCATCTATAAGGCGGTGTTCGAGCTGCCGGCGGCGGGCGACGTGCCGGCGGTGAAGGCAGAGCGGCTGATCGAGGTGGTCGATCCCAAGGCCGACCGCTACGGCGTGAAGCGGCCCTTCGTGATGCGGTCGCACAAGCAGTCGGTCGAGCCGGGCAGCGAGTTTTCGGCGCTCGTCGGCACCGGCTATGACGCCGGCCGGGCGCTCGTCGAGATCTCGCAGGCGGGCAAGACGCTGAAACGGTTTTGGACCGACGCGGGCCGCACGCAGTGGCCCGTGGGACTCAAGGTGGGCGACGAGCACCGCGGCGGCTTCACGGTTCGCGCCTGGCTGGTCCGCGACGGCCGGCTCCACCTGGAGACCCAGACGGTCGACGTGCCCTGGACCAACAAGAAGCTCTCGGTCTCATGGGAACGGTTCACGCGCCGGCTCGAGCCCGGCGCGAAGGAGGTCTGGCGGGCGAAGATTACGAGCGTCGCCGATCCGGTCGCCGGGCCGGCGGCGCCGGCGCTCGCCGAGATGGTGGCCACGCTCTACGACCAGTCGCTCGATGCGATCAGCCCCCACCAGTGGCCCGGCGACGGCCTCATGGGCTTCTTCCGCCGCGAGTCGAGCTGGCTGAACCTCGGCTTCACGAACACGGGCGAGGGCTTCCATCAGATCCTCGGCAGTTTCGCGACCAGCTCCGCCGAGGTGCCCGAGATCTCCTACCGCGTGCTCCGCGATCCCTTCGGCTCACCGCTCCGCGGCGGCTGGTTGGGCGGAGGCTTTGGCGGGCGCCGGATGGCGAAGGGGGCCATGCTGCGCGAGATGGCCGCCGCGCCGATGGCGATGGCCGCCCCCGCAGACGCCGCTGCGCAAAACGGCCTGGCGATGAACGAAGTCGCAATGCGGAAGGCCGACGGCGAGAATCGCCGCGCACGCGAGCAGGACAAACAGTCGGGCGGACCCGGCGAACCGCCGAGCCAGCCGTCTGCCGCCGCCGCCCCGCCGCCGCGGAAAAACCTGGTCGAGACGGCGTTCTTCCTGCCGTCGCTCGCATCCGACAAGGATGGCACCCTGACGATCGAATTCACGCTGCCCGACACGCTCACCACCTGGCAGTTCAAGGGCCTCGCCCACGACGCGAGCCTCCGCAGCGACACGATCGTCGATCAATGCGTGTCTACAAAAGACCTGATGGTGGAGCCGGTGGTGCCGCGATTTCTCCGCGCGGGCGACGTCGTGCGGATCCCGGTGAAGGTGAGCAACACGTCGACCGGCCGGCTCGCCGGGAAGGTGAACTTTTCCCTGTCCGATGCCCGCACGAACGACTCCCGCGACGCGCTCGTCGATGGCCCACGCGAGTTGCCCTTCGATCTGGCGGCCGGCGCATCGCAACCGGTCGTGTTCACCGTGAAGGTGGCCGACGGCACCGACACGCTTCGCTATCTCGCCACCGGCTCGGCGGGCAAGGCGGCCGACGGCGAGGAGGCCTTGCTTGCGGTCCTGCCCCGGAAAGTCCTCGTCAGTGAGTCCGTGCCGGTGACGATCCGCGGCCCGGGCGAACGGAAGGTGTCGATCGACCGGCTCGTGCAGAGCGGCGGCACCGCCATCCAGAACCAGTCGCTCGTCGTGCAGGCGGCGTCGAATCCCGCCTGGTATGCCGTGCTCGCGCTCCCCGCGATCATGGAACAGACCGACGAGAGCACCGAAACGCTCTTCACGAGGCTCTACGCCAACAGCCTCGCCCGGCACCTCGCCACGAGCGACCCGCGGATCGGAAAGGTCTTCGAGCAGTGGAAGGGAACGGCCGCGGTCGAAAGCCCCCTGGAAAAGAACACCGACCTCGTGAAGACGCTCCTGGCCGAGACGCCCTGGGTTCGCGACGCCGTCGATGAACAGGAGGCCCGGGCCCGGATCGCGGTCCTCTTCGACGCGACCCGAGCCGACAACGAGATGCAGGCGGCGCTCGCCCGGCTGCAATCCCTCCGGAACGGCGACGGCGGCTGGCCGTGGTTTCCCGGCGGGCAGACCTGCGATTCCGTCACGCTCGGCATCCTGGCCGGCTTCGGCCGGCTCCGGGCCGCGGGCGTGAGGGTTGCACAGCCGGCGGCGAACGACCTGGTGCAGCCGGCCCTGCAGACGATCCCCTGGCTCGACGGCCGGCTCGTCGAGGAGAAACGGCGGGCCGAAAAGCTCTGGGCCGGGAAACAGGACGACGTCGTGCTCACCCCCATCGGCGTCTACGCCCTCTATGCGCGGAGCTTCTTCAAGGACGACGTGCCGCCTGAGGGCGAGGCGGCCGAGGCGATCCAGTGGGCGTTCGACATCGCCAGAAAGTGTTGGATGAAGCTCGACGCCCGGCTCACGCAGGGGCAACTGGCGATCGCGCTTGTCCGCTCGGGCGACAGGCCGACGGCCCTCTCGATCATCGACAGCCTCGAGCAGCGGGCGGTCGATGCCGACGTGAAGCCCGGCGCCGAAAAAGACTCCTGGCAGGGGATGTGGTGGCGGGATCCCCATCCGGGCTGGTGGAGCTGGACGTATGCCCCGATCGCCACGCAGACGATCATGATCGAGGCCTTCGACGAGGTGGCCGGCGACCGCGACGCGGTCGAAGCGCTGAAGGTCTGGCTGCTCTCGCAGAAGCGGACGAGCCACTGGCGGGGGAGCCGCGCCACGGCCGATGCAGTCGGCGCGCTCTTTGGCCGCGGCGACGACCTGCTCGCCTCCCAGGAGCTCGTGACCGTGACCGTGGGTGGCGAGCGGGTGCAACCCGAAAAGGTCGAGGCCGGCACCGGCTTCTTCGAGGAGCGGTTCACGAGGCGCGAGATCAAGCCGGCGATGGGGGCGATCACCGTCACGAAGCCCGACAAGGGCCTCGCCTTCGGCGGCGTCCACTGGCAGTATCTCGACGACATCGCCAACGTGCCGGCCGCGGGCCGCGAGGAGCTGTCGATCGAGAAGCAGCTCTTCATCAAGCGGATGACGAAGGCGGGCCCGGAACTCGTGCCGGTGAAAGATGGCGCGGCCACGCAGGTCGAGCCGGGCATCGAGTTGGGAGACGAGCTCGTCGTGCGGCTGGTGGTGAAGAGCGATCGCGACTACGAGTTCCTGGAACTCCGCGACCATCGGCCGAGCCTGACGGAGCCGGTGGACGTGCTTTCCGGCTGGCGGTGGGGCGACGGCGTGGGCTGGTACGTGGCCGTCCGCGACGCCTCGACGCAGCTCTTCTTCGAGCGGCTGCCGCGGGGCACGCATGTCTTCGAGTATGGCTTGCGGGCGGCCCACCGGGGCACGGCGTCGAGTGGTTTCGCGACGATCCAGAGCCGCTACGCCCCCGAGTTTTCCGCCCACTCGGCGAGCATCCCGGTGGAGGTGAAGTAGCGGCGCTCGTCCCCGCCGGCGGCCATCCAAGCCCGGAGCGGAAGCGACGGGACTGCGGCCACGCACGGCGGGCGGTGGTATCCTGTACTCATGGAAACCAACGGCTCCGACAATGGCACATCCCCCGCCCTCTCCCTCACGAATGAACTGGCCCGCGAGCGGAATCGCGAGGCCGCCGACCGCACGCTCCTGGCCTGGATCCGCACGAGCCTCGCCATGATCAGCCTCGGCTTCGGGATCGAGCGGCTGGGGCAGGCGGCACTCTCGTTCGACGGCAGACTCGCCGGTTTCTCCCCCTTCAAGACCCGCGTCTTCGGGGCGGCGCTGATCGTGCTGGGCATGGCCGCGACGCTGGCGGGCATGTGGGAACACCGCCACATGCTCACCGCGATCGCCCGGGATGACTACCGGTATTCCGACCGGCCACCCATCGCCCGCTACATGGGCTGGGCACTCGTGCTGGTGGGGGCGGCGGCACTGACGACGATGCTGGGGCTGTAGGGTAAACTCCGGGTCTCATCCCCAGATCCCTCGGGAACGTCTCTTCCATGACCGGCTCCCTCCGCGCGCCCCAGGCCGCCCTCTTCGTCGCGGCCATCACCTGCGTGGCCTTCCTGAATTCGTTCGCCGGCACGTTCGTCTTCGACGACATTCAAGAGATCGAGAAGAACCCGGCGATGCAGCGGCTCTGGCCCCCCTGGGAGGCGATCTTCGTCGGCAACAAGCTCCCGGCACGGCCCCTTCCCTACCTCACGTTCCTCCTCGACCGCGCGGTCTGGGGCACACGGCCGTTTGGCTACCATATCACGAATCTGGCGATCCACGTGGTGGCCGCCCTCGCAGTCTTCGCACTCGTGCGGCTCACGCTGCTCTCGCCGCGGCTGCGCTCACGATGGGCTGAACGGGCCGTGCCGCTGGCGATGGTCATCGCACTGGTCTGGGCGGTGCATCCGCTGCAAACGCAGTCCGTCACCTATATCTACCAGCGGATCGAATCGCTCACCGGGATGCTCTGCCTGCTGTCGCTCGTGGCCTACGCCCGGGCGGCCGCGAGTGGCTGGCCGCCCCGGCTCATGCTCGCGAGCGTCGCCGCGGCCGCGGCGGCGATGGCCTCGAAGGAGAACGCGGTGGTGCTCCCCTTCCTGGTGCTGGCCTACGACTGGTTCTTCGTCGAGACGCCGCCAGGCTGCTCCTGGGCGCAGAGCCTCTGGCGCAGACGCTGGTATTTCGCGGGCTTGGCCGCCACCTGGGGATTGATCGGGCTGCAGCTGGTGATCCAGGCGGGCAAATACCAGGAGTTCAAGGAGGCGTCGCACACGCCGTTCGAATACGCCCTCACGCAACCAGGCGTCATCCTCTACTATCTGCGGCTCGCCGTCTGGCCGGTGGGCCAGCAGATCGACTACAGCACCTGGCCGGTCGCCGCGTCGGTGCGGCAGGCACTGCCGGCCGCGGCAGTGATCCTCGCCGCGGTCGCCGCCACGGCGGTGGGCACGCTCCGGCGGCAGCCATGGGCCTTTCTCGGCGTGTTCTTTTTCCTGGTGCTCGCCCCCACGTCGAGCGTGATGCCGGTGGAGGCCTTCGCCAACGAGCACCGCATGTACCTTGCCCTGCTCGCGGTCGTGTCGGCGATCGTCCTGGGGCTCGTCGCCCTGGCGGAACGGATCGCCGTGTCGCGCCCTGGCCTGCTGCCGCACGACTCACGGGTGCCGCTCGCCCTGGCGGCGGCGGTGATCCTGCTGCTGGTTCTCGCGACGCAGTTTCGCAACCAGCTGTACTCGAAGAAGGCCGGCATCTGGGTCGACGTCCTCTCGAAGGCTCCCGACAACCACCGGGCCAACTGGATGATGGCGAGCATCCTCGACGCCCTAGGCGAAACGGAGACCGCACTCGAACTGGCCGAGCGGTCGATCCGGAGCAAGCCGACCACGCAGGTGTTCAGCGACCTGGCGGGCGCCCACAGTCTCAAGGGAGACAACGCCACGGCCGAGCGAATTCTGCGCCGCGGACTCGATCTCCAGCGGGAGCGGCTGGGCCCCGACAACAAGGCGGTGTTGGCGACGATCGGCGATCTCGCGGTGGCCCTGCGGCACGAGGGCAAGCTCGACGAGGCCGCCAGCCTCTGCCGGGAGTCGCTCGCCGCCATGCGGCGGGCAATGGGTGAAAATGACCCGGCCACGCTCAGTGCCCGTCTGCTCATCGCCGCGGCGGCGGCGGCCCGGGGCGACCTCGCCACGGCCGAAGACGAGGCGACGGCCGCCCTGGAGACGGCCCGCGCGACGGGCCGACCCACGGAGGCCGTCATCGTCAACGCCACCGTCATCCTCGCCGACGTGCTCTGCGCGGCCGGCCGGCATGCCGAGGCGGAAGGGGTGATCAGGCAGACGGCCGCCGACGTGCTCCGGCTGGGAAGCCGCGCGCGGCTCGATCTCGCTCCGCTCGACGAGGCGCTGGCGAAGGTGTTTCAAGGGGCCGGCCGGCTCGATGAACTCGTCGCGATCCGCCGGCGGATCGCGCAGGACACGCGGCTTCGGCTGGGCGACGGGCATCCCCAGACCGGGGTGGCGAATGCCAAGCTCGCCGAGGCGATGGCTGCTGAACGCACCCAAGCGGGCGATCACACCGCCGCCGCGGCGCTCTACCGGCAGCTCGTGCCGAGCTACGCCGCGGCGATGGGTCCCGAGCATCCCGAGACGCTCGCCATGAAGCGGCGGCTCGCCGACGCGGAGGCGGCCGCCGCCGGGCGGGCGAAGCCATGAGACGGGTCGCCGGCCGGATCGCCCCCGAAGCCGTCCGCGTCGGGCCCAGAGGTGCCGTCAGCCGTGCGGTGGTTGTGATCGTCTCGCTCACCTGCCTCGCCTACCTGAACTCCTTCGCGGCCAACCCCCGCGCTCGACCGGCTGTGGCCACCGTGGGGACCGATGTTCGGCGGGGAGAATCCCGCCCGGCCGCTGCCCTACTTCTCGTTCGCAGCGGAAGGCCTCGCGGAAAAACGAGACCATGCAACGGCGGGCGAAAACCGCTCGGCCCGCTGACATCATTCCGATGATGTGCGGGCGGTGAGCATGCCCTGTTTCTCGAGGAGTTCCGTGTTTGGTTGTGCGTCGACCGGCACCTTGTCGCGCCGGTCGACGAGGGCCTCGGGATCTGCCATCAAGGGCAACTCCAGCGCCTTTTCGAGGGCCCGGCGGGCCACGTCCGGGCGGCCCTGCTTGTCGAGGATGAGCGCCAGGTGCGCAAAAAAGCTCAACGCGTTGCCTCCGGTGAGAACAATCGCCCGCTGCGCCGCAAACTCCGCCTCGCCGAGTCGGCCGGCATCGGAGAATGCCATGGCGGCGTTGATGGCCGCGGTGGGTGAGCCTGGGTTCTTTGCGAAAGTGTCGCTCCAGAGGGTGAGCGAGTCGGCCCAGACACGCTGCCGCTGGCGGCAGGCAAGTGCGAGGACCACCACCGCTACCAGACCGAATGCGAGAGCGAGTCGGCGAACCCGCGAAACCATCCACGGTGCGTCGCCGAGACAGGCAAGCGCTAGGGCCACGCCCGCGAGAGGAAAGTACAGATACCGGTCGGCGAAGGGTCTGAAGATCGGCACGACATTCGCCACAGGAACCAGCGGCAGCAGGATCATCGCGTAGGCGAAGAGCAGTCGCCGATCTCGTCGCGCCCCAAGCAAGGCTGCAGCGGCGACGCCAAGCAGAGCTGCCAGCGCGGTCGGCAGCGAAAGATGCCTGATCGACTCGCCCCCGTAGTCCGCGCAGAGGTTGACCGGGGCGACGACTAACTGGACGTAAAACGCCAGAATCCGCGGCAGGATGAGCATGGCGGCACCGAGGGATCCTCCCGGATAGCCAGGCTGTTCGTCGTTGATGACGCCGGGGGTGGGGTCGAGTGCGAACCGCATGGCGAGGAAAATCGTCACCACGACCGTTGAGCCCGACACTGCCAACCACCAAAAGCGGCTCTCGTCTCCGCGGCGAAACAGCCACCAGTAGACGGCCAGAAGGACCGGCGTGACGGCAGCCGATTCTTTTGCCGCGATGGCGAGCAGACAGCAGCTGATGCAGGCCGCAGCCCTTCCTAGGTCGCGGCCCGCCCGCGACCCATTGTGTCTTATCGCCATGAGGATCGCCAGCAACGAAAAGAATGTGACGAGCAGATCTTCGCGGTACGTGGGCTCGCAGACAGGCTCGGCCACGAGGGGATGCACGGCGAAGACCGCCGTGGCGACCATCGCCAGCGCCAGCCTGATCTGGCGCCCCGACTCGAAATCAACGACTGCGCCCTTTTCCGACGTCTGAACCGCTCCAGAGCCGACAGAAGAAATCGCTAGCAGTTCGCGGACGACGAGCCAGACGAGCGCCGTGTTGGCCGCGTGGAGCAGCATGCTCGTCAGGTGAAACCCAAACGAATTCCGGCCCCATACAGCCGCGTCGAACATCAGAGACGCCAAGTGAAGCGGCCGATTGAAATCGATGACGTCCATCGCCATGACGCGACACGTCAGCACGTCGAACCAGTGCCGGGGCTGGTAGAGGAACGTATCCGTGAGAATCTGGCAACGCGCGTCATAGACGAAACCGAATCTCACCGCCGGCACGAAGAGCATCGCCGCCACCAACGCGATGGCAAACGCCGGCCACCGAGGCAGCGGCCGCCCGATCGCTGTTTCGGTCGCCGGTCGTCCAGCTATCAGAGATTCCGGCGGAGTCGTCACGGATGGTGCCTCGCAAGAAGCTGTCGTCGCGAGCCGGTATTGTAGTCCGCTCCATCCCCCTAGAAAGACAAAAAAGAAACCGCGGCCGGGATTGCTCCCAGCCGCGGCTCTTAGATCCACATGCCTCGCCGGTAAAATGATCGCCGGTGTGGCCTGATCCATGATCAACTAAGGCTTACGGCAGTTCCGCGACGGCCTCGCCATTGCTGCGGCTGTAGACCGAACTCAGAATCGACGAGTCAACGTCAGCCGCAATCGCCGAAGTGTGACCGTCGCCGTAAGCATGGAGCACCAGGTTGCCGGTGTGGTAGCTGCCAAGCCCCTGCACCGTACCACCATAGAGGCTCACCGAAGCGCCCGTCGTGTTGCGGCCGATCACCTTCGTGATGGCGGTCGCCGTATTGGCGGTCAGAGCTGTAGTGCCAACCTGAGGAGCGATCCACGCAACGCCACCATTCGCCCACCCAGCGTAGGTAGACGTGGCCTCGCAGACTTCGCCGATCATCACCGTCTTCGACAGACCGTCACCGACCTGCCGCAGGTCGATGCCGCCGTAGGAAGTGTTCGCCGAAGGCGACGGCAGATTCGACCAGATGTGCTTGGTCAAAACACCGCCACCAGCCGTTCCATCAGCACTAGCGGGCTCCGAGGCACCGATGAGCACCGCAGCCGCACAGCCCTTGTAGTTCGTGATCGCATCGGTGTTCGCCGCCGGGGGATTGGTCAGCGTCGAACTCGGGCAGACCAACTGCGGCAAAGCAGTATAGGTCGAAGCACTCGAAGTGTAGTTCGCGGAAAACCGACCCGAGCTGCTCGACAGCTGGTTGTAGAGATTCACTTCCTCGATGAACGGCAGGATGTGAACGATCCAGCTCCAACCAGCGGTGCCATGAGCGGAACGGTCATTGGCAGCCGGCAGACGCTTCCGGGTGCTCTCGTAGTTCAGGCAGGCCAGGCCCAACTGCTTGGTGTTGTTGGTGCAGGCGCTGCGACGGGCAGCTTCACGAGCCTGCTGGACGGCCGGCAACAGCAGGCCAACCAGCGTGCCGATGATGGCGATCACCACCAGCAGTTCGACGAGGGTGAAACCCTCGCGCTTCTTCGAAATCGTCATGTGAATCCTCCACCCATGAAGGGCATTAGAGAAAAGAAACGATGAAAAACCCTATCAACGAGAAACCAATCAACCTGGCACGTGGAAAACAGCCCCGAAAACCCTTGGTCTGGAATCCAGCCCCACATCCAGCATGACACCCGTCAACCGTTGGCCATCCCTTTCCGTCATGACACCCGGCGCCGATGAAGGCCCTGACTTCTCCACCGGCTACTGCATCGAGAGGTTTTGGAAACCCTCCCCGCGTGTTCACCGATTATTAATGATTCGATACGCCTCCGTCAACAGGCTGGTTCGACCGCTTTCAGAAAAATTTCGGCATTGCAAGGAAAGCCAAGAACTGTCTCGTCAGGGGGCCGCACAGTCGTCTTAATCTAGCGATTTTACAGCGCTTTTTCTCGTTTTGAGACAAACCACAGGTTTTCCACAGAGGCTGCCTCTCCATGGTCTGGTCACACGTTTACGATCCGCTCTCCTCGCCGCTCCTCTCCACGCTCGTGGCGATGCTGCCGCTCGTGGCCCTGCTGGGGCTCTTGGCCGGGGCGGGCTGGTCGGCGCATGCGGCCGCGGCAGCGGGCCTGGCCGCGGCCCTCGCGATTGCCGTGGGACTCGTCGGCATGCCGGCCGACGCCGCCCTGGCGGCAGCCTTCCATGGGGCCGCCTTCGGGCTCTTTCCCATCGGCTGGATCATCATGACGGCGATGTTCCTCTACCAGCTCACGGTCGAGGCGGGGGCGCTCGAGATCATGAAGCGGTCGGTCACCAGCCTCTCCGCCGACCACCGGATGCAGGCCCTACTGATAGCCTTTTCCTTCGGGGCCTTTCTCGAGGGAGCGGCCGGCTTCGGGGCACCCGTCGCCATCTCGGCGGCCCTGCTCACTGGCGCCGGGTTTCCCGCCCTGGAAGCAGCGTGCCTCGCCCTCATCGCCAACACGGCGCCCGTCGCCTTCGGCGCCCTGGGCACGCCGATCATCACGCTGGCCAAGGTGACCGGCCTCGACGAACACGCCATCTCCCAGATGGCCGGCCGGCAGCTCCCCTTCTTCTCGCTCCTCGTGCCGGCCTGGATGGTGGCCACGATGGCCGGCTGGCGCGGGCTCGTCGCCGTCTGGCCCGCGGTGCTCGTCTGCGGCGGCTCGTTCGCCGTGGTGCAGTTTGTGATGGCCAACCACGTCGGGGCGGCGCTCGTCGACGTGGTGGCGGGGATCACGAGCCTCGCGGCGCTCGCCGGGTTTCTCCGCTGGTGGCAGCCGCGGGAGTGCTGGCAGCACGGGCCCGAGCGGGGGGAGAAAAGGGGACAGTCACCTGCTGCCTTGAAGCCGGAACCAGTTGCCTTGCCGAAACGTTTGCAGCAGGAGCCGGTCCCCTTTTCAATCGACCCGGCCCGGCGGATTGCCTGGGCCTGGATGCCGTGGGCGTTTCTCTCCCTGGCGGTCTTCTGCTGGGGGCTGCCCGCCGTCAAAGCCGCGTTCGAAGGCCGCGCGGCCACGCCGGCCCTGGCCGGCACGCTGCTCTTGCCCAAAAGCCTCGTCGCCCCGGAACTCCCCGTGCCCTGGCTCGATGGCCGCGTGGCCAAGGTGCCGCCCGCCACCCGGGAGCCACTCGAAATTGAACGGGCGATCTACCGGCTCAACTGGCTCTCCGCGGCCGGCACCGGCATCCTCGCGGCGGCCTTGCTCGCGGTGCCGTGGCTCGGCATTCCCTGGCGGCGGGCCGGCGTGATCTGGTGGGAAAACCTGCGGCGGCTCGCGCTGTCGCTCGTCACGATCGCCCTGATGCTCGCGCTCGCGTTCGTCACCCGCTATTCCGGCACCGACGTCACGCTCGGCCTGGCCCTCACGCGTTCGGGCTGGCTTTACCCCTTCTTCGCGCCGCTCCTCGGCTGGCTGGGGGTCGCCCTCACCGGCTCCGACACGTCGAGCAACGCCATGTTCGGCAGCCTGCAACGGGTCACGGCCGAGCAGTTGGGGCTCGACCCGCTGCTCATCTGCACCTCCAACAGCACCGGCGGCGTGATGGGAAAGATGATCGACGCCCAGAGCATCGTCGTCTCGGCCACGGCGACGGGCGAGCATCGTCAGGAGGGCGCGATCCTCAGGCGAGTCTTTCCGCACAGCCTGGCGCTGGCCGTGCTCATGGGCGTGCTGGTCTGGCTGCAGTCGGGCCCCCTGGCCTGGATGGTGCCGTAATCGTGCCGTCGCGATCCAGCTCGAGGCCAAGCACGATGGCGGCCACAGCCCAGGCGTCAGCTGCGGCACCGCTCGCGGCCCGCACGGTCGCCGAGCGGCTGGCGGTGGACGTTGCCACGGGCCGGCCCGACCGGGGATCGATCGGAGAGCGGCCCGGGCGGCAGGTCGACGTGGCGACCGCCTCGCCAGCGGTCAGATCAATCTCCTGCACCTGCCCCTGCCCGGCCCCGACGCCCCGCAGCCGCACTCGCCACGGGCGGCCCTCCGCCGGCTCTCCCCAGGCCCGCACCTCGCCGCCGAGTTCCACCAGGTGGGCCTGAGAGCCCAGTGCCGCGAGCCGCTCGCCGATGGAGTCGACGGCATAGCCGGGGGCGATCCCGCTCAGATCGATCTCGACGCCGGCGCGGGTTTTTCGCAGGGCCGGGCCATCCGCTGCGGCCGGCGGCCGTGATTCGATCAAGCGCATGCCGACGCGACCGTGGGCGGTCGCGATCGCGTCGGCGGATGGCTCACCGTCCCCTGCGGCCCAGAGCCGCACGAGCGGGCCGACGGTGACATCAAAAGCTCCCTCCGACTGCTCGTGGATCCCGCGGGCCGCTTCCACGAGCGACGCCAGATCCGCCGCCACGGTCACCCACTCTCCTGCGGCCGCGCGGTTGAACCGGCTGGCGTCGGAATCCTCGCGCCAGGTGCTCGCCGCCCGGTCGATGCGGGCAAGCACCGCCTCCACCTCTCGATGCACCTCGCCGCGGGTCATGCCGGGGATGTCGGCAGCCAGCGTCACCCGGTAGGTCGTGCCCATCGCCGGCCCAGCGAGCATGGACAGCTCGGCGGCCGTCGCTGCGTTCAAAAACGGTGCCTGGCACCAAATCTGGGCAAGCTGAAAAATTATCCACATTCTGTGCCAGGCACCGTTTCTCATCCGCCCCACCAGTGCACGGCCGCCGCGACGGCCAGGCAGCCGAGCAGCACGCCGTCGCGCCAGGTCAACCGATCGGCCCGGCGATGCAGCCGCAGGTGATCGAGCAAGGCACCGGTGGGGCAGCCATGCCGGCAATAGGCCATCGGCACGAAGCTGCTCGCGATCAGGCTCACGACGAAGAGGGCGATCGCCGCGATTCCCGCCACCGCCGGCAGGTAGGCGTCGAAGGGCTCGAGATCGACGAGATTCAGCGGCCAGTGGAAGACCGCCGCCAGGATCGCCACCGCCAGCAGGGCCCAGGGGAGCGGGACGAGCACCGGCCTGAGCCACCCAGGCACGCTCCGCTTGGGCTTCACGAACCGCACGAGCAGCTGCTGCGCCGCGCCATGCGCACAGAGATGGGAACAGTACACGTTTCGCCGCGTGGCGATCGGCAGCACGCAGGCCGCCAGCGAAAGCGCGATGAGCACGACCGCCCCGCGGGCCACCCCCGCCTGCGCCCAGCCCCACACTTGAGCCTGCGAGAGCAGTGCCCCGGCGCCGAAGCCGAGGTAGGCCAGCACCACGATCGGCAGGGCCAGCCGGCCAACCCAGGTGCCGCGCAGCCGCGTGAAGGCCGTGACGATCCCGGCGGCGATGACGCCGAGGGCGCCCCACTGAGGGCCGTCGATGCCCGCGATGCCCGTGGCCAGCGATGCCGCCAGGGACGACGACCTCGCCGACGCGGCCCGCTGCCCGGCATGCTGCCGCGCGGCACGAATGATGCCCTCGGCCACCGCCTGGCTCGTCATCGTGGCACCGCTGACCCCTTCGATGCCGCTGTTCTTGGGATCGATGCCCGCCAACGCTTCGACAGGCATGCCCCGATACACGCCGCGAAAGACCGTGTCGTCGCGGACGTAGCCCACGTAGGGCTCGTTGTCGTAGCTGGCGAGCACCGCCACGCCGGAGACTTTGCCCGCGGGGTCGAAGCCGACGACGGCATCGGTCGGCCCCTGATAGCCGATGACGCGGTCGGCCGCGGGACTCGTCCGCAGGGCCCAGCCGAGCGGGATCGCGTCGGCGGCCAGCACGCGGATCACGGCCGGATCACCCGGATCGGGCTCGATCCGCTCGGCGTCGGGATAGATCAGCTGCAGGTCCGCAAGCGTGGGGGAGCGCTCGAACCGGCTCGCCGACGCCGTGCCGCCCAGCCGCCGCCCGAGAGCCTCAACGATCGCCAGGCTCGTGAGCGTTGCACCCGCCACCGCGTGGGCCTTGTCCGGCTTCAGGGCGGCGAGTTCGTCGAGCGATTTTCCGCGAAACGACTGCCAGAAGGCGGCATCCCGCTCGATCGCCAGCACGTGATCCCGCGTGTCGCGGCTCGAGAGCACCTCCATGCCCGCCACGCGGAGGTCGCGATCGCAGACGACGAGCAGGTCGGTCGGCCCCGAGAAGCCGATCGCCGCGTCACCAGCCGGCGACGTGCGGAGCAGCGTGCCGATCCGCTCCCCGGCCGTATCGAGCAAGTCGCGGCCGCCCGCCACGGCAGTCGCCGGGCCGCCGATCGCCGCGGCCTCGGGCAGATGCCGCTGCACGCGGGCCACCGGCAGGCCGGCCAGATCGCCCGCCGCCTGCCGCCCGACGTATCGGACGTGCTCGGCGTGCACGAGCCAGGCGACAGCCGCCACGACCGCCACGCGGGCGGCGTGCGCGACAAGCGGCGCGAGCCGCACCGGAACATGCTGGACGCTGGGCCGCGGATTCATGGCGTGAGGAGGGCGTCAGCCAGGTGGAGCCAGCGGCGGGGCGTCGGCAGGGATCTCGATCGGCATTGACGGGCTCGACCGGCGGGCCTTGCCGGGCAGCTTGAGGAGCTCGTCCATCTCGCCCCAGTGCTGCTCGTAGACGCCGCGGGGAGTCGTGCCGTGCTTGACGGCCACGCTCGCCGCCTTGCCGACCACCTCCCCCATCATCCCGCAGGTCTTCATCACGCGAACGGTGCCGAGCGCCTGGTGATCCACCGAGATGCAGCGGCCGGCCATGAAGAGGTTCTCCACGTCCTTCGAATAGAAGCAGCGATAGGGGACGGGATAGCCGTAGGTGCGGTCGACGCGGTTGTCATGCACCGCGATCGAGATGAAGGGATTGTCGGGGAACTTCGCCGCGTATTCCTTCTTGGGGTAGTGCAGATCGATCGACCACGTCGAGGGGACGCAGCCGTCGGGAAACTCCTTCTTCCCCACGATGTCGTCCTGCGTGAGCACGACGTCGCCGAGAATCCGCCGGCTCTCCCGCGGGCCGCCGATGGCGGCCACCCAGGTGAGGATGGCGGTCTTGTGCTTCTCGGCGCCGTCGCCATTTTTCATGGCGTTCCACGCCCCGAACACCGCCCGCAGGTTCCAGTCGCGGATGCCTTCTGCGTCGGCCAGCGGATCCTTGTCGAAGCCGCTCTCCCAGAACCACTGGCCGTGGTGGTCGCGGGGGTAGGGGAAATCGGCCATGGTCAGCGGTAGCGCCCACGGCGTCGGCGGAAACGCCTGCGGCGCATCGGCCTCGGCCCAGGCCCACATGTTGCTCATCCCCATCCTGCCCTTCGGCTCCATCACCGTTTCGGCGCCGGCCAGGTGGCCGATCGTGGCATGGCCGGTGGCGTCGCAGAAAAATCTGCCCGTGAACCGCAGTTCGCGGCTCGTCTTCGTGTCGAGGCAGGTGACGCCCGTGATCCGCCTGCCATCGCGGGTGACGGCGAAGGCATGTGTGTTGAGAAAGAGATCGATGTTCGGCTCGGCACGCACGACCTGCTCCTTCTTCGTGTCGCCAAACTCCTCGTAGGTCCCCGGACTTTTCTTGGCGTGGTCGCAAAACTCCTCGACGATCTCGCCGATCCGCGGATACTTGCCGCGACGGATCAGCCCCATCGCCCAGACGCGGATTTCGCTGGAGCCGTTGCCACCGAGCACGGGGCGATCGTGCACGAGCGCCACCGTGAGCCCCATGCGGGCGGCGGAAATCGCTGCGCCCATGCCGGAATAGCCGCCGCCGATCACGACGAGGTCATAGGGGCCCTTGACCTCCGGTTCCGCCGCGAGGCCGAGAGCCTCGCGGCGCCAGGCGGCAAGGACGCCCGAGTCGTTGGGTGGAGGAGCCTTCTCTGCGGTGAAGTCGGTCGTGAAGACGATGCAGTCGCAGCGGCCGTCGAAGCCGGTGAGGTCGCGCAGGCCGACGGTCGCCTCGCCGGCGGGGAGCGTTACCGTGCCGGCGTCCTGCCAGCCCCACGCGGCGCCGTTCGTGCCGCAGGGCGTCTCCAGAAGCGTGCCATTCACCGCCACCTGAAACCTGCCGGGCGTCCCGGGGGCGTTCCACCGTGCGACCCAGTCTTTCGTGCGGACGAAGACGCGGTAGTCGCCGGCCGCGGGAATGGCGACCGTGGTGACCGCATCGGCCACCGGTTTGCCCAGGCCGTGCGCAAGCAGGTAGGGCGAGCCCATCTCGCGGATGAACTGCGTGTCGAGCGTCCAGCCGCCATGGTCGGCGAAGCTCTCCGCCTCGACGAGCACGGTGGCCGCGTCAGTTCGGCCGGCGGCGACGACGGCCAGCCCCATGCAGGCGACGACCATCGGCAGGATGGAAAACAAGGGGCGAACGGAGCGGGCGAATCGATCGTTCAAGCGCATCGCACGTGTGTCTCCTGGGCGAGAGCGTAGTATGCCTTAAACGGGGTCCGATGTGCGCCTCGTGGCGGCGACGACCGCGACCGCGACCGCCGGCACGACGAGGCAGATCACGCCGACGGCAAGCAGCGGCCCCGTGACAGGCGTCAGGTCGAATCGCGACCGGCCCGCCAGCGTCTGCACGAGGGCGAAGCAGCCGAGGAGCATCGTGCCCACGGTGGCGGTCGCCACCAGCCGCACCCTTCGGCGTTCCGGGAAGCCTGCCCGCTGCCCCGCCCAGGCGAGCATCGGCAGCCACTGTAGGGCATGGATCACCGCGCCGTGGGGAAACTTCGGCACGCCGGCGGCACCGTAGCGTTCCGGCTCGAGCCCCGCCGCCATCCGCATGTCGCCGTGCACGCTCACCCAGATGCCAAGCAGGCAGGAGATCACGAGCAGCACGAGCCCCGCCCGGGCGGCTAGCAGCATGTCGGCAGGCAGGCCCGTGGGCTGCCAGAGGAACCGCACGGTGAGATCGACCGCCATGAGCGTCACCCAGAGGATGAGCACGCCCAGCGCGTCGTAGAGAAACGAGTCGAGCGGCGTCGAGCGGTTGAAGTGGCTCGCCACGCCCCGCCAGGCCTGCAGATCGATCGCCGCCACCTCGATGAGCAGCGCCCAGGCGACACTCGCCGCCAGCCAGCCATCCCCCCGCCGCCACGGCAGCTTCGACCACGCCCAGCCCAGTGACAGGCTCGTCAGGCCGCCCGAGATGCCAAACAGGATCGGCTTCCGCCAGGTGACCGGCCCCTCCCACGGACCGCCGAGCACCGCCCAGACGAGCATGTGCGAAAGCCCGCTGGCGACGAGTACGAGGCCGATGACGGCCAGCGGCCGCGCACGGCTGTCGCGAAACCAGGCGGAGGCGAGGGAGCTTTGCATGGGAGCGGGAAGTGTAAACGGTTTCCCCGCACGCGGCGCTGATTTC
The DNA here is from genome assembly GCA_044369655.1 of Pirellulales bacterium. Taxonomy (GTDB): domain Bacteria; phylum Planctomycetota; class Planctomycetia; order Pirellulales; family UBA1268; genus CAMCQY01. Next base: position 24,122 of record JBILWX010000020.1, read on the forward strand.
CCTCGCTCGCGCTTCGGGCTTGCATGGGCATCCTGTATTCATCCAAGCCCGCAGCGCAAGCAAGGGACTCCGTTCCCCACCTCGTCCCACGCTCGCGCTTGAGTTGCACGGCTCATTCCACGACACTCGTTCCACCATGAACACACGCACCTTCGGACGGACGGGCTGGCAGGTTTCCGAGATCGGCTTCGGCGCCTGGGGCATCGGCGGCGGACAGTGGGGCGGCGCCGACGAGGCCGAATCGATGGCCGCGCTCCACAAGGCCCTCGACTGCGGCATCAATTTCTTCGACACCGCCGACGTCTACGGCGACGGCCTCTCCGAGCGGCTGATCGCCCGCCTCCGCCGCGAACGCTCCGACCCGTTTTACGTGGCCACGAAGGCGGGCCGCCGGTTGAGTCCCCACGCGGCCGACGGCTACACGGCCGCCAACCTCGCGGCCTTCGTCGACCGCAGCCTGAAAAACCTGGCGACCGACCGGATCGACCTCCTGCAGCTGCACTGCCCGCCGACCGAGGTCTACTACCGCCCCGAGGTGTTCGAGGCGCTCGACGGCCTCGTGGCCACCGGCAAGATCCGCCACTACGGCGTGAGCGTCGAGAAGGTCGAGGAAGCCCTCAAGGCGATCGAGTACCCCAACGTGCAGTCGGTGCAGATCATCTTCAACGCCTTCCGGCTCCGGCCCGCGGAACTCTTCTTCGAAGTGGCGCTGCGGCGGCAGGTGGCCGTGATCGCGCGGGTGCCGCTGGCCAGCGGCCTGCTTAGCGGGAAGTTCTCGCGGGCCACCGAGTTTCCGGCCGACGACCACCGGGCGTTCAACCGCGACGGCGCCGGCTTCGATCGGGGCGAGACCTTCTCCGGCGTCGATTACGACACGGGCCTGACCACCGTGGAACGGCTGCGGCCGCTCGTGCCGCAAGGCGCGACGCTCGCGCAGTTCGCGCTCAAGTGGATCCTGTCGTTCGCGGCGGTGTCGTGCGTGATCCCCGGGGCCCGACGACCGGGCCAGGTGGAGGACAACGCCCGCGCCGCCGGCCTGCCGGCCCTGCGACCTGAAACGCTGGCCGCGGTGCAGGAGATCTACGATGATTCCATCCGGCCGCTCGTGCACCACCGGTGGTGAGTCGCCGGGGCGGTCAGGCCAAAATACCTTTCACCACGTGGCCGTGCACGTCGGTGAGCCGGAACTGGCGGCCCTGGTAGCGGAACGTCAGCTTCGTGTGATCGATGCCCACCAGGTGCATGATCGTCGCCTGCATGTCGTGGATGTGCACCGGGTCGGCCGTGATGTTCCAGGCGTAGTCGTCGGTCGAGCCATAGACATGGCCCGCCTTCACGCCGCCGCCGGCCAGCCACCAGGAATAGGCCTTCCCAAAATGGTCGCGGCCCTTGGGGGCGGCCGGATCGCCCTGGCCGAAGGGGGTCCGCCCGAACTCACCGCCCCAGGCGACCAGCGTGTCGGCGAGGAGGCCTCGCTCCTTCAAATCCTGCACGAGCGCGGCCGACGGTCCCTCCGTGTCGCGGCACTGGATCTCGAGCTGCGAGAAGAGGTTGCCGTGCTGATCCCAGCCGGCGTGCATCAGCTGCACGAACCGCGTGCCCCGCTCGAGCAGCCGCCGCGCGATCAGGCAGTTGTAGGCGAAGCTGCCCTTCACGTGGACGTCGGGACCGTAGCGGTCGAGCACGTGCTTCGGCTCGTTCGAGAAGTCGACGAGATCGGGCACGCTCGCCTGCATCCGGTAGGCCATCTCGTATTGCGCGATCCGGGTGTCGATCTCAGGGTCGCCGTAGTCGGCCAGGTGGGCGGCGTTCATCGCGGCGATGTCGTCGAGCAGCGCCCGCCGCGCCTCGCGGCTCACGCCGGCGGGATTCGCCAGGTAGGGCACCGGATCGCCCGTGTTGCGAAACCGCACACCCTGGAACCGGCTCGGCAAAAAGCCGCTGCCCCAGTAGTGGTCGAAGAAGAGCTGGCCGCAGCTCTTCTCCTTGTCGGAGGAGGTCATCACCACGAAGGCGGGCAGTTCGTCGGTGTCACAGCCGAGGCCGTAGCTCATCCAGGCGCCCATGCTCGGCCGGCCCGGCACCTGCCCGCCCGTCATGAAAAAGGTCACGCCCGGTGCGTGGTTGACCGCCTCCGTGTGCATGCTGCGCACGAGGCAGATCTCGTCGGCGATGCCGCCGATGCCCGGCAGCATCTCGCTCATCTCGATGCCCGCCTTGCCGTATGTCTTGAAGCCCTTGATCGCCGGCACCGTCGGCCACTTCGCGTACCCGCTCGACATCGTCGAGAGTCGCGTGCTGCCGCGGACGCTGTCGGGGATGTCCTTGCCGGCCTGCTCCCGCAGCACCGGCTTGGGATCGAAGAGGTCGACGTGCGACGGCCCGCCCCCCTGCCAGAGCATGACCACGCGTTTGGCCGTGGGCGGATGATGGGGCAGCCCCGGCAGGCCGGGAGTGCCGCGTGGAGCCGGCGCCACCACCGCGGCGGCGGCATCTCGCTTGAGCAACGACGCCAGCGCAACGGCGCCGATCCCGAGCCCCGCGGAGCCGAAGAGCCCACGGCGGGTGAAAAAGGGGACGCAGCTCTTTTCTGTGTTCATCATTGGCTTCCTTTTTTGGAACGTAGCAGGATAGAAAAGGGATAGAAAAGAGCTGCGTCCCCTTTTTCTTTCACTCCCGGGTCAGGGCCTCATCGAGGTTGAACATGCCCAGGCACACGCTGCTGAGCGCCGCATGCTCGGCAGGGTCGAGTGCCGCGTCACGCCCGCGCTCCCCGACGCCCAGGAGCTGCTTCGCCGCCTCGGTGTCGGCCCGGTACGCCGCCAGTTGCCGCTCGTGCATCCGGCGCAGCGTGGTGAGGTCGTACTCGGTCGGCCGCCGGCCGAGCACGCGGCGGAAGGCGAACGCCAGCCGCGTGTCGAGTTCGGGGGCGGCCTGCATCGCCTTTTCGGCGAGCACCCGGGCGGCCTCCACCCAGGTCGGGTCGTTGAGCGTCGTGAGCGCGTGCAGCGGCGTGCAGGTGCGGCTGGCCCGCACGTTGCAGGTCTGCCGGTTGGCCATGTCGAACATGTTGGCCGGGTTCACCGTCCGCCGCCAGAAGGTGTAGAGGCTGCGGCGGTAGAGGTCGGCGTCGTGCGACGCCGGGTAGGTGAAGTCGCGCTCCTTCGTGATCGCCAGCGCCTCCCAGATCTCGTCGGGCTGATAGGGATAGACGGGCTGGCCGCCGAGCCGCCGGTCGAGCAGGCCGCTGGCGGCAAGCGCCACGTCGCGGAGCACCATCGACGGCATCCGAAACCGGCTGGCCCGCGCGAAGAGACGATTCTCGGGATCCTTGGCCAAATGGTCCACGGTCACCCGGCTCACCTGCCGGTAGGTGGCGCTCGTGACGAGGAGCCGATGCATCTGCTTCTGGCTCCAGCCCCGGTCGCGGAACTCCACCGCCAGCCAGTCGAGCAGGTGCATGTGGGCGGGATACTCGCTCTGCACCCCCATGTCTTCGGTGGTCTTCACGATGCCCGTGCCGAAGAAGTGCTGCCACATGCGGTTGACCTGCACGCGGGCCGTCAGCGGATGCTCCGGCAGGAAGAGCCACCGGGCGAGTCCGAGCCGGTTGGCCGGCGCGCCGGCCGGCAGCGGCGGCAGGAAGCCCGGCGGGGAGAACGCGAGCTTCTCCCCCTTGGGCGAGAGGTAGTCGCCACGGTCGAGGACCTTCGTCTCCCGCGGCTTGTCGTCGGCCATCACCATCACCCGGGGCAGCTGATCCCCCTTGTAGTCGTCGAACGCCTTCTTCGCGGCGTCGTACTTCACGACCTGCGGCAGATCCTTGACGACGCCCGCCTTCACCTTCGAGTCGAAGTGACTGCGAAGCTGGCCCTCGATCGACTTCTTCTCGTCCTCGGTGCGGTCCGCCTCGGGCTTCCGCAAGAGCGGCGTGAGGCCGCGGGGCAGGTCCTTGCCGTCGGCCGGCTCGCCGTCGGCGAAGAGGCCGGCCTTCCAGGCGGCGTAGGCCGCGTCGAGCATCGGCTTGGCATCACTCTCCAGCGCCTGCATCGCGGCCTCGAGCTCGGCGAGCCTGGCCTTGTTTTCCTCGGTGGGCAGTTCCACGACCGGCGGCGCCACGCGGATCCGCGCCGAGAACCGCGTCGGCGTGCCGGTCTCCGACACGCGATTGAAGGCGTCGAGCAGCGCGTAATAGTCGCGTTGCGTCATCGGATCGTATTTATGGTCGTGGCACTGGGCGCAGGCCATCGTCAGGCCGAGCCATGTCGTGCTCGTCGTGTCGACCCGGTCGAAGAGGTTGTTGAACCGCTGTTCCTCGGCGATCGCGCCCCCCTCGCCGTTCAAGAGATGATTGCGGTTGAAGCCGCTGGCGATCTTCTGGTCCGTGGTGGCATCGGGCAGAAGGTCGCCCGCCAGTTGCTCGGTGGAAAACCGGTCGAACGGCATGTCGGCATTGAGGGCCTTCACCACCCAGTCGCGCCAGATCCACTGCCAGGTGTCGCCGTCCTGCTGGAACCCGTTGGAGTCGGCGTAGCGGGCGGCGTCGAGCCATGACAGCGCCATCCGCTCCCCGTAGTGCGGGCTGGCGAGCAGCCGGTCGACCAGGTTTTCATACGCCTTCGGATCGGTGTCGGCGACGAAGGCGTCGACCTCCGCGGGCGTCGGCGGCAGGCCGACAAGATCGGCGTGGAGCCGGCGGATGAGCGTGGCCCGGTCGGCCTCCGGCGAGGGCTTGAGTCCCACGGCCTCGAGCTTCGCCAGCACGAACCGATCGATGTCGTTCTTCGCCCACACGGCCTGCTTCGTCTCGGGCGGCTGCGGCCGCACCGGCGGCACGAACGCCCAGTGCGGCGAGTACCCCGCCCCTTCCTTGATCCAGCGGTCGAGGAGTTTTTTCTGCTCCTCGGAGAGCCGCCGGTTGGAATTCGGCGGCGGCATGACGACGTCGGGATCGGTCGAGTGGATCCGTTCGAGCATGACGCTCGCACCCGGGTCACCCGGCACGATCGCTCCTGCCTTGATCGCCGCCTCCCGGTCGTCGAGCCGCAGGTCGGCCTCCCGCTTGTTGCCGTCCTGGCCGTGGCAGTAGAAGCAGTTCTCGGAGAGGATCGGCCGGATGTCACGGTTGAAGTCGAGCGGCTGGTCGGCCAGACAGGGGGCCTGCCCCCAAGAAACCGCGGTCAGGCAGGCGGTCAACACCGCCGCCGCGACGCGGACGGACAACCCGCAACGCAAGGGTGTCGAGTAACCCATGGAACGATTTCCGGGAGGGGTCACCCGCGTCGCCGATCCAGGCTCGAGAAGCCTTGGACCGCGGACCGGAAGGTCGATCGGCGGGAAGGAAGCACTTGAGAAAGAATAGCATGCAGACCGGCCCGGGGCCAGCGATCGTGCCTCGGACAAACTGCCGAAAGCCCCGAGATTTTCGGAAAAAAGCGCGGTCGTGGATGCCGTCGGGGGCCGCCAGCCATAATGCGGCGGTGGGCTCTCCCCGGGGAGCCGAAACCGGCCGCTGCGTTCTGCCCCCGCGAGATCCGCCCACACGCTCAAGGAATCAGGCATGGCCGCCTTCTCGTCCCGATCCATCCGGTGGCTCGCCCCCCTCTTCGTCGTCGGCTGCACGCTCGCCGCCTTCCTCAACTCGCTCGACGGCGAGTTTCTCATGGACGACTACTGCGAGATCCTCGACAACCCGCTGATGGAGTCGCCATGGCCTCCCTGGCGGGTGATGCTCGTCGGCCATAAACTCCCCTCACGGCCGCTCCCCTACCTGACCTTCGCGATCGACCATGCCATCTGGGGCAAGCGGGCGTTCGGCTACCACCTGACGAACCTCGCCATCCACGTCGTGGCGGCGCTGTCGCTGTTTTTCCTGGCCCGAACCACCCTCTCCTCCCCGCGGCTCCGTGCTGCCTTCGGCGAGCATGCCGACATTCTGTCGGCCATGATCGCCAGCCTGTGGACCGCGCACCCCCTCCACACCCAGGCCGTCACCTACATCTACCAGCGACTGGAATCGATGACAGGGATGCTCTGCCTGATCTCACTGGCGGCATTCGCCGGCGCGGTCGCGCGAAAGTGGCAACCCCGCTGGTTGACGGCCAGCGTGGTCGCCTCCGCGGCAGCGATGTTTTCCAAGGAGACCGCCGTCGTGTTGCCGCTCTTGATCGGCAGCTACGACTGGCTGCTCTGCGGCGAGCAGCCGGCACCTGCCGGCCGACGTCGCTGGTTCTACGCCGCCCTCTGCTCGACGTGGCTTTTGATCCTCGTGCAAATGGCCGTTCAGTCCAGCCGCTACGACGCGACCGGAGCGTTCACCGGGTCGCCCGTGCGCTACTTCCTCACCCAGCCGCGAGTGATCCTCCACTACCTGCGGCTGGCGTTCTGGCCGACCGGCCTCTGCTTCGACTTCAACTTTCCCATTCTCGAAACCTGGGCCCAGATTCTGCCGTCGCTGGTCTACATGCTCGCGCTCGGCATCGCCGTGCTGTTCGGACTCTTGAGGCGAAAGGCCTGGGCGTGGCCGGGCGTCGCGTTCCTGCTCGCGTTGGCCCCTTCATCAAGTGTCGTGCCGCTGGCAGCGGTGTCGGAGGAGTATCGGATGTATCTGGCGTTGGCGGCGGTAGCATCGGCAGTGGTGCTCGGGGCACACACCCTGATCCGCCGCTGCATCCCGCCGGGCAAGGTCCGCACCATGACGTTCCGCGGCGCCGCCGGCCTTACACTCGCCGCCGTGCTGGGGCTGGTGATCCTTACGCAGGAACGCAATCGGGTCTACGCGACGCCCGGAGGCGTCTGGCTCGACGTCATCGCGCAGGACAGGGCGGGCACCAGGGCTTTTTGGAACCTCGCCATTGCCTGCGATCTGCACGACGGGGTCGAGCCGGCGATGCAATACGCCGACGAGGTGTTTTCACTCAACCAGAATATGAACGTCTACGAGCAACTGGCCGAACGGCGGCTCCGGCAAGGCGACCCCGCGACCGCGGAGCGATACCTCTGGCACGCCGTGGAGACCCAGGGCGACGCCATCGCCAGCGGCACCCTCTTCCCTGTCCGCGCCGCGGCGTATCTGGTGCTGATTCTCGACCGAAACGGCAAATCCGCCGAGGCCGAATCGCTGGCCGCGAAATACGCCGCTCAGGTGCGGAACACGCTCGGCGACGACCATCCCTGGACCCGGGAAGTGATAAAAATCCGCGATCACGGGGCCTCGACCACGGACACGGTCGGGGGCGACCGCTGAAGCGGCCGCTCACGGAAAAAGGTTGTATCGCACGATGCACCGCAACGCCGAAAAGCCGTCCCGCCAGCCGATCTTCTTGCCCTCGGCATAGGTGCGGCCGGAATAGCTAACCGCCACCTCGTAGATGCGGCATCCCATCCGGGCCACCTTCGCCGTGACCTCCGGTTCGAATCCGAACCGGTTTTCGACGAGCGTGATCCGCCGCAGCACGTCCGCCCGAAACGCCTTGTAGCAGCACTCCATGTCGGAGAGGTTCACGTTGGAGAGCATGTTGCTCAGGGTCGTCAGCAGCCAGTTGCCGACCGCGTGCCAGTAGTAGAGCACGCGGTGCGTCTGCCCGAGGAACCGCGTGCCGAAGACGACGTCGGCCCTGCCATCGAGCAGCGGCGCGAGGATTTGGGGGTACTCAGACGGGTCGTATTCAAGATCGGCATCCTGCACGAGCACGAGGTCCCCCGTGGCCGCGGCGAATCCCGTCCGCAGCGAGGCCCCCTTGCCGTGGTTGCGCTCCTGCAGGCAGAGCGTGAGGCCCGATCGCGACGCGGCATGCTGACGGAGCCAGTCGCGCGTGCCGTCGGTGGAGCCGTCGTCGACGACGACGATCTCCCGCGTCATTCCGTCCGGCAACGGCGCCGCTTCGACCCGCTCGAGCACCCGCGGGAGGAGCGACCGCTCGTTGTAGACGGGGATCACGATGCTCAGTTTCACGGCTCTGGACTCCGGTCTCAGCTCCACGGGCGTTCTCGAAACCGGGAGTATCCCGAACCTGTCGCACGCGCACAATCGCCCGCCCGGCACCCCTTGCCGTATCAGTCGTCCCGCTCGGACCCCGGAAACCTCGCCGCCTGCGCCGGCGGCCCTGCACGCAGGAGTGACTCGAAGGTGGGGGGATCGAGACGGTAGACGAGGATCGCGCCGTTGAGTACGACGTCGGGCGCGCGGTCCCTGAGCTGGGCGAGCAGCCGGTGGTACTCGAGCTGGTGCAGATCCTCGACGATCCGTGCGAAGAATCCGGGCGCGATGCCGTACTGCTTCTGCCGCTCCTCCGGGGAAAGCGGCGTGAACAGGGCCAGTGCCCGCAGGCGGTCCTGATACCGCTCCTCCCGCCGCGCGGTCCACGGCCCGAAGAGCCGCAGATAGACTCCCTGCAGATGGGTGGCGCTGATGCAATAGGTGCCGGGCTCGAGGGACGGCAGTTTCACGTCGTTGAAGACCGTGGGCAGCAGCGTCACCGCATGCGCTCCCGGTGCCTGCGGCGTGGCATCGAAGAGGCATCCGTAGATCGGGTACTCGTCGCCGTATGCCTGTCGCTCACGACCGACGAACGACTCGAGCGTGTAGTGCTCCTGCCCCCAGTCGAGATTGCTGTCGACGAGAGCATGCCACGCCTCGTCACGACGCACGATTCCGTTGAAGAAGGCGAGGTAGTTTGGAAACGCCCAGAGGCATGTCACGGCCGACCAGGCCGCGAGCACCCACGGCAGCCGCCGCAGGCCGACGCGGTCTCGGCATAGTCCCGGGAGCGCTCCAAGCAAGACAAATGTCGCGGGATACACCGGCAAAATGTGGCGGTGACCGATATTGATGGTTGCCAAGCAAGACGTAGCCCAATAGACGCCCAGCAGAGCGAAGAGAGGCGTCAACGGATACGCGGCTACGCGGACCGGCATGCGTCCCACCCGCGATCCCCCAGACGACGGCCGCGACCAGGCCAGTGCCCCTAACAGTATCATCGCAACGAGCGTCGGCAGCGGTGTCTTGACAAGAAAGGTGAACGGAAAATAGATCCTCCATCCCGCAATCGCGTAATTTCCGCATAAAAACGACTGTCGGAACATCGTGTTCAGAACGCATGCCATACCGTACAGGAATGCCTCGGGAAGCAACCGATGCTCGCCCACGAATCCGAGCAGCCAGCCCTTGAATCCGCCGACTGCTTGAACGGCTTCTTTCAGATTTGCGAACGGCCCTCGCGGCCCTTCTGGCATTCCCGGCGGGCTGATCGACTGAAAGTGAAGGCCGTACGTCACCCAGACCGCCAGGAATGCCGTGAAGCAGACGATGGCAAGACAGACCGAAACCGCCATGAGTCCTGCTGCTGTGGATACACGCCGCTCTCGGCCGGCCCAAGATACTTTCCACTCCGGTCCGAAACAACTTCGAATCAAAAGAAGGATCACTCCAACCCAGATTTCAAGGGGCGCCGAGAACTTGGCGAGGAACAATCCTGCCACGGCTACGGCCGCCACGATCGCCCGGTAGAGTGACGGTATCTGGAGCATCCGCCAGAGCGACCAGGTGCTCAAGGAGAAAAAAAACGCAGCACAAGCATCCGACGTCGCCAGCGGAGCGTGCGCGAGCAGCGTGGTGTCGAAAAGGCAGAAGGCGAGCGATACGAACGCCGCCCCACGGCCGAAGAGCTCCCGGCTCCAGAGAAAAACCACCGTCGCCGTAAGCACGCCCCACAATGCCGCAAACGAGCGTGCGAGGGCAAGCATGAGCCGTGATGGTTTGTCTTCTGCGAAGAGATACGACCTTTGCAAGGCCGCCATATCGCTCGTAGCCCATCCTGGATGGTCGAACGAGGGGAGCTTCCAGCCCGCCAACGCCAGCGGGACCGCAGACCACCGCTGCGGGAGCTTTGGGTTCTCGGGTTGGAGACGGGAGTCGCACAGCTGCCAGTACATCACCCCGCCGATGATGTGGCACGGCTCATCGAAGGTGGCTGATTTTCCGAGCGTCGAACCGACCGCCAGGCACCACCAGACGCCCAGCACGGCCGCGAGAAGCAGCGGCTCGGCATGCCGGTCGCGAACCACTCGAGCCCAATTCAATCGTGACAGCATGGCGGAAAACGGTGTCAGCGGTTCACGGACAGGCCCGGCGTACAATCGTCCCCGTACAGTTCAAGTCGAGTCAGTCTAGCGTTCCGCGGCCGGCCACACGACTAGACAACGACCTACATGCCGGGGCAGGATTGGGGCCGGGTAAACGCCGTGAATCCCACACCCACCATCGCCGTCGTCATTCCGGCCTTCAACGAAGCGGCCGTCCTGCCCGAACTGCTTCGGCGGCTGGAGGGCGTGTTCGCCGCCGAACCCGACCTCAGCTGGTCGGCCGTGTTCGTCAACGACGGCAGCCGGGACCAGACCCGCGACCTCGTCGCCACCCAGATCGCGCGGGATTCCCGCTTCCGGCTGGTGGATCTCTCCCGCAACTTCGGCCATCAAGCCGCGCTCACAGCAGGCCTTGCCAACGTCGGCGACGCCGATGCCGCCATCACCATGGATGCCGACCTCCAGGATCCGCCCGAACTGATTCCGGAGCTCGTGGCCGCCTGGCGAGCCGGTGCCGAGGCGTCCTCGCAGTGCGTCGCTCCCGCCAGGAAACGGGGCTACGCCGCGTGGGCTTCGAACTGTTCCATCGCGTGTTCGGCCTGCTCATCGACTTTCCCATCGAGCGCAACACCGGCACGTTCGGCCTGCTCGGCCGCGAGGCAGTGGCGGCCTTCAACCAGCTCTCCGAAACACACCGCTTCTTCCCGGGGTTGCGGAGCTGGGTCGGCTTTTCCCGGGCGGAGATTTTTTACGATCGCCAGGAGCGGGCCGCCGGCCCCCCCGCAGTCACGTTTCGGAAGCTCGTTTCCTACGCGCTCGACGGCATCTTCAGCTTCTCGTATCTGCCCCTTCGCCTGCTGACCTATGCCGGCACCCTGATCGCGAGCCTGGGCTTCGCCGTCGGCTGTTACTTCATCGTCAAGCGCATCCTCGGCTTCGAAATCGCCCAGACCGGCTTCACGACCCTCGTGACCCTGGTGCTCTTTCTCGGCGGCATTCAACTCCTCGGCATCGGCATCGTCGGTGAATACCTGGGCCGGATTTACGACGAGGTGAAACGCCGCCCGCACTACATCGTGAAAAGCAGGATCGGCTTTGACGCGGACCGTCCTGGGCTTTCCTGAGCATCATCGCCTGCTCACGGCATCTCACCCTGGTCCTCGACCGCCCAGAGGTTCTTCTGCGAGGCCACGAAGAGCGTCTTGTTGGCCACGCACGGGATCGACCACACCGGCGTGCCCAGCTTGATGTCAGCCAGCACCTTCTTCTCGAGGCCGGCCGCCAGCACGACGAGCGACTTCCGCGTGCCGATCCAGACCTTGCCGTCGGCCACGAGCGTGCTCGACCAGATCTCCTCCCGGGTGTCGTGCACCCAGTGCAGCCGCCCGGTGGCCGCATCGAGGCAGTGCACCTTGCCGGCGTACTCGGCCGCGTAGACCAGCCCGTCGACGACCGCCACCGTCGAAAGCGCCCGCCCGATGCCGGTGTATTGCCAGACCCGGCCGCTCCTGGTGATGTCGCCCGTGCCGTCGATCGCGATGCAGGAGAGCGCGCCGCGGCCCGGACCATGCACCGGATCCTGGCCGATGCCGACATACACCCGGCTGCCCACGACCACGGGTGACCCGATCACTTCGTTGGGGCTGACGAGCATGCCGTCGGCGTCGAGTGTCCGCGGGCCGCCCCGCACCAACGCCCAGTAGTCGATCTTCACGCCGCCCCGCTCACGGTAGCCCGGGGGATTACAGTCGAACGACCAGGTTTCCCGCAGGATCGCGGGCCGGGGACTCGTCGCCGCCGCGGTTTGCCCACCCGGGGCGGCCGTGGCCGGCAGCGGTTCGAAGCCGTGGCAGAGGCCGTCGCCACCGCCGAACACGACCTGCTTGCGACCCTTCACGTCGGCCAGCGTCGGTGACGACCACTGCCCATGGAAGACGTTGGCGCTGATCCGGCCGTCGTCGCGGGCAAGCAGATTCCCCGACCGTTTATCGAGCACGACGAGCGACGCCGCCGTCGGCAGCACCACCTTGCCGTCGTAGACGCCGTTGGCCGTGCCCACGTAGAGATGGTCGCCCACCACGAGGATCGAGCAGTTGGCCGCGTCGTGCGGGAACACCGGCAGGTCGCGGATCATGTCGAACCGCCAGAGGATGTCGGCATCGCGATCGCCCGGCTCCACCGGCGCCGCTCCCTCGGGCACCGAGAAGGTCGCCTCGGCGGTGAACGGGCCGTCGTTGCCGTTGGCCATGCCGGCCACGTCGAGGCAGACCACCTCGCAGCGATTGGTGACGAGATAGACGCGGTCGCCGTCGACGGTCGCCGTCGAGCAGATGCCGAGATTCATGTCGTCGAAATCCTCGCTCACCTTCGAACGGTCGATCTCCAGCCGCGGCACCACCAGCCGCCAGAGGAGATCGCCGGTCTTTTCGTCGAGGCACATGAGCACGCCGCCGCGGGTCGGCGAGAATCGGTCGTCGTCGAGGTCCTCGTCGTTGGTGCCGATGTAGACGCGGCCATCGGCCACCACCGGGCAGGAATAGTTTTCGCTGCCGAGGCGGACCATCCAGCGGACGTTCTTCGCGGTGGCGGGATCGAATCCCATCCGGTCGCGTTTCTTCCGTCCCGGATGGAACGAGGCCGGCAGATCCGCCTCGCGGGAAATGAGGTTGCGGTACTGACCGCCCCCCCACTGCGGCCAATCGGCGGCGGCGGCGGGCGGGAGTGGCGCGGCCGACACCATTGCCACCGCAAGCAGGGCCCGCATTCGGACGATGAACATGGCATATTCCCCTGGGTCAGGAAGGTATTGTGGAATCAGTCGCCCTCCGGGTCCAGACATTCGTCAGCCATCCGCATGACTCCAGAAAAACAGGTCGTTCCGGCTGCCTTCGCTGGGCGGGCCGACATCGCCATCGTGGGGTGCGGGGCCGCCGGGCTGTTCGCGGCGGCCTGGGCCGGACGCACCGCCCGGGACCGTGGCCGGACGCCCTCCATCGTGGCCCTGGACGGCGCCCGCAAGCTGGGCGCGAAGATCCTGGTGGCCGGCGGTGGTCGCTGCAACGTGACCCACTGGCGGGTGGCTGACACCGATTTTGCCGGCAGTACGCCGCCGGCGATCCGCAAGGTGCTCGCGCGGTTCACGGTGGACGACACGGTGGCCTTTTTCCGCGCGGCCGGCGTGGACCTCAAGCGTGAAGACACGGGCAAGCTCTTTCCGGTCACCGACCAGGCGCGGACCGTGCTCGACGCCCTCGTCCGCGAGGCGGCCCGCGGCGGCGCGGCACTCGTGCATCCGGCACGGGTGGAATCCATCGCCCGCGACGACGACGGCTTTCTCGTCGCGACAGCCGCCGGGCCGCTCCGCGCAGCCCGCGTGATCCTCTGCACGGGGGGCAAATCGCTGCCCAAATCGGGATCCGACGGGGGCGGCCACCTGCTCGCCGCCGCACTTGGTCACTCGCTCACGGCGCCGATCGTGCCGGCACTCGTGCCGCTCGTGTTGCCGTCGGGACACTGGATCACGGAGCTGTCGGGGCTCACGCTGCCCGCCGAACTCGTCCTCTCGTATGCCACGGGCAAGCGGATCACGGCCTGCACCGGCAGCACGCTCTGCACCCACTTCGGCCTCTCCGGCCCGGCGGTGCTCGACATCAGCCGCCACTGGCTCGTCGCGCGGCACGAGGCCGCGGCCGCGGGCATGCAGCCGGTGAAACTTGCGCTCAACTGGCTGCCCGGCATCCCCTCAGGAGACGTCGAGGCGATGGTGCGCGACGCCCGGGGCCGTGGCACGCTTGCGATCCTGAGGGACCATCTGCCCGACCGGCTGGCGCGGCGGCTCTGCGAACTGGCATCCGCCCCCACCACCGGCGACCTGCCCCGGGAGGCGAGGAAGCGGCTGGTGACGCTGCTCACCGGCACGCCCCTGGAGGTCTCGGGAGACCGCGGCTTCACGCTGGCGGAGGCTACGGCCGGCGGCGTGCCGCTCTCGGAAGTCCGCCTCGACACCATGGAGAGCCGAATCTGCCCGGGGCTGCATTTCGCGGGGGAAGTGCTCGACGTCGACGGCCGGATCGGCGGCTTCAACTTCCAGTGGGCGTGGGCGAGCGGCTTTCTCGCCGGCACCGCGGCGGCGGCGGATTACGCCACGGCGCCGTCGCAGAGCTGACCCACCGGGACCGGCTCCGGCCGCGGTGCCGGTCGCCTGGCCGCCTGCGACCCGAGCAGCCGTGCAGCGGCGGCCGTCACCTGCGCGACGCTGATGTCGAGCATCGAACGGCCGCCCGTCGGCAGCACGCTCTCCGCATGAACGGCCTCGCCAGCCGTCTTCCAAGGATGCCACTGGGCGGGATCGGTGGGGCCGAAGAGCGCCACCACCGGCACGCCAAACGACGCGGCGATGTGCGGCAGCCCGCTGTCGACGCCCACGCACAGGTCCATGCGCGACAAGAGGGCACCGAGTTGCCGCAGCCGCACGGAGGCCGAATGATCGTGGACATGCGTGGCGACGGCGGGGTCGACATGGCTGACGATGTCCGCGTGCATGGCGACATCGGCAGGGCCCCCGCAGAAAAACACCTCACAGCCGCGGGCCGTGACCAGCCAGTCGACGACGGCTGCCCAGCGGTCGAGCGGCCAGTGCTTTTCGGCGTTCGTCGACCGCACCGCCACGAAGACCCGGGGCCTCCCGGCCGGCACGTGCTCGAGCAGCTCGGCGATCGCGTCCCGATCCC
>JBILWX010000102.1:0-12629 GCA_044369655.1 Pirellulales bacterium
CGCCGCGGTCGGCGAACGCGCGGAGCAGGTCGACCTGGTGCTTCATCGTGGCCCCCTCCTGCGCCGTCGTGATGCCCTCGCGGAGGTAGAGTTCCTGACCGGTCTTGAGCAGTTCGATCGCCTCGTCGCCGTCGGGCCCCGGAAGCTTCGCAAAGATCGGCAGAAAGGCCGTCTCGAACAGGAGGCCGTTTGGCTCGGTGGAGCCCGGCTCGCGGCCGATCACGCCGCCCGTCGGCGTGGGCGTGGCGGCGGTGATGCCGTACGTGGCAAGGGCCTTCGAGTTGAGCATCGCGCCGTGCCCCGACACATGCACGAGAATCACGGGGTTGTCCGGGAAGGCGGCATCGAGTTCCTGCTTCGTGGGGGGGCGTTTCTCCGCCAGCAGTTCGGGGTCATAGCCGAATCCCATCACGAATGTGCCCGGCCCGAGCTTTCGCTGCTTCTGCACCCGCTTGAGCGCCGCGATCACGTCGGCCACGTTTTTGCACTGGCCGGCGGGCGGCGAGGCGCAGAGCGCCTGCGTCTGGACATCGATGAGCGAAAAGAAATGGCTGTGGCCGTCCACGAAGCCCGGCACGAGCGTTCGGCCGCCGAGGTCGACGACTTCGGTCGCGTCGCCCTTGTGTTTCATCACGTCGGGTTCGTTGCCGACCGCCACGATCCTCCCGTCCTTGATCGCGACCGCCTCGGCCGCCGGTTGCGCGGGGTTCACGGTGACGATCGGTCCGCCGCGGATGATCCGGTCGGCGGGCGCGGCCGCCACCATCCGGGTGACGGTCAGTGCCATGGCACACGTCGCGACGAGGGCCGGGCGAAACAGGCGATGCATGACGGGCTCCAGCTTCGGAGGGGGCAGGTCGGGAATCGTCGGTACGGATGCCCGCTAGTGTAGCGAGTGGAGTGGCACCGCTGTCGTTCCGCTTTCCTTGAGTCGCCCAGGGCAGGCGGTGGTGGCGGAAGGCTGTGATGGAGACAGGCGGGCGGGGTATCGTGTGGAGGAAACGGTGTCTGGAAGAAGTGCAGCGGAGCGATTCACGATGTATTCACGATTCAGAGTTCAGAGGAGATAACGCATGGCCGCCGTCGAGCCGGGCCGGTACCGGCACTACAAGGGCAACGAATACACGGTGCTCGGCATCGCCCGGCACAGCGAGACGCTCGAGGAACTCGTCGTCTACCGTCAGGAGTATGGCGACCACGGCCTCTGGGTGCGGCCGGCGGCGATGTTCGCCGAGACCGTGGTGGTCGCTGGCAGGTCCGTGCCGCGATTTGCGATCCTGCCCGGGGAGCAGGCGAATTCTGGGTGATCGTCGTGAAACGGGCTCCGGTCCAGGCACGTATACGAGCAAGGCGCGGGGCGAACCAACGAGAGTCCGGCACGGTTGGTCACCTGCCCGCGGTATTTGCCCCTTGGCGGCCCTGCTTCCGCCAATGCAGCTATGGATTGGCCAGACCAAGGTTGGCCGTCAGGTTCGTCATAACCGCCCTGCCGTGATCGAGGTCGTGACGACACCCTTCTTTGGAAGACTGCTGATGCGACGAGCAGACGAGAGTGTTTCTACCCCGCGCGAACGTGAAGAACTGGAACGTATGCTGCAGATGATGATCCAGGTCAAGGAAACCATGCGGTCGTTTGAAGATGGCGACATCAACCTTCGCGACGCCGTCGGCCAGATGGCATTGACGCTTTTCTATGGATGGTGAGAAGACGTCGCGACGCTGCCGGCTCTAGAGCAGCCCGTCGTGTCCCAGCCGTGCCTCTACGACGTCCGCCATCTCGCGGGCCTGATCCTCGAGTTCCTGTACGAGTTCCTCGTCATCGGCATCGACGGCGCGGCGGGCGAGGAAGAGCAGGTATTGGGCTTCGTTGCGCCACGCCTTGAGCCAATCCGGCCGCGTGGAGACGGGGCGGTAGATCAACCGCTCCAGCCTGTCGAACTCGTCGTTTACTGGACTCATGGCTTGAGTGTGACAGAGTCCTGCGGCGGATGCAGCGCCAGCGCCGTTTCGGCTGCTCGATCACCACCGCCACGAGAGCCCCGAGCCCCCGAAGCAATCCGCCGCGGCCTCGTTGAGCCCCACCGCGGTGACGTCCTCCCCGTTTCTTGATCCATCCGGAATGGTAGGTTTTTTTCCCTTGGCGTCACCAGAAAAAGTGGGTTTTTCAGATGGGAAATAGGCACTTTACGGAAGAGCAGATCGCGTTCGCGTTCAGGCAGGCTGAGTCGGGCAATTCGGTGGCCAAGATCATCTGCAAGCTCGGCATCAGCGAGCAGATCTTCTTCCGCCACGGATCGCGTCGAGCAGGCCGCGCAGCGGAGCGTAGATGCTGTCGGCCGATAATGCGGCGGATGCGAAACCGCCGGCTGCCAAGGCCATCTGATCACACCTGGCCGGATCGAGCAGCAGCGTCGCGCAGGCTTCCGCCATGGCCGATGCCTCGTCCACCACGCACAAGCCCTCCGCCGCCCCCGGCTCGATGCCCTCGCATCCGATCGCGTAGGTCACAACGGGCCGGCAGTGGGCCAAGGCCTCCACGGTCTTGATCTTCAGTCCGGTGCCGATCTGCACCGGGTTCACGACCAGTCGCACACCCCGGTAGAACTCCGCGATGTCCGCGACCCATCCGGTCGTCTCCATTCCCGCGGGAGCCGTGGATCCACCCAGTTCCCGGGCGGCGGCACCCAGCCCGCCGGCGATCCGCAACCGCGCGCGGGGCACGCGGGCCCGGATCAGCGGCCAGCTCCGGTCGAGAAACAGCCGCAGCCCGTCCACGTTGGCCTGGTTCGCCGACCCGACGACGCCGATCACCTCGGCCGCCTCGGAGGGAAGCCCCGGGTGAGGCGGCACGTCGCAATCCAGCCCCACCGTGCGAACCGGACGCTCGGGCACGAGCTGCGCGAGGTATTCCGCCTCGGCCCGCTGGATGGCCATGATGTGACCGCTCGCGAGCAGCATCTCCCGCTCCTCCGGGGACGAGAAAGAAAGCACGCGATCGGTCGGCTTCCCGGCCGCGTCGTGGCGGACCATCGAGAACGCCTCGACGGTGTCGCACACGACCCGTTCCCGGCAGGCAACGTGGCTGAAAGCCCGCAAGGCGAACCCATAGTAGGCCAGGTAGATATCGACGGGTTCCTCCTTCTCGAGGCGGCGCACCAACCGGCCGACCCTGTCGGGGCAGACGGCATCCGCCAGCGTCTGCATGGGCCCGCGCTCGGGGGGTATGCCGCCGGAGGCGAGCCACGATCGCAGCGTGCCGATGCCGTGCCGCAAGCGATCGAGCAATCGACCGGCATCGAGCGACCGCGTTGATTGACAGGGCAACTCGAGCCGATCAACATGGCGACGCATCAGCGCGATGCGCTCAGCCTCCACGTCGGTGGCGGTGATCACGAGAATGATCCGGAAGCGTTGCTTCCGCAGCCAGACGAGCAGCCGCTGGAGGCGGATCTCGTTGCCGTGGGCACCGGGCCATGGCACGACGTGGGACACGCACAGGATCGTCTTCATGGCGTCGCACGAGGCTTCATGGTGTCATCGGATGAGCATGATCGCGGGCCGAAGAGGACGCCAGCGATCCGGCAGGCAGGCTGTGCGATGACCTCGCTCTGGATCGATCTCTCGACCTCGAGGGAATGGCAGGGCACGCCGGTCGGCATTATCAGGACCGAGGTGATGGTCGCCAAGGAGCTGCTGGCCGCCGGTATGCCGGGCCTGCGGTTCTGCCATTTCGACAGGTCAAGTGGGACGTACCTGGAGATGTCGAGGGCGGCCGCCGAGGACATCCTGCAGCGCATGGAAATCGCCGCACCCGGGACCGGAGCGGCACGTGCACCCGGGCCGTCCGCCCTGCAGGCTTGCCGCGCGACTCTCGAGCGGTGGGCGCTCGCCGGCATTGGCCTGCTCCCGCGGCGGCTGCGAGGGCCTCTCCGGGCATGGATCGCGGCGTGGCTCGCGGTGGCCGGGGCGACCGTGGCCCTGCTGCGTGCGCTGGTGCCGCCGCGACGCGCGTCGCGGCGAGCCGGACCGCCCGCGGCGTTCGCGTGCGGCGACGCCTATCTCTCCATGGGGCTCGACTGGGACAACAACGACCTGAAGGTGCTCGGCGCACTCCGGAAGAGTGCCGGCATCAGGGTGTTTCTCCTGGCCTACGATCTCATTCCGGTCTACCAGCCGCAGTTCATCTCGCCGGGATACGCCCACAAGTTCAAGGACTATTTCCGGGACCTGCTCGCCTGTGTCGACGTGGTCTTCGCGATCTCGGAGGACACGACGCGGCAGCTCGAACGCTACGCCCGTGAGATCGGCGCGGCGATGCCCGCCAGCCTCGTGATCAGGCTCGGGGCGAAGCCGCCCACCGGGCGCAGCCAGGGTATTCCGGCGCTCGTCTCCCGGCCGTTCGTCCTCGTGGTGGGCACCGTCGAGGTGCGGAAGAATCACCGACTGCTCTACCAGCTTTGGACGAAGATGCGTTCCGACACGTGTTTTCCCGATCCTCCCGACCTCGTGATCGCGGGGCGACGGGGCTGGCGGGTGGACGACCTGTTTGCGGAGATGGACGAAAATCCGGCCATCCGGGGTGTGGTCCATCACCTCGAGAGCCCATCGGACGCGGAACTCGAATGGCTCTACGACAAGTGCCTGTTCACGGTCTTTCCGTCTTTCAGCGAGGGCTTCGGCCTGCCCGTGGTCGAGAGCCTCGCCCATGGCAAGTGCTGCATCTCGTCCGACACGTCGTCGCTGCCGGAGGCTGGGCAGGATCTCACCCAGCTGCTCGATCCGCTTGATTTCGCGGCGTGGTACGACGCGATCAAGGCCCTCGCTCTGAACCCGACGCTGCGCCGTGATCAGGAGGCGCGGATCAGGGACTCGTTCACGATGAGCAGTTGGAAGGATACGGCGGAGACGATCCGCAGGACGATCGAGGCGACGGGCGTGGCGAGGAACGCTGGTTGACCTGCATGCGCCGGTGTCTGCCGGCGGCCTGCCGCCGCTATGCTATGATCCGACGGCGGCGGGCCACGAACCGCCCGGTCAGCGGGTGGAACACGGGAAGCGGGAGTGATGGACGAGTCTCGAGTCGAATCAAATGCCGCCCATCGCCTGGCCTTTGGATCGCTCTCGCGCGCCGAGTGGCTGCGGGTGCTCGAGCGATCCCTGCACGATCGGGTGGTCGATGCGGTGCCCATGCCGGCATTTCCGCCGCAGGAGTATCAGACGGCCACCCATGGCACGAGCGGTCGCGTCGCGATCGCGGAGGCGGGGCGGTTCGTCGCGTTGGTGAACCGGTATGCCGAGGCGGAGGGGCGGCCCGTCGGCGAAGCGACCCGTGTGCTCGACTTCGGGTGCGGCTGGGGCCGCATGCTACGGATCTTCCTCAATCGCGTCGACTCGCAAAACCTCCACGGCGTGGACGTGCGGCCTGAGTCGGTGGCGTTAGCCCGCCAGCTCAACTCCTTCTCGCGGTTCACCGCCGTCGATGCGTTGCCGCCGGCACCGTTCGACGACGGAGTGTTCGATTTGGTCGTCGCCTATTCGGTCTTCTCGCACCTCAGCGAGGTTGCGAGCAGGGCTTGGATCAGGGAGATCGCACGGGTGCTCGAGCCCGGCGGCCTCGCGATCGTGACGACGCAGGGAAGCGGGTTTCTCGATTTCGTCGAGAGCCTGACGACGCGCGCGACCCTGTGGCGGGTGTGGCTCATGCTCGGCAGGTGGCGGGGCCGGCCTTGGAACGAGCCCTGGCTGCGTCTGCTGCGGGAGGGCTTCGGTGACATCGCAGCCACGAGGCGGCTATCCGCCGGCGGCCAGTTCGTGCATATCGCCACCGGCGGCGGCTCCGGGCTGGAGGCATCGCTCTACGGCGAATCGATCATTCCGCGGGCCTACGTCGAGCGGGAGTGGACGGAGTTGGAGCTGGTTGATTTCATCGATGATCGTCGCCGTCTGCCGCAGGCGGTGATCGTGCTGCGGAAACCGTCAAAGAGTCCGTGAGTCCTGGAGTCGGCCGCCGCACGTCACTTCGCCACCGTCGCATGTTGCAACGCCTGCACAACGCGTATCTCCGGCACGGCGCCCGCGGCGCGGTCGCCGGCGCCCTCCGGCGGGCCGCCGACAGCCTCGAGAGGCCTTGGCGGTGGCCGCTGCCGTTCGCCCCGGCCGCGGGCACGGCGACGCCGACACTCATCTCGCCCGAATACATCCGTTTCCAGCGAATGCCCCACGAGGTGCTTTCCCGCTATGTCGCCATCGAGGGAAAGCACGTTTTGGAGATTGGGGGGGCACAGGCCTGCATCTCGGCCACCGCGTTTCTCGACGACGGCGCCGCGAGGGTCACGGTCACAGGCCTGGATCATGTCTCCGCGGAAGGCGAGTCGGCTGATCGTCGGCTTTCCGTGATGAAGGCCGACGCGCTCGACCTGCGGAGCCACTTCGAGCCCGGCAGCTTCGATCTTGTCTTCGGCCTGTCGATCATCGAGCACATCCCGCGGCCGGACCATTTCCTGGAGGAGGTGCACCGGGTGCTCAGGCCGGGCGGCCTTGCGCTGTTCGAGGGATTTCCGCTCTGGTCGTCGGCGCTTGGCCATCACCTCTGGGTCGCCTCCTGCGGCGGCCCCTACGCGGGGAAGACGAGCGCCAGCTACCTCTTCACCCCCTTGGCGGGTGTGGCCTCGACCAATCCCGTGCCGGACTGGGGGCATCTCCTCATGGGGCCGACCGAACTGGCGGCATACCTCGCGGATCGGTCGGTGCCAGCCGCCGACACCGCCTGCATCATCGACTGGATCTACGAGGCGGCCGATATCAACCGTGTGTCGACGGCCGAGATCACACGGGCCTACACGACGTCCCCGCTCGTCGTTCAGGAGGCGGCTACGCGGCGCGTGGATGTGCCGCAGTCGATCCTCCAGAGCCTCCGGCGGCGGCATGGCGAAGGCTGCGACTACGGGGTCAGCGGCCTCGTGTATGTCCTGGCCAAGCCGATCGCCGGAAAATCCTGGAGTCGGTAGACATGGCGTTCCACAAGAGTCTTGGATTGAGCCGCGATACGAGCATGCGGTAATCCCGGTTCCGGCGGCGGCCGATCCCTCTCCGAAAGGAGGCCGCCGTGGGCGACATCGCCGCGACAGCCGAGGGTAGTATTGAGGTTTTCATCCAGGCTGATTCCGAGGGCCGGCGTCGAGCCGCAGGAACGCACGCTGATGCATAGTATCCACGAAATCAGCCGACGGGTCGGCGGCCGCGTCCGTAGTTGGCTTGCCCGCTCGGCTCGCCCTCACGATCAGGATGGCACTGCCCGGCGCGTGGCGATGACGATCGGCTGCCGCGATACCGACGCCATCCCGAAGGTATCGAGCGCGGGTTCGGTCTTCGATCGCGACGGTCGGCTCGTGCAGGTGATGCACGAGGGCACGCTCGTCGAGGCGGGAGGCTATCACGGCGAGTGGATGCAGCGGATCATCCGCGAACTCCGGGGGCATCACGAGCCGCAGGAGGAGGTCGTCTTCCACCACCTCGTCGCCCGCTGCCGGCCGAACACGACGATCGTGGAGATTGGGGCCTTCTGGGCCTACTACACCAACTGGTATCTGGGTGCTGTCGTCGGGTCGGCCGCCGTGTGCGTGGAGCCGGATGCCAGCAACATGGCCTGCGGCCAGCGAAACCTCGCGCTCAACGGCCGCTCCGCCATGTGGATCAACGCCTGCGTTGGCCGCGAGCCCGCCGACGCCGTGGCGCTCCGCCGCGAGTCGGACGGGTCCGTCGTGTCGGTGCCGTGCCATTCGCTCGACAGCCTGCTCGACGAGATCGGCCGCCGGCCGGTCGAGATGCTGCACCTCGACTGCCAGGGCGGGGAGCTGCCCCTGCTCGAGTCGCTCGGCCGGGCCGTGCGGGAGGGGCTGCTGCGATTCGTCGTGGTGTCGACGCATCATGCCTCGATCAGCGGCTCGCCGACCACCCATCAGGACTGCCTGCGGCAGCTCGAGCGGCTCGGCGCCACGATCCTCTGCGAGCACACGGTGGAAGAGTCGTTCAGCGGCGACGGGCTGATCGCGGCGAGCTTCCTGCCGGCCGATGCGACGATCGTGCTGCCAGCGATCAGCCGCAACGAGCCGCGCGAGTCGCTGTTCGGGGGCGGTGGCGATCGGCGGGTGGTGCTGGCGGACACGAACCTCGGGGCGATGCTCGTCTATGAGGACGACACCGTCATCGGCCGGGCCCTTCGTCACTCCGGCCGCTTCGAAGAGCAGGCGGTGGTGGACGTCGTGCGGTTCCTGCGGCAGAGCCACGGATTCCGGCCGCGGCTCTTCGTGGACATCGGCGCCAACATCGGCACGCACCTGTTGAGCGGCCTGCGGGACGGCACGTTTCCCGGCGGCGTGGGCGTTGAGATGGAGCCCGACAACTTCCGGCTGCTCACCTGCAACGTCCATCTGGCCGACTGCCATCGCCGCGTCAGGCTCTTCAACGTCGCCGTCTCGGACACGGCGGGGCGGGCCTCCATGGAAGTCTCGCTGGACAATTTCGGCGACCATCGGGTGCGCGTCGGTACGCCCCCCGACGAGGCCGCCTACGGCGAGCACGGCCGGGCGACGCGGCCGGTCGAATGCACGACGCTCGACGCCCTCGAGGAGGCGTGCGAGACGGTATTCGATGACGGTACGCTCGTCTGGATCGATACGCAGGGGCATGAAGGGCACGTGCTCGCCGGCGCCGAGCGGATCATCGCCCGCGACCGGCGGCCGTTTGTCGTCATCGAGTTCTGGCCGTATGGGGTTGAACGCTGCGGCGGCCGGGAGCGTCTCTTCCGCTTCCTCAGCAGCTGCCGTGCGGTGTATGACATGCGGTCGTCCGGCTGGGAGAAGCTGCCGCCCGTGTCCGTGGCGGCTCTCGAGTCGCTGTACGACAGAATCCTGGCAAGCGACGCCGCGGAGCGGGTAACGTTTACTGATCTTCTCTGCATGCCGTGACCCGGCCATGCCGCGGCGATCGAGCCGCGGATCCAGGCCGTGGTCGAGCCGTCGCGACAGCGTCGAGTCAGCGATCCGCCGAGGTCGTCTGGTCCGTCTATCCACACCTGCTCCTGGAGCTGCAAGGGCACACGTTCGGGTCGATCCACCTCGCGCTCCGCAAGTCGCCGCGACATCCGGTCTGCGACAATGCGTGGGCGCGGCCGACGACCGAGATCGCCCGTGCCAGACGGTGGAAGCCGGCGACACGCAAGCCGCGCACGATGGCGGCAAGGGCCCGCGACGTCCTGCGGCGGATCATCGGCTCTCGGCGCGCGTAAGCACGCCCTCTCACCAGGGCTGCTCGCCGTGCCGATGCGGTCGTCGCGTCAGTGGTGGCGTGGCCCACGGCGGGGCAGCAGATCAGCGAGCGCCCGCAGGGGCCGCGTGATCCTCCACGACCAGCTTGCCTCCATCATCCGCAGTGTGTCGAGGTGGCTGGCGACGAACGGGCTCGTCGGGCTCAAGCGGCAGCCCTCCATCACGTCAAAAACGCTCACTGGTTCCTCGACTGCCGCCGCCAGGTCGCCATGCTCGCGGGCGACGTAATAGCAGTTGAGCCCGTCGAATCCTGCGGGGACATAATCCGCCGCGGCAAAGAGCGGCTCCAGGGCGGCATGTGTCTTGAGGCGGGTGAGCGGCTTGGTCGCCTCGATGACGACGACCCAGGGACGCAGCGCCGTCGCATCCCAGCCGCGGAGGACGGACTCCTCCAGCCCCTCTACATCGATCTTCATCCAGTGGACATCCCGGCCCGCGAGGTCGGCACAGGCCCGGGCGAGCGTAGTGACGGAGACGACCACTTCCGTCGGCGACCGCCCCGGGCCGGCGGCCGCCCGTGCCAGCGTGGCGTCGGCCGTGCTGGTGCCGTCGTCGCCGTTGAGGAAGAATCGCAGCGTTCCCTCGTGATCCGCCAGTGCCACCTCGTGCACCGGCTCATCCGGGCGATCGGCACGGAGCCGGGCCGCGAGCCGGGGATGCGGCTCGAAGTGCACTCCCCGCCAGCCCCGCTCGTAGAACCCGCGGCTCACGGAATCGATTCGCGGATCCCAGGCGCCGACGTCGATGTATCGGCCGGGCGTGAAGTGTCGCAGTGCCCGCCAGAGCCGGATATCCTCCATGTTCTGGGCGTAGGACGTGAATATCGAATCGGTTGTCGCGCCGGCAGGCGCCACTTTCGTTTCCATGCGGTGAGTCGATTGGGTATCCCTCGCCGTGATTCTAGATGGCAAAGCTGATCCTTCACGTCGGCGGCTGCATCGTGGCGGCGTGTTCTCTCCCGATGCCGGCCACATCGGCATCGCCCATACTACCCTGGCGAACGCCGTGCGGGGCAACGGCGGCCCGAGTTTCCCGTAGATGCCGCCACTCGAGGCCACGCTCGAGGCCCTGCGGCGCGAGGTCGAACATTCCCGCTGTGACCCTTTCGGCCGTGACAGACGCCGACTTCGAAAAAGCGACGTCAAATCCGACGTCGCATATGCACGCAGACGGCGGCAGACCGCAGCACACAGAAAAGAAAACAGCTGTACCGCCCGCATTTGCGAGTGATACAGCTGTTCAGGTACCCCCGGCAGGGGTACATGGATTACGGTCTTGCTCGAAAAAACGGTAGTTTTCGGAAGGCACTTCCATAAATCCACACATGTTTCCGTGCAGGCCGTCGCCCTTGGCGGAAATCGCTGAACAGAAAGACCGGGATGGCTGGCGAGCAGGTCGATTCATCCACGGAACCGGAGCCTGGCGGCTCGGCCGCTCGTAGCAGCGCTCATGGTCGAGCCTAAGGTGGCACTGCGGGCATCCGTCGGGTTCAATGTCCGGGAGCTATCGCGAGCGGAGAAACGCATCCATGAACACCTCGAACTCATCAAGCAAAAATGGGCCGAGCACCTTGGCTAACCGTGCCCTGAAGGCATGGCATGACCGAGGCATCGTCTTCGTCAGGTTCGTGAGTGGCCACGAGTTGAGTTTTCCGATCAACGGCAACCCACGTCTGGAGTCGGCTGAAGAAGCAGACCTTAGCCGTATCGAGATTTCACCATTTGGGCTGCACTGGCCGACGCTTGACGAGGATCTGTCATTTGCGGGCATCCTTGACGGGCGATTTGGGCAACACGAACGCGCTGGCAACGGCTAACGTAGCCTGCCGAGTGAGGCAACCTGTTCCTCCGCGTGTCGGTGCCCCAATGCGTGGCCTGCCGCGAGATCTATCTGCTGGAGAGTCACGCGCCGTCGCATGTACAGGCCAGCATGCAGGCCCGCCACCAGTGCCGGTGATGGCTCCGGACATTGTCTTCACGAGGTGACCACAGTAAGCGGTCCGAGGTACGCTTGAGGTGTGGATAGCATGACCAAGCCAGCGTGGGCATCGACGTTCGAGCGGCTGAATGAAGCCGTGAATCGGCTGGTGGCGGCAGCTCAGCCGCTGAAGGTCATCCTGTTTGGCTCCCACGCCCGTGGTGACGCCGACGACCATAGCGACGTCGATCTACTGGTTATCGAGGTGACCGTGTCAGACCGCTATGGGGATATGATCCGGCTCAATCGTGCCTTGAAGGGCATGCTCATGCCGGTCGACCTGCTTGTCATCAGCGAGCAGGAGTTCGAGGCCCGATCGCGGATACCGGGCACTGTAGAACATATTGCCCGCCGTGAGGGCCAGGTGTTGTATGCCGCCTGATCGGCACGACGGCACCGGTGGCGGCCCGGCTTGGAAAAGTCCTTGGCTGGTGACGGTTTTGGAGGCCTACGGCGGACGTTTGGCCATCGAGGCGACCATGGAGCCGCCTGTCACCGTGAGCCGGAATCAGAGGTCGAAAATCCCGGACGAGCGAGAGAGGGGAGCCTCTCAATCAACGGCTGAAAACGGGGGGAGGGGGACCTCTCCCGCATCCGTTATTTACGGGCATTTCTTGGGTTTTTGCCAATTATTTGACACGGTTAGGGCCGGATGCAAAAACAGAGTGATTATTCTGGCAACGCCCTCCGTCCCATCCCAAGAGCCACGATCATGATTCGCCTCTCGTTCAAGACGCTTTCCGTTGGGCTGATCGCGTTGGCATCCATGCTGGCCGCTCCATCGGCGGCGGATGCGTCAACACTGACGTACACCGCGACGGGCGGGCTCATCTCGGGCACCCTCGGTGGCACTCCGTTCGCCGACGCAACGTAGTCAATCACTGGGACGGGTGATCCGGCGAACGTGATTTCCGGAACAGATAATGATTCATCTCCCTTCAATTTCCTCGCCATGACGCCCCTTTTGACCATTACGACGGGGAGTTCCACGCTACAGGCAACCATGGTGACGGATGGTTCCATCGGCCAGCAAGTGGGCGTTTTCAGTATGGATTACAGTGCCGTTGTGGCCGGTTTTGGAGCCGATTTTTTCGGTTACCTCGACGGCAACGGCTCAACGATCACCGGTGTTTTTGGTTTATCAAATTTCGGACTCTACACCGATCTGCAGTCGCCGTTCTCCGGTTCCGGTCTTGATCAACTCATCCCCAGTTCGTTCGACACGAATGTTGGGCGCTTCAGCAGGAGTGATCAAACACATCAGGCTTCCACCTTCACCGTCTCTGGTGGCTCGCCCTCATCCGTACCCGAGATCGACCCGAATAG
>JBILWX010000021.1:0-38609 GCA_044369655.1 Pirellulales bacterium
GTCGCCCTGGGGAGTGCGGCATTCATCGCGTCCGAGACGACGACTGGTTTTGACGAGTCGACCGGTGGTCGTACACTTCGTGCATCAGGATCGAGTGGGCATCCTCCGTAAGGTCTGACTGTGGAGAGCATCGTGTCGATCATCGTGGCAGGTGTTCTGGCAGCTATGGCCGGTGTCGCTATCGCCATCGCCATTCGTCCCGTGCGGGCTGCACGTCGCGCGGAGCAGTTGGCCCGCATCCAGCGGGATTTCCACCGGCAACGGGAGCAGTTGGAGGCCAAGTTCATCGATCGTGCCGCCGCCACCGGCAAGCCCCGTGGCCTCATGTGGTCGAACGTCGTGTTCGACGACGACGTCATCTACGTCCGCGATCGACGCAACCGCCGCCTGAAGGCACTGGTGGCGATCGAGGTCAGCTTCGAGGCGGTGGCAGGCGGGGGCATGGAAGATGTCGAGGCGGTGTCGAACGTGCGGGCCGCCTCGGCGGAGTTTCTCTACGACGGCGGCCGCTGGTGCACGGAGGGACGCGTCTATTTCAATCTCGCCCCCTCCGCAGCCGTCAAGTATCTCAGCGCCGAGATGGAACTCGTGGCCGAAGAACATGCTGCCCTGCGGCCGTAAAGCCGCTCTCGAGCTTTGCTGACGCCAATCCATATCAGGCAAAATCAGGCAAACAGGGCCGACTTGCGGGGGCGGGCAGGCCACGGTGAGTCTGCCGGTTGTGCCACGAAGCCCGTGAATGCCGACGCCCGACGCCGATACTTGGCTGCAGGGAGGCGACTCGTGGCCAGCGTCATCGACAAGGTTCGCTCTCCGCTGTTCGTCGTAGTCGCGGCGTGGCTGATGGTCGCCTCGGGAGTTGGCGTGCGGCATGCGCGGGCAGCCGAGGTGCCGGCGGCGTTCTCCCTGACCCCGGCGGTGCCACCGGAGCGGATTGCGGAAGGTCACCTGCGCCGGGCCCGCGAACTTGCCGCCGCTTCCTGTGAACTGGCCGAGAAATGCGACTGGCACGCGGTCGATGGCTACTACACGGCCTGCGAAGAGGCCTGGAACGCCGTTTGGACCTGCCCTGGGTCGCACGACATTCTCTGCCAGGCTGCGGAGATCTACGCCGAGTCGCTCCAGGGCCTGCTCGAATCCGCCCACTGCCATGGGCGGCTCACAGGCCAGGGACTGATGATCGGTCCGGGATGGAATCCTGTCTGCGTGCCGATCCAGATGCAGTCGCTGCCCGTGGATGCCGCCGGCATCGAATCCATCGAGGCGTCCTGCCGACCAGCTGACAGGCGCATCTCCCGACGGCACGTGCGTGGCGGCTTCGGGCTGCCGGTGTCGGTGCGGTTGGCGAAGGGGCCCGCGGGAAGCGTGTCGCGGGATTTCGCGCCGACGCGACAATCGATCGCCGCCACCGCCGTGCTGCGGTTCCAGATGCCGGGCGCTGAAACTGGCCTGCAGAAGTTCTCCGGTCCGTTGTCACGAGACCATGCGCCAGCCATCCTCGACCTCGCCAACCCCGTGGAGATCGCCGCCGTGCACATCGGCCCCGCGCAGCCGTTGCTTGCCGCCGATCTCACGGCTCCGCTGCTCGACATGCTCGAAAGCCTGCCGCGGACCAATGCCATCCAGGGGTTCGTCCAGCCGTTCGGAGCTGGCGACACGCAGCCCCGCCTGGAATTTCTGCAGCCGCACCAGCCCGGAAAGATTCCCGTCGTGTTCATTCACGGCCTCGCCAGTGACGAGGGCACGTGGTTCGACATGCTCAACGAGCTGCGTGCCTGGCCGACCTTCCACCGCCGCTTCGAGCCTTGGCTCTACCACTACCCGACCGGTGCCTCGTTTCTGCAATCGGCCGCGGTGCTTCGCCGTCAGCTTGCCGCGGCGGTGGGGCGGCTCGATCCGCAGGGAAGCGATCCGGCCCTCAAGTCGCTGGTGCTCGTCGGCCACAGCATGGGCGGTCTGCACGCGAAGCTGCAGGTGGTGGACTCCGGCAACGCGATCTGGGATTCCATCGCGTGCCGCCCGTTCGAGGAGATCAGGATGCGGCCGGAGCTTCGCCAGCAGGTGGCGCCGGCCTATTTCTTTCAGCCTCTGCCCTTCGTGAAGCGGGTGGTGTTCGTCGCCACCCCGCACCGCGGCTCGACGCTCGCGTCGCTCGGTGTCGGCCGGGCCGCGTCGCTCACCGTGCGGCAGCCAGCGGAGATGCAGGCGATTCACGACGAGGTCATCCGCGCCAACCCGGGATCGTTCCGGCCCGATTACGAGCGGAAGCTGCCGACGACGGTCGACGTGCTCGAGCCCGACTCCACGATCCTGATGGCGTTGCACGGACTGCGGGTGCCCTGCTGGGTGACGACCCACAGCATCATCGGCAACGCCCATCGGTCGCCCGTTGGCGAGGGAGGAGACTGCATCGTGCCGGTGTCGAGCGCCCGCCTGACGGGCGTCATGAGCGAGGTCACCGTGCCAGCGACGCACACGCGGGTGCATCATCACCCGCAGTCGATCGCCGAACTGCAGCGGATTCTCGTCCAGCATCTCCGCGAGACCGGTCTCTAGGCCTGAGAGGCTCACACTGCCCCGGCCTCGACGGCCGTCGCGTTCGAGGCCGAGCGGAGAGCGAACGTCACCAGCAGCGCCGCCGCGGCCGACCAGAGTGCCACCCGGCCAACTTGGTTGAATGGCAAAGCCAGCAGAAACCGCTGGGGCATCCAGACGGAGGTCGCCACGAGAGTCGCGAGAGCGATCGCGGCGATCGATCGCGTCTTGGCTGCCGCGACGAACAGGGCGATGACCGCGGGGGCCAGCATGATGTGATCGTAGAATTGGTGGTAGAAGAGCAGTTCACCCACCACGCCGCATGCTCCCGCCAGTGGCAGCAGCGGGATTCCGTCGGACAGGTGGCGCACGCGCCACCAGATTCCGGCCGCCAGGCAGCCGAGCAGGGCCAGCGAGGCGAACTGGACGATTCGGCCATTGACTCCGAGATACGCGGCCAGCTGTCCGGGGCCGGGGGTGCCGCGGTCCCGTTCAGCAAACGACATGGATCCCCGGAACAGCCAATGGTCGAGCACTCGGCCCGGCGGGATGTCGGTCCACCAGCAGGCGAACAGGCTCAAGGCGACGAGGATCGCGCCACCGACCACGAGGCCCCGCCATTGTTTATCGACGAGAAACAGAACCCCAAACGCGAGGGCAATCTGCGGCTTGATCATGGCCAGCGCCCAGCAGCATCCTGCCGCCAGGGGCCGCCGTCGCTCGAGGTAGAGAATCTGTTGGACGATGAGCGCGACACAGAGAATGGAGAACTGACCGGCGGCGAGGGCGCCGATGTTGCCGGTGATCGCTCCGCCGGCAACGGTGCCGATCGCGACGGCGGCCGGCCCGGCAAACTGCAATTCACGGGCGGCGTAGAGGCCGAGCACGACCAACGACGCCACGGACAAGAGTTCGATGAGAACTCTTCCCTGAAGCAGCCCACCAGGCTCGAAGAACAACGCGAACATGGGCAGGGCATAGGGCGGGTAGACGGAGTAGGGGAGTTTTGGCGGTACCGTCCGTCCTTCAAGAGCGGCATTCGGGTAGTAGCCTTGGCGAAACCAGGCGTACTCGTCGGCCCTCGACTTCATGTCGACGTCGCCGGCCCTCTGCCAGGCGATGGAGACGCCACGGGCGACATTGAAGATTGTCAGCAGTGCCAGGAGCACGAACAGTGCCCAGGCGAGCGGCGTGGTGATGCCGGTTTTTGGGGTGGTCAGCGACCGACTCGCGGCTGCTCGTGCGTCGCTTGCGGTGCCAGACTCATGGCGATGGTGGCGGAACGGGAAGGACATGGGGAGGTCCGGCTGAAGTCGACCCAAAGTTCGCGGGCTGCGATGAGTCCGAATGTCAGGAAGGAGTAGGCGAAATACAGCCAGTGGAGCATGACGGCCGAGATGGCGAATCCAGTGCCCCTTTTGTTCCTGCACAGCCGGTAGAAATCGATGTTCATGACGAGCACAGCCAGCCCACAAGCCAGCGCCAACCATGCCATCGGCGCTGCGAATGGTGCCGCAGCCAGGCAGACAAGCAGAAGCACGGAGCAGATGCCGCTGAACCGGCTCCGCCAATCGAGGTTGAGTGTGGCGGGCAGGCTGCGGCTCTTGATGATGAGGTGCGTCCATGGCGTGGCGCGGTGGACGATGTCGGTGAAGATCATCGAGGCCATGGTCCACTGCTTGAGGTGCTTGCACCGTATCGTCGGATCGAGCACGATCCTGCCGCCGGCGGCGGTGACTCGCATGCCCAACTCGATGTCTTCCACGCTGGGGAAGGCGTACGCCTCCTCAAAGCCGCCGATGTCGAGGAATTCGGCCGTCCGGATGGCTCCGCAGCCGGCCCAGAATGTGCCTGCCCGGCCAGGGTTTGACGTGTGCGTGTGGTGGTGGAGCAGGTTGCGGAACGCACTGGCCACGCCATTCCCCGGCGGATCGTCATCGTAGGTGCCGAAGATGCCAACCAGATCCGGATCAGCCTCGAACGCGGCGTGAATGCGTTCGATTGCGTCGGCGGCGAGTTCCACGTCGGCGTCCACGAACATCAGGATCCTGCCCGACGCCGCCTCCGCGGCGCGATTGCGGGCGGCCGCTGGCCCCAGCCTCGCCCCGGTCTGCACGACGCTGACGCCGGGGTGGTCGAGCCAGTCCGGCGGGGGCGGAGCTTCGCCGTCGAAGGCGAACACGATTTCTGCGGAGATCTTTCCGGCGTCGACCACCGCGAGAAGGCGTTGGCCGCAGCGTTCGAACGTGCCCGACCAGAAAATGGTCGGCATGATCACCGAAATGTCGACCGGCCGGCTGGCGACCGCCGGCGGGATGGTGGCATGCGCGGATGCCGTGGGGCGACTGGGGCGCTGCGGGCGGGGGGCGAAGCTGAGCACGCTGGAGTCGTCCATGCCTTGTCTTTCCAGCCAGACCGCGTTTCTGCAGGGCTCATCGCACTGGCAGAGATACTTGCGAAATCCGCACGCCGTCGGGCAAGACCGGACTATAAACCAAATGTTTTGCGACACCAAAACCTTGGTGACGGGCGGGTGGCCAGGCCCGCGATCCCCTCACGCTAGGGGGCGTGCGATTGGAGGGCAAAGTCCAAATCGTTGCTTCCGGCGCTGACTGTGGCCTCCAGCACCGTTCTGGAATGGTAGCGGGGAGGCAGTTGTTCGCGGCCGCCGTTCTCCTCGCTGGAGGTGGTGATTCGCACCGTATGCCGATCGACGTTGGCGCCGGGGATGTTCCGCAGGTAACGGAGTTCATAGCGGCCTGAAGCATCGGTGAATCCCTGCGAGGTGCGGCCCTTGCCCGCGGGCGTGAACAGTACCGTGGCGTTGGCGAGGGCCGTGCCATCGAGGGTGACCGTGCCGCGGACCTGGCCCAGTGGCGGTCGTTCCGTGGGCGAGCAGCCCAGCAGCGACGAACCGACCATCAGCACGCTCAGCCGCCATGGGATGGCGGTCGAACGGTGGGGTGAAGTCATGGCAGCTGGACTCCGAGAGGGGTCAATACGCAGTGTCCGCGACGCGTGCAACGGCTCCGTCACCGATCGAGCCAAGGAGCGGAAAGACGGCGTTGTTGTCCTTGGCGTCGACAAACTCGCCGAGCCATCGCACCGATCCATCGGCCATCGCGAAGAAGCTGCCGCCGGCATGGTCGCTGCCCGGCGACTCGAAAAAGAGGTTGTTCATGCCGCCAGGGTTCGAGTGACCCGGATCGGTCGCGGTGGTGAAGAGCGTGGCCACGCCGCCCACCGCCCAGCCGTCCTGACTGGTGCGGTTATAGGTGTTGACGGCACCGGTGGCTCCGGCCAGTGGCCGGAGCCGCTGCAGCTCTCCCAGCATGATCGTGTTCGCGAGGCCGTCGACGGCCGCGGAAAGCAGCCGGCCGGCATTGGGAAGAAACAGTCCCTGTCGATTTCCCGAGGAGCCGCCGATGGGTGTGTCGATGTCGGAGAACCGGTGGTCGTCGCTCGTGTCGTTGAGGAAGCCGTCGCCGCGGCCGTAGCAGCCGCCATAGTCGGTGCCGCCGCCCCGCCAGTTCGTGCGGATCAGGTTTTTGTGGTCGTCGCGGTCGATGCGAACGCCTGTTCGGCGGCTTGGGCAATGGAGCGTGGGGATGTCGGTCTGGGCCACGGCGGCGTTGCCCAGCACGTTGGTGGAACGGTTCCAGCGATTGAAGAGTTGTGACTGTTCCAGGAACGGCAACACGGCCAGGATCCAGCTCGATCCGTGCTTCGTGCCCGGCGTGAAGGCCGAAAGTTGGGCCTCGGCCCAGGGGTTCCAGCAGCCGGTGCAGGTCGCTGGGGAGGCTGCCTCGCTGACAATTGCGGCGGCTGGCAAGCGACGAAGGCCCGCCTCGTAGGTGAGCACTGCCACCGCCAGTTGCCGCAGGTTCTGCTGACAGACTCCCCGCCGGGCCGACTCCCGCGCGGCCTGCACGGCGGGCAGCAGCAATCCAGCGAGCAGGGCGACGATCGCCATGACGACCAGCAGTTCCACGAGGCTGAAGCCGCCGCGGCCCGGGGCTCTAGCACGCTCGATCCATCCCTGCTTCCAGCCGATCGACCTGTCCGTGAGTCGATCCGTCCAGTCCTGAGCCAAATCCGGCGATCCCCTGCCCGACGTGATGAAGAGCGATGTCCCTGCGACCCGCGTTCCGGTCCGCAGACAAAATCGTTATATGGGTGGTCGCATCCCCCGCAAGGGTACATGTGCTCACGTCGGGATTGCTGCGAGTACGAGCTCGGCGTGGACCCGGATTCCCTCGCTTGCGCTTCGGGCTTGCATGGGAATCGGTGGGGTGGGCCGCGTCCTCGTTCATCCAAGCCTGCAGCGCAAGCAAGGGAAATGAGCGTATGCGCCACCTGCGGCGCGAGGCCCGCAAAAAGAAAAGGACCCGTGGAGTGAACCACGGGTCCGGTAGCGGCTCTAGAAGTGTGGGTCTTTGGGGGGGGGGAACAGCCGCTGAAGAGATCGGTAGGTGTATTGCGGGGAGGTCTTCCTCACCTGTCCCAAAGATACTCCACAATCCGTGGCGTGTCGACTCTGGCCACAATTTTTTTGAAAGTTGGCCCCCGTACCAGTCCGTTGCCGGCCCTTTATTCGGTTATCCAGCGGGTTTTTCGGGGCTGTCGCAGCGGACACTTCTCTGCCGGGAGATCGTTTCGTTAGGCTAGCCGCCGTCAGGCGGAATGGTTCTGGTTCTTCGCAGCCGCTCGCTCTCCCCCAGGTTCTCACCCCAATTTCCCAGGGTTCATCATGGCAGCCACGTTCGTCGACCCGTTTTCCGCCCGCGCCACCTTTGAAACGGGCTCCGGCCCCGCCACGCTCTACCGGTTGCGGGCGCTCGACGATGCCGGCATCACCAACACGTCGCGTCTGCCCTATTCGATCCGCATGGTGCTCGAGGCCCTGCTGCGGACCTGCGACAACTACGAGGTGACGGAGGCCGACGTCCGCAGCCTGGCCACCTGGAACGCCGCCCGGCCGGCCGAGACGGAGATCCCGTTCAAACCGGCTCGGGTGGTTCTGCAGGATTTCACGGGCGTGCCGTGCGTGGTGGATCTGGCGGCGATGCGAGCGGCAATGAAGCGGCTCGGTGGGGATCCCCGAAAGATCAATCCCCTCGTGCCGGTCGATCTCGTCATCGACCATTCCGTGCAGGTGGACTTTTTCGGCGCGGCCGACTCGCTCGCGAAGAACGTCGACATCGAATTCGAGCGGAACGCCGAACGCTACGCCTTTCTGCGCTGGGGGCAGCAGGCATTCCAGAATTTCCGGGTCGTGCCGCCGGCGATCGGCATCGTCCACCAGGTAAATCTCGAATACCTCGCCGGCTGCGTCTTCCTGCGCGACGATCCCGCGGGGAAGGGCGGGCTGAAGGTGGCCGTGCCCGACACGCTCGTCGGCACCGACAGCCATACGACCATGATCAACGGGCTCGGTGTCGTCGGCTGGGGCGTGGGCGGCATCGAGGCGGAGGCGGTGATGCTCGGGCAGGCGCTCTCGCTCTTGTTGCCGGAGGTGGTGGGCTTCGAGTTCACCGGTCGGCTGCCCGCCGGCGCCACTGCGACCGACCTCGTGCTCACAGTTACCGAGATCCTGCGGAAGGAGGGGGTGGTCGGCAAGTTCGTGGAATTTTTCGGGAGCGGCCTCGACGGCATGTCGCTGGCCGACCGGGCCACGATCGCGAACATGGCACCGGAGTATGGGGCCACCATGGGCTTCTTCCCCGTGGATGACGAAACGCTCGCGTATCTCCGCCTCACCGGCCGGCCGGCGGAGCAGGTGACGCTCGTCGAACGCTACATGAAAGAGCAGGGCCTCTTCCGGACGGCGGCGGCGGCCGTTCCCGAGTTCACGAAACGGCTCAGCCTCGACCTGGGCAGCGTCGTGCCGAGCCTGGCCGGGCCGAAGCGGCCGCAGGATCGCGTCGCCCTCCAGAACGTCAAGAAGACCTTCGCCGAATCGCTCACCGCCCCCACGGCCAAGCGGGGCTTTGCGCTCGAGGGCCCGGCCCTTTCGCGGACGGGCACGGTGAAGGAGAACGGACATGCCTCCACGATTCACCACGGTGCCGTGGTGATCGCCGCCATCACGAGTTGCACGAACACGAGCAACCCGAGCGTGATGGTGGCCGCCGGGTTGGTCGCCCGGAAAGCGGTCGCGAAGGGGCTCACCACGAAGCCGTGGGTGAAGACGAGCCTCGCTCCCGGATCCCGCGTGGTCACCGACTACCTGGAGCGGTCGGGCCTCGACAAGGATCTCGATGCGCTCGGGTTCGAGACGGTCGGCTACGGCTGCACGACCTGCATCGGCAACTCGGGGCCGCTGCCCGACGCGGTGGCCAAGGCGGTGGCGGAGGGGGATCTGGTGGCCGCTGCCGTCCTCTCGGGTAACCGCAATTTCGAGGGCCGCGTGAATCCGCTCGTGAAGGCCAACTGGCTCGCCAGCCCGCCGCTCGTGGTGGCCTACGCCCTGGCTGGCACCACCGACATCGACCTGGAGCACGAGCCGATCGGCACCGGTCGCGATGGCAAGCCGGTGTTTCTCCGTGATATCTGGCCGACGGCCGAGGAGGTGCGGCAGACCGTCGAGGCGAGCGTGTTGCCGACGCAGTTTCAGGCCCGCTACGGCAACGTCTGGAACTCGAACGAGCGGTGGAACGCGGTGCCGACTTCGAAGGGCGAGCTCTACGATTGGGATGCTGCGAGCACCTACATCCAGGAGCCGCCGTTTTTGGCCGACCTGACCCGGGAGGCCGTCGCGCCCAAGAGCGTCCGTGGGGCCCACGTGCTGCTCGCCCTGGGCGACAGCGTGACGACCGACCACATCTCGCCCGCTGGCAGCATCGCCAAGGTGAGCCCGGCCGGGCACTATCTCGTCGAGCACGGTGTGCCGCCCGTCGACTTCAACAGCTATGGCGCCCGCCGCGGGAACGACCGCGTGATGACGCGGGGCACCTTCGCCAACATCCGCATCCGCAACCTGCTGGTGCCGGGAACGGAAGGGGGCGTCACCCGGCTGCTCCCCGGGGCGCAGGTCATGCCTGTCTACGACGCGGCGGTGCAATACAAGGCGGCGGGCACGCCCCTGGTGGTGCTGGCCGGCGCCGAGTACGGCACCGGCAGCTCCCGTGACTGGGCGGCGAAGGGGACGATGCTCCTGGGCGTCCGGGCCGTGCTCGCCACGAGCTTCGAGCGGATCCACCGTTCGAACCTCGTCGGCATGGGCGTGCTGCCGCTCGTGCTTCCGGAGCCGTGGCAGCAGTTGGGGCTGACCGGCGAGGAAACCTTCGACATTCCGTTCGAGAACCTCGTGCCGCGGACGACCGTGGTCGTGAAGGCCACCCGGCCTGATGGCACGGTCAAGGACATCCCCTGCATGGTGCGGATCGACACGCCGGTCGAGCTCGACCAGTTCCGCTCCGGCGGCATCCTGCCGTTCGTGCTGCGGAAACTGCTGGTCGGGTGAGGGATCCGGGGGTGGCGCACGACGCCGCCCCGACGATCGTCATCGGCGGCATGAACCTCCGGACCGTTTTTATCGGTGACGGGGTGGAGCAAGAAGGGCCGCAAGGTCGCGAGGTGCTTCGCATTTGCGAAGCGGCTCCGTATACTCTTGGCACCGCGGGTCCGCCGCGGCGTTGTTTCGTGGATCGTGCAGGCGGGACTCGCTGCACGCGTTGTCGCTCTCGCGTTTACTCGCACGGAGGGGAGCAATCGATGGGAGTTGGCATCATGGGCACGATGGCTGGAGTTGGTGGTGAATACGGCGAGACACTTGTCGCCGATCGGAACCGGCCGTTGGCGCACTCGCGCGAGTCGATCGAGCGAGTGGTCTTCGAGGAGGTCGCCCGGGTGAGCCCCACGGCCACGATCCGGACGCTCGTGCCCGAGACGTCGCTCGCAGGCTGCGGTGTCGATACCGCCCACTTCCTTGACGTCGTCACCCGCATCGAGGGCCGCTACCAGATGCGGTTTCGCGACGAGTGGCTCCACGGCATCCGCACCTGCGCGGATCTCGTCGATTGCATCGCCATCCGCATGTTCGACGAGGCGGACCGTGCGGCAGAGGTCGCCGATCTCAAAACGCCCGCATCGGCCAGGCCGGTGTCCCTCCAGCCGGCCGAGGCCGCCACATCCAAGACCCTCGCCCAGGGAACCGACGGTCTGCCGTTTCCCGAGTGCGCGGCGCTCGAGGAGCGGCTTGCTGGTCTCGAGGCGGCAGGACTCGAAAACCCGTTTCTCTGGGCCAACGAGGAGGTCCGCGGCCGCACGGCGCGGGTCGGCGGCCGCGAGGTCGTCAGCTTCACGAGCTTCGACTACCTCGGCCTGGCGGGGCACCCCGATGTGACTCGCGCCGCCAAGCAGGCGATCGACCGCTTCGGCTGCAGTGCCTCCGCCAGCCGCATGGTCGGCGGTAACAACACGATCCTCGATGAACTCGACGCCGAACTGGCGCGGTTCTTGGGCGCGGAGCGGGCCGTCGTGTTTCCCTGTGGCTATGGCACGAATGCGTCTGTGTTCAACCATCTCTTCGGCGCCGGCGACCTGATCCTCTACGACGAACTGGCCCACAACAGCATCATGCAGGGAGCCAACGCCTCGAAGGCTGGTAAGCGGTCGTTCCGGCATAACGACCACGAGCAGCTCGACGGCCTCCTCCGCGATCTGCGGCCGCAGTACAAGCGGGTCGTGGTCGCGATCGAGGGCGTCTACAGCATGGACGGCGACTACCCCGACCTGCCGAAGTTCATCGAGGTGAAAAAGCGGCACGACGCGCTGCTCTACGTTGACGAAGCCCACTCCTTGGGCACCATGGGCCCCGAAGGCCGCGGTATCTGCGACTTCTTCGGCGTCGATCCCGCGGAGGGCGATCTCTGGATGGGCACGATCAGCAAGGCGCTCGGGGCCGGTGGCGGCTACCTCGCCGGAGGCGAGCGGCTGATTCGCTATCTCGGCTATACGACGCCCGCCTTCGTGTTTTCCACCGCCTGCTCGCCGCCCAACGCCGCGGCCGCGCTCGAGGGGCTCCGGGTGATCCAGCGGGAGCCGTGGCGAGTGACGCGGCTGCGGGAACGGTCGGAGCTGTTCTTGAAGTTGGCCGCCGACTGCGACCTCGACACCGGTGAAAGCGGCGACACGCCCGTGATCCCCGTCATCGTCGGCAGCTCCTCGCGGGCGATGCTCGTCTCGCAGCTGCTCATGGAGCGGGGTATCAACGCCCGGCCGATCCTCTACCCGGCCGTCCGCGAGAGCGCCGCCCGCGTGCGGTTTTTCATCACGAGCGAGCACAGCGAAGAGCAGATCGTGCAGGCCGTCGAGGCCGTCGCCGACGTGATGGCGGCCACTGTTCCGTGACGCCGGCAGTCTGGCGGAGTGGTGTTGCTCGTCGCCGCAGGAGTTGCCGAATTCCCATGGCCGTCTCCCCCGTCTCCCGTCCGACCTTGGTGGTCGTCGGTCCTGTCGTTCTGTTCGTGGCAGCGGTCTGGAACCTGCCCGTTGCCCGGGCCGGCGAGCCCGCCGTCGGAGCACCACGGGGGGCGGCTCCGTACCGGGCGCCGGCGCGGCCCGACGACGGTCGATTCATGGCGCTTACGGTGCAGAAGCTCGAGAACGGCTTCGATCCCGAGCGGCCATTACTGATCTGGGCCATCGGCTCGAGTTTTACCCTCGGCCTCGGCGACGGTGATCTCCTCACGAAGCTGATTCGCAAGCAGTTCCCGAAGGCGCCGAAGATCGTCTACAAGGCACTGGGTGGCGGTGCGACGTCCTACCATTTCTCCCATGGTTGGGCGCGGCAGCGGGTGATCCCCGAGCAGCCCGACGTCGTGTTGATCTACAACTTCGGTACCCCCAAAGACCTCGAGGAGATGATCGTCGAACTGCGCACGTTCACCACGGCCGACATCCTCGTCGGCAGCCTGCACTGGTGCACATTCCACAAGAATCTCTGGCCCGATGCCGAGGCCGTCACCGATCATCAGGATCTTCCGCGGATCCGCGAAATCTGCTCGAAGTATGGCGTGGAGTTCGTGGAAAACAGGCGGGAGATGACCACGTACATGCTCGCCAATGGACTCCGGATGGACGACCTGCTTACCGACGGGGTGCATCAGTCGAAATATGGCGCGCAGATGGCCGTCATGAATATCGCCCGCCACTTCCACTGGGCCGATTCCTTCGCGTACGACCCGGCGACACGGGAGCGCCGCGTGGAGGTGGAGAAGCCTGCGGAGGATGTCCGCCGCGGTGCCGATCGCTGGACGGCGGCTGAAGGGGGTGGGGCGCTGGTCGCCACGCAGCAGGGCAGCGACGTGAGCGTCGCCTTCACCGGCAACCGCATCGAACTCATCGGCTGGCGCCGGCCGGGAGGTGGCACGGCACGCGTGTTGATCGACGGCAAACCGGCCGACGAGACGGCCGTTTTCCATGCGGGCTGGATTCAGGCCGATCCCAAGAATGCGAATCCACCCGACCTGGCATGGGATCGCGGCCCGCACGCGGTCACGCTCGGCGACGGACTGGTGCCCCAGCGGTGGACGATCACGCTGACCGGTGACTCGGGCGACTATGCGCTGGTGGGCAGCGAGACCGGTGCCGACGGGAGCGGCAACGCATTCAAGCCGTTTACGAGCAGTTCGGGACAGGTGACGATCGACCCATCGTTCTGGCGGGATGCCAAGAACAATCGTGCTGGCGACCGTTACACGTTCGACGTCGTGCGTGCGACGGTCGGCAGCGTCAGTTTCCGTGGCGACGCGGTGGAAAAGTTCCGGCTGCGGCTTGCTACCCACCTGCCGAACAGGGCGCATGAGGTGAAGCTCGTGGCCACGGGCGACGGTCCCGTGACCATCGACGCATTCGACGTGTTCACGCCGCCGCTGGGGAGGTAGCAGATGGTTCGCTGCCGAAGATGCCGTCGTGGCGGGTCGCTGGCCGACGCCGCACGAATGCGTCGGTGACGACGAGAAGCGCCGGCAGAAACACGAGCTCCGCGACCGTGGCCGCGGCCACCGCGGCGCAGGCCAGCAGGCCGAAGCCCGCGAGCGCCGGCACGGAACTCACCGTCACCGCCGCAAACCCGATGGCCAGCACGACACCGCCGAGCACCACCGCATTGCCCGTCTCTGCCACCGCACGCCGGACGGCGCTCGAGATCGACAGTCCCTCGCGACGCTGACGCTGGAGGGCCGAGAGCACGTGCACCGTGTCGTCCACGGCGAGCCCCAGGCAGACGTTGAACACGATCACCGTCGCCGGATCGAGCGACCGGCCGAGTGCGACGAGCAGCGCGCCGATCACGGCGAGCGGGAAGATGTTGGGAATCAGGCTCACGATCCCCGCCAGCGGCGAACGGAAGGCCACTGCGAGGATGCCGCCGATGACGGCCACCTCCAAAAGCAGGCTCGAGCCGAGGTCGCGGACGAGTTGGCGGATGTTGCGGGCCGAGACGACCGACATGCCGGCGAGTTCGAACGTCCAGCCCGGCCGGTCGGTGGCCAGGCTGGCAAGCCCGGCGTCGATCCGGTCGTAGATGCCTTCCAGTTTTTTCGATCCCAGATCGCTCACGCGGGCACGCACGATCGCCATACGGTTTTCTTCGTCGACCAGATCACGGAACTCGGCGGCGTCGAGCCGCTGTCTGGCCCGCGGCGGCAGCGTGGTGGCCACCGTGGCCAGCGAAAGAGCCCGCGTGATCCCGCCCGACCGTGCGAGCACGTCGTGCACACGGTCGAGCGACTCGAGCACCGGCGGATCGAGCCAGCCCAGCCCCTCGGG
The DNA here is from genome assembly GCA_044369655.1 of Pirellulales bacterium. Taxonomy (GTDB): domain Bacteria; phylum Planctomycetota; class Planctomycetia; order Pirellulales; family UBA1268; genus CAMCQY01. The sequence goes on from JBILWX010000021.1 coordinate 14,311, forward strand.
CCAGCGGACCACCACGTCGACCCCCATCACTCCGCCAAACTCGCTGTCGACACGCGCCAACGCCTGGGAGGCCGCGGCTCCCCGCGGCAGGCTGTCGACCACTCGATTATCGGCGTCGAGCCCCGCGGCCGCGGCCGCCAGCAGAAGCGTGGCAATACAGCCGACCGCGGCGATCGGCCACGCATGCCGCACGGAGAAGGCCGTGAGGCTGCTTGCCAGACGGCCGGCATGCCGGGACGAACGCCCCAGCCGCATGCCGCTGAAGGCCGGCGTGGAGGCGAGCAGGGGGGTGAGCAGCGTCACCGCCAGGAAACTCGCCACGGCACCAGCCGCCGCGGCCAGGCCGAAGTTGCGCACCGCGTCGATCCGCGCCGCCGCCAGTGACGCGAACCCGATCGCCGTCACGAGGCTCGTCAATCCGCAGGCCATGCCCACCCGCCGGATGGCGCCGCTCGATGCGGCCACCCCGGCGACGCCGCGGCGGGCGCTTCGCCGCATGTCCTCGATGAAGTGGATGGAATCACAGGTGCCCACCACGAGCGCCAGCGACGGCACCACGCTGGTGAGCAGGTTCACCGGCACTCCGCAGAGGCCGATCATGCCCATCGCCCACACCGCACCCACGAACGGGGGCACGCAGGCGACGATCGTCGACCGGGCGCTGCGGGCGACACAGGCCGACAGCACGACGGCGAGGCCCAGGCCCAGCGAGTTGAAGAACAGCATGTCCTGGCGGAGCGCCTGCGCCGCCTGCTCGCGAAGGGCCGGCAGACCGGTGAGTTCCAGCTTCAGCACGCCGTTTTCCGACTCGGCAGTGGCGAGCAACCGCTCGATGCTGGCCACCACTTCTCCCAGCCGGGGCGGCCTGTCGGCGGCGGCCTCGAGCCTGGCGATGAGCAGGCTCGAGGTGGCGTCGGCCGACAGCAGATGGTCCTTGATCAGGGGATGGCCGACGGCGCGGGTCCTGGCCGCCTCGCCCTCCGCGGCCGTGAGTTCACCCTCGACACGCGGGATCACCGGCAGCACCGCGCCAACGACCCCCTGTCGGCGGATGTCGAACATCGACCGCACCTGCTCCACGCCATCGACGGCCGCGAGTTTGTCGGTCAGCCCGCGGAGGGCCACGAGCGGCCGGGCCTCGAACAGGTCGCCCGAGCGGGCCGTGACGCGGATGATGCAATCCCGGTCGGGGGCACCGAACCGGCCGGCCACCTCGTCGACCAGACGGAAATCGGCATCGGCATCCCGCAGGAGTGCCCGGAGGTCGTCGTCGATCCTTAGTCGCGACAGGCCGACCGCGGCGAGAAGCGTCAGGAGCCCGACGGCGACCGCGGCGGTCAGCCGCCAGCGTCGTGGGGCGGCGTCCCCGGGGCCGGCTGGCGGGGCAGGAGGTGCAGTTCCTCCGGATCGACGATCCAGCCCCGGCACCCCGGCACCCCGCAGCGGCAGGGAATGGCGGCGTCGGCCGGCCAGCAATAGTCGATCAGCAGTTCGTCTCCCGCGTTGATCGACCGGATCGTTTGCAGCCACAGCCTGTCTTCCTGGAGGCTTCCGTCCTCGTCAAACCAGTAGAAAAGCTCGCAGTTCGGATCGCAACTGTGGTTCAGGAATCGCAGCGGCGCGGCCGGTTCGAGCACCCGGCCGCTCGGCAGCTCCATGCAATAGCTCGGATCGTCGGGCTCCACCGGGAAAATCTCGCCCTGAATCTCGCCCAGCACCATGCCTGCCTTGAGCTTCCGCCGGGCAAACACTCCACGGCCGACGTGCGTCTCGTCCACCCGCACGAACTGGCTGAGCCTGTCACCTCCCGGCCGACGGGATGTTCCTGACCCGCGGACACTCGATTCTCCGGGCTTGTCTGGCAGAAGCTGTGTATCCTGATGCGAACTCATGAACCGGATCAGTGTGGCGTGTCGGATGAAGGAAGCGCGGTGCGAATTGATCTGGAAAACTCTAGCGGCGATGAACAGCGTCCGTCAACGGTTGTCGCGTATCGAGGCTCCGCTGGGCGGTGGGCTGTGTGCTGCCGGCCCGGAGACGGCCTTGCCTGGATTGCGTCTGCTCGCCTTCCATCTCGTGATCGTGGCGGCGGCTGTGACGTCGTGGACCCAGCCGGCAGCGGCTGACGAGGTTCCACCGCCGCGGCCGCCGTGCCCGCTGCGGATCGCCTGTTTCAATGCGGAAAATCTTGCCGCCCCCGGTGAGCGGACCACGCTCACCCGGTTTCGCTTCGAGCCGGCTCGGCGCCGCCACCTCGAGCACATCGCCGCCGTCATCGAGTCGCTCGCCCCCGACGTGCTGGTCATGCCGGAGGTGGTTTCGAAGGAGGGGGTCGATGCGGTCGTGAGCCTGCTTCATGCCAAAGGGCTCGGAGAGTATCGCGGCTATCACGTCGACGGCCGGGACAAATTCTCCGGATTCGACGTGGCCATCCTGTCGCGGATCGAGCCTGATGAACGGGACGGCCGGCAGATTCACATTTTCGTGCCGGCGGGCAACAAACGGTCAGCCAGACGCGGGCGGGAAGACGGCGGAGGCGACGGCGATCCGGCGGAGGGCGACCGCGCGGACACGGCCGGCAAGGACGACGCCTGGATGCGACGGGCCTACAGCCATGCCGACGACCGCGGCGGCACCCGGCACGAGGAGGCGGTGCTGCAGCGGCACGCGGTCGCCTACTTCACGGTCTGCGGCCGCAAGATCGGCGTGCTCGGCCTGCACCTCAAGAGCAATCCCTCCGACGTTGGCAGCAACGCGCAGCGGATGGCCGAGACGGCGATCGCCCGCGAGCTCGTCAGCCGGGAGATCGTGGCCCGGGGCTACACGCCGATCGTGCTCGGCGACATCAACGACTACGACCCCGACGTGCCGATGGCCGACTCGAACCGCCGCACGCGGACGACCGTGCTGCACGACCTCAAGGATTACGACGACGGCTCGGCCGGCGATGAACTCGTCAATGCGGCCCGGTTCATCCCGCGGGTCGCCGACCGCTTCACGTCGCACTGGGATTTCAACGAGAACGGTGCCGCCGACAGCGACGACGTGTTCACGATGATCGACCATGTGCTCGTGCACCGCGATCTCGTGCCGGCGATCACGCGGGCGTTCGTCTGCCACGCGATCGACCTCGACGTGTCGGACCATTTTCCGGTCGTGGTCGATTTCGACCTCGCGAAGCTGCCAGCCGAGTGAAGCCGGTCCCTCGCTCGCGCGTCGGGCTTGCATGGGAGCCACTCAGCCATCCAAGCCCGCGGCGCCGGCAAGGGAAAGCCCTCATGCACCACCCCCGGACACCAGGGCCGGAGGCCCGGGTTCATGCCAGCCGACGAAGGTCGGCCAAGCGACGGTCGGCACGATGCCGAGCCGTCGCGTGAGGCTAGCCCTGCAGCTCCGACCGCACCTGCTCGAGCAGCTTCTTGGTGGCGAGGATTCCCTCAGGCTCCGGGAGGGCCTTGCCCTCGTATTCGATGCCGACCCAGCCCCGGTAGCCGGCGTCGACGACCAGCTTCAGCATCCGCCGGTAGTCGGTCCGCACCTCGTTGCCGTCGGCGTCGAACTCGTGGCTCTTGGCGCTGACGCCCTTCGCGAACGGCAGCAGTTCCTCCACGCCCCGGTAGCGGTCGTAGTCGTGGAAGTTGCCGAAGTCGGGCAGCGTGCCGCAGTTCGGCTTGTTCACGAGCTTCATCACTCCCGCGAGCCACTCGCCGTTGCTCGACAGCCCGCCGTGGTTTTCCACGATCACCGACATGTCCATCTGGGCGGCATAGTCGGAGAGCCGCGACAGCCCGTCGGCGGCGAGCTTCTGCTGTTCTTCCGCCGAACCCTTGCTGGCGGCATTCACCCGGATCGCGTGGCATCCGAGCCGCTTGGCCGCTTCGACCCACGGAAAGTGGTTCTCGATCGCCTTGGTGCGGGCCGCCGCATCGGGGTCGCCGAGGTTGCCAAGACCGTCGCACATGATCAAGACGTTCGTCACCCCCTCGTCGGCCGCCCGCTTGGCCAGATCGGCCAGGTAGGCGGAGTCCTTCGCCTTGTCCTTGAAGAACTGGTTGACGTATTCGACGGCCGCAATGCCGAACTGCTGTTTGGCGGCCCGCGGAAAATCGAGGGTGTCGAGCTTGCCGGCGAAGAGCGTGCGGTGAAGCGACCATTGCGCCAGCGAGATGCGAAACAGCGGGACTGCGGCGGCTGCGGGGGGATCGGCTGCCCATGCGCAGGGGGCACCGAGAACGGCGGCCGTGGCAGCCAGGAAACCCCGGCGGTCAATCGCTGTGAAATGCATCATGGTACCCGTGCTGAAACACCCTCTTCGCACAGAGTACCAGACGCCACCACCCGGGCACCATGGCCGGCTGGCGTCAGGCCGGCGCCTCGTCCTGCAGGTATTCCCGGGGGCGATACGTCCAGAGCACCGGGAGCAACAGGACGGTGGCCGCGGCCATGCAGCCGCAGAAAAACCAGTAGTACGACGCCCCGGCCAGCAGGGAATTGCCGGCGGCATCCTGGGAGAACGCGTTGACCAGCGCCGTGAACAGGTTGCCCAGCGACACGCTCAGCAAATAAAGGCTCATGACGAGCGACTTCATCTGCGGCGGGGCCTGGGTGTAGCTGAACTCGAGGCAGGTGATCGACACCAGGATTTCAGCGGCGGTGATGACGACGTAGGCCAACAGCTGCCAGCCCACCGAGGGCCAGCGGGCGGTCAGCCGGGTGCCGTCCCTGCCCACCGCCACGCCGGCGTTGACCATCGCCTCCACCCGCGCGTCGCCCCCCTTCGCCCCGGCCGATGCACCGTGGCCACGGCCTGTCCCGCCGGTCTTGACCGCATCGGCCCATGCGTTGAGGCCCGCCGTGCGCATGGCGGCCTCCGTGGCGGCGAGGTCCACGCCGTCGCCGGCCGCGACGGGGGCGACGACGCCCCGAAACCGGTCCGCCTCGGTGTCGATCAGCCGCTGGGCATGCGCCGTGATGGCGAAGGCGAGGATCGTGAGCAGAAAACCGGCGAAGATCTTGCGGAGCGGCGTGAGTGGAAAGAACCTGCCGATCGTCGGGTAAATGATCAGGCTGAAGAGTGGGATGAATGCCAGCACGAGCAGCGGATTGATGGCCTGGATTTGGCTCTCCAGCCACTCGACGCCGAGGAACCGCCGGTCCATCTGCTGCGCCTGCTGCACCCAGGCGCCCCCGGACTGGTCGTAGAGCGACCAGAACACGGCCACGAGCAGGTAGAGCGGCACGAGCTTGAAGATGGCGGCCAGCCCCTCCGGGCCGAACGTCTCGGCGAAATACCGCGGCCCCCGCGGCGGCACGTGGATGAACCGGTGCCGCCCCAGCCAGAAGACGAGCGTGGCCAACGCCATGAGGATGCCCGGCACGCCGAAGGCCCAGCCGGCACCGTGGTTTTTCAGCAGCCAGGGGGTGAGGAGCGTGGAGAAGAACGAGCCGAAGTTGATGGCAAAATAGAACCAGCCGAAGACCCGTTCCAACAGGTGGCGGTTCGACTGGCCGAACTGGTCGCCCACGTGCGCCGACACGCAGGGCTTGATGCCGCCGGAGCCGATCGCGACGAGGGCCAGGCCGGCCAGGAGCCAGCCGCGGGGCGCGAGCGTGGCCGCCAGCAGCGGCTCTGGCAGGTCCATCAGCGCCAGGCAGAGGTGCCCGACACAATAGACGATCGAGAGGAGCAGGATCGTGAGATACTTGCCGAGGAAGGCGTCGGCGACGATGCCGCCGATGATCGGAAAAAAATAGGCGCTGGCCACGAAGAGGTGCATCCACTCCCGCGACTCGGACTCCGTCATGAAGTCGGGTCCGCCCGCGGCGGAGTGCAGGAACTGCGTCATGAACACGACGAGGATCGTCTTCATGCCGTAGAACGAGAACCGCTCTGCGGCCTCGTTGCCCACGATGTAGGGAATTCCCGGCGGCATGCCGGTCGTGGCCGACGGGTGCGTGGCGAAGCCGCGATGGACGTTGGTCGTGGAGGTCATGTCGGTCTCGCGGGAGGAAAAAGGTGTCAGGCACCATTTGCCGGTCGCAGTAGGCGACACGGCCCCGGCCGAAGGCCGGGGCCTCCAGACAAATGGTGCCTGACACCTTTTTCCGCAGCCAGAGAATGTGGCACACGAGCCACGTATGGTGCAAACAGCGAGTCGAGGGGACAATGACAACCTATGGATCACCAATCGACTGATCACCATTCGCCCCCGAAACCGATTGCTCAGTCGGCAGGCCCAGCGGGCCTGCTCGTCGTCACCGTCGATTGTCTGCCGGCCTGGATGCTGGCCCCGTATGGCGCCACCTGGGTGGCGACCCCGGCCCTCGACGCCCTCGCGGCGCGCGGGGTCGTGTTCGATCGCGTGATCACGCCGTCGCTCGATCCCGGCGATACGCTCCGCGAGCTTTTCGCGGCGGCGGTGCCCGATGACCGGCCCTTCTTTACCGCGGCGGAGGCAGCCGGCTGGCGGCCCGCGGTGGTGACCGACGACCCCGCCCTGGCAGCGAGGATGGCCGCAGTCACCTCAGCCCAGACTGGAGGCTGCCTGCGGCTGGTGGAGGCGGTCGCCAAGGAGACCGTCGAGGAGGATGACGCGCAGACGAACATCGCCAGGCTCGTCGATGCGGCGATCGAAGTGATCGCGGCCGGAGAGCACCGGCTCGTATGGTGCCACGTCGGCAGTCTGGGCGTGGCCTGGGATGCGCCTGAGTCCTACCGCGACCGCTACGTCGATCCGGATGATCCGTCGCCGCCGAGCGGGGCCCGCGTGCCGGGGTTCGCAGTCGATGCCGACACCGATCCCGATTTGGTCGTGGGTTTGCGTCATGTGTTCGCCGGCCAGGTGACGCTCCTCGACAGTCAGCTCGGTAGGCTGTTCGCCGCCGTGCAGGAGGGGAAGGCTGCCGCGGCCGGCCCTTGGGCCGTGGCCATCGTCGGCGTGCGCGGCCTGCCGCTCGGACTGCATGGCTGGATCGGCCTTGGTGGCCAGGCTGTGCCCTACGGGGAACTTGCCCATGTGCCGGCGATCCTCGTGGATGCCGCCGGCAGGATGAAGGCCCAACGCTATGGCGGGCTGGTCGTGCCTGCCGACCTGGGCGCAACCCTCGTAGACGTCGTGTCGCGGGCGGCGGGAGCGGAGCCCCAGGCTTCGGCCATCGACCCGGCGGCGCCGTGGCGGGGAACGAGCCTCGCGGGGCTGTTCGAAAACTGGTCAGTGTCGGGCCGCGACCGGGTGGTCGCGGTCGGTCCCGGCGGGACCGCGATCGTCACGCCGGAATGGCATGGCCTGCTGGCTGCCGAGGCCGCGGATGCGTTGACGAAGCCGGCCGCTCAAGGCCGCGTCCGCCTCTTCGCCAAGCCGGATGATTTCTTCGAATTGGCCGATGTCGCCAACCGATGTGCAGACGTGGCAGCGAGGCTAGAGACGCTGCTGGAACAGGCGCACGCAGGTGAATGTCACGCCGTCTGGCGGGCGACGCTCTCGCAGGCGACGACCGGCTCATCGCCCTGTTGACCTCTGAGCAAGCCCATCGTGGAAGCCCGGACTGGAAGCGAGTGGTGGGAGCGGGTGCCAAGCTGCATGTCCTGCGTTGGCGTTTGGGGCCTGCATCGACCCGACGCGAACCGGTTTTCCAAAGCCCAAAAAACAAGGGTTTTTCAGCTGTAAAACCCGCTTGGTCGAAAGGGTTGGGCCCCGCTACCATCCCCGGATGGTGCGCCCGCTGCCACAACCCGTCCCGTCTTGCGCCTGCCGCCCAGGGATGGTCCGCCTGTTGCTCGCCGTACTCGTGCTGACGGCGGACTGCGCGACGCCTTCGGTGTCTGCGCAAGACCAGGGGGTGGCAGAACGGCCCGTCAGGATTCGGGTGCAATGGGGCGGCGGGAAGCCGCATGCCTGGTCGGGCTCGATCCAGTTGGTGCCCGCCGAGGGCAACCCGGGCCCGGCGGAGAGTCTGCAATGGCAGACGCTCTGCGGCGATGCCGATGCGGCGGCGACCGCCCACGCGGTCGGCGGCACGATCGTGGTGCACGAGCCGAGCCGTCGCAACGCCGACGGCGTGGAACTGGTGATCCCCCGGTGGCGGGCCGCACGAATCGCGGTGCGGCTCTTTCCTGACGGTGACGAACAGGCCGCCGCGACCCTCGAGGCCGCCGTTGCCGACCTGCTGCTCGAACCACGGCAACAGCCGCTCGATCGCGACGGCAACCGGCTGACGCTGAGAGCCGCTCCCGGGGATGGCCTGCGGGTGGAATTCAGTTCGCGTTCGACGGGCGACGGCACCGCGGCTCACGCGACCGCATTGTTCCGTCCCGGGGAGACGGTTCGCATGGCGGTCGATCCGCTGCTGCCGAAGCGGTCGCCCGGAGCGGGCACGGTCGAATTGCGGATGCGGCTCAAGGCCACCGCCGACGCCGAACCGCTGGCCGTGCAGTCGCTGCTTTTGGCCGAGACTGTCGGGGCGGCCTCGGCGGCCGACGAGACGCGGCTCCAGCAGTATGAGCGGGTTTCGTTCGACGTGCCGTTGCCGGCCCGCGAAGCGGCCTACGACATCGAACTGGAGGCGGTCGAGCGGGGCGGCCTGCGCTGGTCGCGGCCAATCGCGTCACGAACGGTGCAGGTGGTCGCCGTGGCCGATGTCGCCCCCGATGCGGGCGGCGCCACCGAGCGCGGCGGCGATTGGAAGGTGATCTACGAACTCGACCCGGGCAGCCCGCGGCTGCACGAAAGGCTGCGGCGACTGCCCGGCGTGGGCATGTCGTACGTGCCAATGCCGGCCATGCCGATGCCGTCGATGTCGCTGCCCAATGTGTCCATGCCCAGCGTCACCATGCCCACCGTGCCGCTGCCCAGCGTGCCCATGCCGAACGTGTCCATGCCAAAGCTGCCGTCGGTGTCGTCGATCGTGCCCCGGTTGAGCGGCCTGTTGGCCACGGGCCACTCCACCGTCGAGGTGCATGCGCTTGGGCCGATGCTGCGGCTGCCGCCGGCGCGGTCGGCCGCCGAGCCGGCCTGGGAGGGGATCGTGATCGCGGGCGCGCAGCCGGGTATGCCGCACCTGGTGGAGGTGGAGTTTCCGACCGATCAGCGGGCGGTCGTCGGCGTGAGCGTGCTCGAGGCCGATGCGGCGGCCGCGTCGGTCGAGGTCCGTTCGAGTGGGGGATTTGAGGTGACGCCGCCCATCGCCGCCGGCGACGACGCGCTGCCGCCGAAGCTGGGCCGTCATACGTTCGTGTTCTGGCCCACCACCCGCCAGCCGCTGGTCTTGATCGCCAATCCCTCCCCGCAGGCCGCGGCGGTGTTTGGCCGCGTGCGGGTGTCGGCCGGCCCGCTCCGGCCGCCCGCGAGCGCCGCCGGCCCCGCCAGCGACAGCCTCACCGCGGCCGTCGGCCCCGCACGCCGCGTGCATGCCTACCTCCCGGCCCCCGATTTTTCGCAGTTCGGCGGTGCTGAGCGGGCGGCCAGCGGCTCGGGCCGCTCGTTCGCCGACTGGAAGACCTTTCTCTCCGGCGCCTCCCATGCGGCGGAATGGTTTGCGGCGCAGGGAGCGGCGGGCGCGCTGGTGGTCGTCTACCGCGACGGGGCCGCGATCTGGCCGTCGCGGCTGACGCGGGGGGCTCCCCGCTGGGACAGCGGCGCCACCGCCGACGCGGGCCTCGATCCTGTGCGCAAGGATCTGCTCGGCATGCTCTGCCGCATTCATGGCCGCGAGGGCCTGCGGCTCGTGCCGGCGGTGTCGTTCGATGCGCCGTTGCCGGCGCTCGAGACGTTGCTCGCCGCCGGTGGCCCCGAGGCGACGGGCATCGCCTGCGTGGGACGTGACGGCAGGCCGAAGCAGACCGACGGCGGTCGTGGTTGCCACTACAACGTGCTCGATCCGCGGGTGCAGCAGGCGGTCGAGGAGGTCGTGCGGGAGCTGGCGGCTCGGCTGCGGGGCGTTGCCTGCGTGGATGGCGTGGCGCTCGTGCTGCCGCACGACGGCTGGATGCATCTGCCTGGGACGGCCTGGGGGCTCGACGACGCCACCTTTGCCCGGTTTCTCGCGCAGGTCGGCGGTCAGGAGCCGGCCGTGGGAGGCGAGCGGTTCGCCCGCCGGGCGGCGCTCGTGGAAGGGCCGCTGCGGGAGCAGTGGCTGGAGTGGCGTGCCGGGCTCGTGGCCGGCTTCCATTCCCGGTTGGCGGAGGTGCTGGCCGAGCAGAACCAGCGGCTGAGCCTGCATGTGGTGCCGACGTCGCTGTTTGCCCAGGGGGAACTCGCGGCCCGCTTTCAGCCGGCGCTGGCGGCGCAGCCCGCCGACGCCGATGTGCTGCGGGAGATCGGCATCGATCCGGGGCGGATCACCGCCGATCGGCGGATCGTGTTCGTCTCGCCGCACGTGCATGCCGCGGTCGATTCGCTGCTCGACCGCTGTGTCGTGGAAAATGCCAATCGCTCGCTCGCCCTCGCCCGCGGTGCGGCCAGTGCGGCACGCCGAGGGGTGATCGCGGTCGAGCAGCCGCTGTCGATGCCGGTGGGCCAGATCGTGCCGCATGGTCCCTTTGGCAACGCGGCGGCTGCGGTCGACGAGATGCCGATTCACGCGGTTGCCCAAGGGGCGGCGCGTGCCCGGCCGCTCGCCGAGTCGCTCGTGGCTTCGGATGTCGAGGTGGTCTTCGACATGGGCCTGTTGTTCGGCGCCGTCGATCCCGGTTTCGACCGCTGCCTGCGGGCCTTCGCGACGCTGCCGGCCGGCGGGCTGGAATTGGCCGAGCCGCTTCCCGCGCCGCTGGTGGTCCGGAGCCGGCGTGACCAGGGGCTGACGGTGGTGAGCATCGCCAATGCCGGGCCCGCACCGTGCCGCGCCGGGCTCATGCTCGCCGGCTCTCCATCGGCCGTCATCGACGTCGCTGCAGGCACGCGGTTGCCGCTCGAGCCGTCCGGCGGCGCCGCCGTGCCACTCGAGCCCTGGGAGGTGCGCACGCTCGTGCTCGACGGTGGCGTGGCGGTGCAGGGGGCGCGGGTCGAATACGACGACGCGGTGCGGCGTTTCATCGCCGCGAGGCTGGCGGATCTAAGCCGCCGTCGGCGCGTGCTCGAGACCCCACGGCCCCTCGACGTGCTCGACAATCCGGGATTCGAACTGGCCGGGCCGGAGGGGGGCGGCGGCGCTTTGGCTGGCGGCGGCGTGGGCGGCTGGGAACTCGTGGAGGCGAGCCGCGGTGCGGTCGCCTTCGTGCCGGGGGTGAACGGAACCGCCGGCCGCGGCCTCGGCTTTTCATCGGTCAACGGACTCTCCACGCTGCGGAGCAACCCGTTTCCGCCCTCCGCGACGGGGCGGGTGAGCGTGGCGGTGTGGCTGCGGGTCGCCGAGGGGGATCGGCAGCCACCGCTGCGGCTGGCGCTGGAGGGCGTGCAGGACGGCCGCGAGTATTACCGCTTTGCGCCGGTGGGCGGGCTGGCCGGTGGCAAGCCGCTGACGGCGGCCTGGTCGCAGTTCGTGCTGCAGGTCGACGATCTGCCGACCACCGGCCTGGAGTCGCTGCGGGTCCGGTTCGACCTGCTGGGGCCCGGCAGCGTCGAGATCGACGGCGTGCGGGTCTTCGATCTGGCGTTCGACGAGTCGCAGCGGGTGCAGTTATCGCGGCGGCTCTCGGTGATGGAAGAGCGGCTCGCGGCGGACGATCTGGGCTCGTGCCTGGTCGAACTCGACACCTATTGGCCGCGGTTCCTCGGCGCGTTCGTCTCGGACGAGGCCGTGGCGGACCTGCGTGAGGAAACCCTCCGCGCCGCGGGCGGCCCGACCGAGGCTCCCGCGCCGCCGGCAGAGCGATCGGGCTCCATGTTCGACCGCGTCCGCCGCTGGTGGCAGTAGCGAGAGGAAATCAGCCCGGGGGCCAGCCGAGGCCGCGGCCGCCGAGCAGGTGGACGTGCAGGTGATGCACCGTCTGCCCGCCATCGCGGCCGGTGTTGACGACGAGGCGGTAGCCGTCGTCGAGCCCGAGCTTTCTCGCCAGGTGCGATGCCACCGCCACGAGGTGGCCAAGCAAGGGTTCGTCGGCCGCGGTGACATCCGCCAGCGAGGGAATCGGCTGCTTCGGAATCACGAGCAGGTGGACGGGCGCCTGCGGTGCCACGTCGTGAAAGGCGAGGCAGAGGTCGTCTTCGTGCTCGATGCGGGCCGGGATCTCGCGGCGGATGATCCGGCTGAAAATGGTCTCAGCCGGCGTTGGCATCGGAGGCGTCCGGGGGGAATGATTCAGCGAGCGCTTCGGCCTGGCGGGCGGCGGCCGACTTGCGGACTCGCTTCCGCGGTGCCTTGGGCACGGCCCACTCCTTCGTGAGGTGCTCGAACACTTCGGGCGATTCGTAGCGGACGACGTTGCGTCCCTCCGGCATCGGGCCGACGAGCGAGCGGAAGATGGGGGCGCCCCGCAGGGCGAGGTCGGTGCTGCAGTCGTCGGTGCCGACCTGGAGGTGTGTCTTGAGGATCTGCTCGGGCGAGTCGAAATCACGGATGATGAGTTCGCCGTCTGCGCCGCGGGTCACGATCCGCCACGTGTCTTTTGCCATGGTTCATGCGCTCCTGACGGGGGCGAACGGCCGGCCAAGGCGTTCGGTAGCCCATGTGTCATGAGTGAGCATCGGCAGGTGGCGGCGGCGGCTCAAGGACGGGCGGGGGGAGGTGGTCGTGGCCGTCACGGAGGCGCCTTGCCGGCACGCCGTGCCTTTCCGGCAGAAGCGTTGCAGGCGGCCCCGGGGGAGAATGCCAAGGGCGGTCTCGATCGGCGGGGCTTTGGCTCGCGAAAAGCGGTGCCGAACTTGAGCGCCGCGGAAGTGCGGCCTACATTACGGGTGCCGTTCCGGAGGGTAAGCGAATTGGCCAGCGGTCTGACTCGAAATCAGATGCCCCGAAAGGGGTTGTGGGTTCGAATCCCATGCCCTCCGCTCTTGTTGGTCACGGCCGACCGAATTGCCGGCGGTAGTTGGCAGGCGTGACGCCTGTCAGGCTGCTGAACATCCGCGTGAAGTGACTCTGGGAAGAAAACCCCAGGTCGAGGGCGACCTGCGACAGGGCTGTCGAACCGCTCTCCAGCAGGGCCATCGAAGCCGTCAGACGCCTGCGGTTGACGAACCGCTGAAGGCTCAGGCCCGCCGAGAGGCGAAACTTCTTCGCAAAGTGGCTGGGCGACATCTCGCATTGCGAGGCCAGGTCGGCGAGTGGGGTGAAGTGCTGCAAATGCGCGTCGATGTAGTCGACGAGCTTCCCCATGGTGCGATGGTCGAAGGTGCTCGCATCGCCGCGCCAGTCGGGCGTGCGACCGTACATGAGTTCCGTGAGGCGCAGAACGAGGCACCTCGCCGCCACCTCGGCCCCGAGGTCGTGCGCGATGGTGCATCCCCTCTCGGCGGCGACGAGCCGCATGAGCGATGCCCGGATGACGGCGTCGTGAAACATCGGACAGGCCTGCGATGCTCCCGCCGGCGTCAGGCCTTCGGAACTGGCGATGGACTGCAGGTGCGCCGGGGGGATCGAGAGGATGAACGCCTTGACGCTCGTGTCCGTGCTGACGGCCAAGGTGTGCTCTTCCTCATCGGCCGAAAAGAAGCCGACCATGCCGCCTTCCGTGTTGAAACGCGTCTCGCGTCCCTGGCTGATCCACCGGTTCGAACTCGTTCCTGACATCACCAGAACGGCCAGATTGTTCACGAGCCGCACGTGCAAGAGCGACGGTGCGTGTGACGGGCCGACGGCGTGGATGAATCGAAACCACGAATAGCTCGGAAACATCGACATGCATGAACTGTCCATGGCGTGCTCCTGAGTGGGGGCAAGGGCACTCGTTGCAGCGAGGCTTCCCCCTCACCCGCCGTGTCGTGGCCCCGGAAACCACGGAGTGTGACCGAATCGATCGAATCCGTCGCCCCCCCAATTTGCCGTCGTTGCGGCACGGTTGGTCGCCCATATGTTGATGGCATTTGACGGTCCGGGCTGAGATGCGCTTTCGTGATCATATGGTGACAAACACATCGTGGCGGTCGAGCGGCATTCCGTTGATCACATCGTGAAATACTTCGGGGTCGATCGGTCTGTATCAGTCCCACACGCCAAGCGGGGTGCTTGGGAGTGTGCTTGCAAAGGAGTGTGTCATGGTGAGGAGTGAAGGAGTTTCGCTGGCGACGTGTGCGATCATGACGATGGCGGAGATCAAGGCGGCGATCGCAGCCTTCGAGCGGGGAGAGGTGAGCGTGTTCGAGGCCCTCGCCACCGTCGGCACGGCATGGGAGGCGTACGAGAACGCCGTTCCGGTGCAGCGGCAGGCGGCCTGACTCGAGGGCGGCGCAGGGCCGCCGCGGGCGTTTTTCAGGGGCAGCTAGACATATCTGAACGGATGGACACAATGGGTGTCCATGAAGTCGTCACGGAAGAAGACATCAAGCGGCCACGTCGTCGGCCCCGCCCTCTGGCACAGGCTCGAGGTTGCGGTGCCGGCGCAGAGCCGGCTCACGGCGATCGCGGGCGGCCTGCCGGGGCGTGAGCCGCCTCAGCCAAGCCGGCTCATCGAGTCGATCGCAGCCGCCTGCGGAATGGCTGCGGGGGATGCTGCCGCAGCCCCGCAGGCGTCGGCGCCGTTGCCGGCGACGTGGCTCGTGGCACCCTCGCGCCGCGTGGGGAACGAGTGGATCGAGACGCTGTCGCGAACCGGCCATCCGACCGTCAATCTGCACGTCACCACGCTCTCGGCCCTGGCCTACGACATCGTTTCCGAGTCGCTGACCAGGAAGTCGCTCACGCTCGCACCGCGGCGGGCGAGGCTCGTCGCCGTGGAACAGCTGCTGGTCGAACGGCGAGACCAACTCCGTTCGTTCGCGCGCTCCGGGGGCTCCCTGCAGCGACTCGCTGAACAGGTCCTGCGCAGCGTCGAAGCGCTGCGGGCGGCCGGGTTCACCCCGGCTGATGTGACCCGCGGCCTGCGAAAGTCGGACAAGGCCCACGACCTCGCCCTGCTCTTGGATGGCTATGCCGAGAAGCTGCGGCAGATGCACCTGATCGACGTTGCCGGCGAGCTGCAACTCGCGGTGGAGCACGCCCGCGCAGGCACCCTGCCTGAGTCACTCGGGCGGCTGCTCGTGCCCGACGATCTCGATCCTCCACGGCTCGAAAAGGAGCTGCTCGACGCCCTGCGTGCCGCGCCGCAGGTGGCCGTGCAGATGCTGGCCACCGATCCTCCCGTGGCTGAGGAGACGCTTGCTTCCGGCCTCGAGCGGATGACGATGTTTCGAGCGGCTGGTGAGTCGAACGAGGTGCGATTCGTGCTCCGCACCTGCCTGCGGCTGGGGCTGCGACTCGACGAAGTGGAAGTGGTGCATGCCGATGCCTCCACCTATCCCACCCTGATTCGCGACATCGTGGCCGCGTTGCCTGACACCGAAGGGGAGCGGCAGGGGGCTCGGCGGGCGGATCACCTGCCCGTCACGTTTGCCGACGGACTGCCGCTCGCCGACGCCAAGCCCGGCCGCGCGCTCGCCGCATGGATCGAGTGGCGCCGCGATGGCCATCCCCAATCAGGTCTCGAGCGGATGCTGCGGGATGGGCTGATCGAACGCCGTGACAAGGCACCCGATGCACCACGACCGGCGGCGCTCGTTCGCGAACTGGGGAGCGTGCGGATCGGCCGGGGCTTGGATCGCACGGTAGCGCTCGTGGCCGCCGCGGCAAAGCGGGTGAGCGAGCAGCCAGCCGACGCATTTGCCCGTGGCCGCCATGACGACGACGATTCGTCCGATGGCGGCGAGATCGGCGTGGAGCAGCTCGTGGTCCGCAAGCAACGCCACCTCGTGCTGTTGGGAGAGCTGCAGAAGATCACGCAGCAACTGGCAGACTGCGAAGGGGGCGCGGCTCCCACCGGCGAGGCGGTGCTCCGCGGCGCCCGCACCTTCCTCGACACACTCTGTGCCTCCGAGAGCGAGTTCGACGGCAATGCCCGGCGGCTGCTCCTCGACGAGATCGATGCCGTGCTCCAGTGGCAGGGGGATCGCGGTGCGGTCGCCGGCGGCGAGATTCTCGACTGGCTCGAGCGGTTGCCGCAGGAGTTGGTCGTGCTCGGGTCGGGGCCCAGGCCCGGCTGCCTGCATGTGAGTTCGCTCGTGTCGGGCGGCCATTCGGGACGGCCCTACACGTTCGTGCTCGGGCTCGACGAGAACCGGTTTCCGGGAAGCGGTGCGACCGATCCGCTGCTGACCGACGGCGAGCGGACGCTGCTCAACGCCGCCCAGCCGGCTGCCCGGCTGGTGGTGGCCCACGATGCCGCCCAGCGGAATCTGCTCGCGTGGCGGCGGCTCATGGGCCGGCTCCGCGGCCGCATCTGGCTCGGGTTTTCCTGCCGCGACACGGCCGAGGACGGAGAGGTGTTTCCGTCGCCCGTGCTCCTCTCGCTCTTTGCGCTGTCGACCGGGAATCCGCTGGCGAAGGTCGACGATCTGCTGGCAGCGCTGCCGCCTGCCGAGACGGTCGTGCCCGTGGTGCCGGAGGCGGCCCTCGATGAGACGCAGTGGTGGCTCGCGTCGCTCGGGGCCGATGCGACGCCGCGGCAACTCGACGCGGCGCTGGCTGCCCACCGCCGGCACCTCGCCCACGGCCGGGCCGCCGAGTACGCCAGGTCGTCGGCGCAGTTCACGCCTCACGACGGTCATGTGCCGGCAGCGGGGCGGTCGCTCGATCCGCGGGCCGATCATGGGCGGGCGGCCTCGGCCAACAGCCTCGAGATGCTCGGCGGATGTCCGCGTCGGTTCTTCTTCCGATATGGCCTCGGCATCGAGCCACCCCAGACGTTCGACGACGACGCGGACCGCTGGCTCAACGCGCTCGACGCCGGCAGCCTGCTCCACAGCGTGCTCGAGCGGTTCATGCGCGGGGTCATCGAACGGGCGGAACTGCCGGAGGTCGATCGTCACCTCGAGGGATTGTTGCAGATCCTCGACGAGGAACTGGACGAGAGTCGGCGGAAGCATCCGCCGCTGACTGAACTGTCGTTCGCGTCCCGCCGTGCCGAAATGCAGCTGACGATGCACACGTTCCTACACGACGAGGAACGCTCGTGCCGGGAAACGGGGCTGCGTCCCCTTGCCCTGGAGGTGGCGATTGGCGTCGAGCCTGGGGTCAACGGCACCCCCTTCGACTGCCGTGATCCGGTGACCGTGACGCTCGCCCCGGGGGAATCGATCCGGCTCCGTGGCCGGATCGACCGGATCGATGTTCGTGACGACGGCACGGAGGAGCCCTCCTACTCGCTGTGGGATTACAAGAGTGGCAGCGGGTTTGGCTTTCCGGCGACCGGCGCCGACGATCCATTCGACGGTGGCCGCAAGCTTCAGCACGGGCTCTATGTCGTGATGCTGCACGAGCGGCTGGCAGCGCCTGGATCGGGGCTGGCCGGTGGAACCGTCGAGCGGTTTGGCTACTTCTTTCCGAGCCGCGCCGGCAAGGGACGACGGCTGCAGTGGACGAGCGGGCAGCTCGAGGGGTGCGCCGCGCTCGTGCGGCAGTTGGCCGAGATCGCCAATCACGGCGCGTTTCTGCCGACGAGCAGTGCGGCTGACTGCATGCACTGCGACTTTGCGACGGTCTGCGGTGATCCGGCACGGGTGACGCGTGGCGCAGCCCGGAAACTGGCCGCGTCGGAGACGCTCCAGCAGCTCTTCGAAGGGCTGCGGGGCACGCCGCGGCCCGCGCTGCCCCCTGAGCCAAGGCGGCCCCGGGCCGAGCCTTGGACGCTCACCCCGCATCCTGCCGTTCCCGACGCTCCTCCCGACGAGCCTGTCCGAAAGCGGATTCGCGAGGATCTCTCCACGACGCTGTTGGTCGAGGCGGCCGCAGGAACAGGCAAGACATCGTCGATGGTCGACCGGATGCTCGGGCTCGTGCGGACGGGGGCGGCCGAGCCGGAGTCGGTCGTGGCCGTCACGTTCACGAAAAAAGCGGCGGGGGAGCTCCGCCGTCGCTTCCGGGAGCGATTGCAACAGGCTGTAGCCACGACGAGCGACCTGGCGGAGCAGGGGCGGCTGGCCACGGCGCTCGAGCGTATCGACCGCATGGTGATCGGCACCATCCATTCCTTCGCCGGCCGGCTCCTACGGGAGCGGCCCATCGAGGCGGGGGTCGACCCCGGCTTCCGAGAGCTCGACGACCCGGCCGACCGGCTCCTGCGCAGGCAGGCATGGCGCGAGTTCGTCACCGCCGCGCCGACCGATCATGCAGAACTGCTCGGCCGCTTGGAGTCGGTGGGCCTGCGGCTCGGCGATTTCAGCCGACTGTTCCTCGACCGGTTCGCCACCTACGGAGACGTCGAGGCCTGGCCGGCCCCCGAGACTCCCGCTCCCGACACCGCGAGGATCGTGGCGGAGCTGGAGTCGTTCGTGACCACCATCGAGGCGGCCGACTTGCCGTCGCCGGCCGAGCGGGGAACCGACGAGCTGATGACGGCGATCGAGCAGTTTGCCCGCATGTTTCGCCGGTGCGACACGTCGTCACCGGTGGCCGTGATGGATCTTCTCGGGGAACTTGACCGCACGCCGAAGGTGACCCAGAAATATTGGCCGGGCACCGGGGCGACGGAAGCCGAGGCGAAGGCGGCGCGCAAAGCGGCGGCCGAGGCGTGGCAGGCGGCATGGGATGACATCGGGGAGCGGATCGCGCGGCCGGCGCTCTGGCAGTGGCGGGCACATCGTTATCCATTGGCCATCGCGACGCTGCAGGCGGCGCTGGCTGTCTATGACCGGCTTCGCGCCGAACGCGGCGTCCTTTCGTTTCAGGATCTGCTCTGCAAGGCGGCGGGGCTGCTGGCCCGGTCGCCGGACGCACGCCGCGGGTTCCGTCGCCGGTACACGCACATTCTGGTGGATGAGTTCCAGGACACCGATCCGGTGCAGGCCCAACTGTTGCTCCTGCTCACGGCTGCGGATCCCGACGAGGTCGATTGGCGACGATGCCGGCCCGTGCCCGGGTCGCTCTTCGTCGTGGGAGATCCAAAGCAGTCGCTCTATCGCTTCCGCCGGGCCGACATCGTCACGTATGCGACCGTGAAGGAGATCATCGAATCGGTGGGAGCGGTGCTGGCGCTGACGACGAATTTTCGCAGCAGGGGAGATCTCGTCGCATGGGCCAACGGTATTTTCCAGACGGAATTCCCCGCAGTGCCGACGCTCCAGTCGCCATCGTTCACTCCGAGCATCACCGGCCGCCAGGAACAGCCGACGCCGGGCGATGCGGACCGAATGCATTGGCTGGCGGGCGTACGGACACTGCGGTTCGTGCGGTCCGGACATGCCGGCGACGCGTGGGCCGAACGGGAGGCACGCGAAATTGCGGCATTCATTCGCGGTGCCATCGACGCCGGCTTCGCGGTGCCCCGCACCAAGGCGGAAGTCGCCAAGGGATTGTCGCCCGCCTGCCGCCCCGGCGATTTTCTGATCGTCGGGCGGGAGCGGAAGCATCTGGGCATCTACGCGGAGGCGCTCCACGCCGTGGGACTGCCGGTCGACGTCACGGGTACGCTCGGCCAGGATCAGGCCGAATCACTTGGCGACCTCCGTGACTGCCTGGCGGTGCTCGCCGACCCCGACGATCCCGTGGCGGCCCTGGGGCTCCTGCGGGGGGCCGTCTTTGGGTTCAGCGATGCCGATCTGCATGCCTACAAGGTGCTGGGGGGACGGTTCGGAGGCGGGGTCGATGTGCCCGCCGGTCTGGAGCCGGCACTCCGGGCACGTTGCGAGGAAGCTCGCGACGCCCTCAATCGTTGGCGACGGTGGGTGCGGCACTTGCCCGTAGTCGCGGCGATCGAGCGGGTGATCGACGACGCGGGGCTCATGCTCATCGCCGCGACGGCGGACGGCCAGGCAGGTCCGCGGGGGCGGGCGGTCGCCGGGCTGCTCCAGAAATACCTGGAAACGATCCGCAGCGTCCGGCTCGACGTCGTTTCCATCCACGACTGCCTCGATCTCCTCGACGACATGGTGGATGCCACGACGCGTGCGGAGTTCGACCCGCTGTCGATCGACACCCCATCCGTCGATCGGGTCCGGGTCATGAATCTGCACAAGGCCAAGGGGCTCGAGGCACCGGTCGTGTTTTTGGCCGACTATCAATGCCGTGAGGCCGGTGAAAAGGTCGAGGATGGACCGTTCCTCCATATCGACCGCGCGGGCAATCGCACGGAGGGATGGCTGGCCGTGACCACGCCCGTCGGCCGCTCGCAGCGCATCATCGCCGCTCCACCCGGCTGGCCCGATCTGTGTGCGCGGGAACGCGGCTTCGAAGCGGCCGAGCAGATCCGTCTCGATTACGTGGCGGCCACGCGGCCGGGGGTGTGCCTGGTCGTGTCGCTCTTCGAGAAGCACGATGCCGGGACGAAGACGCGGCCCGAGTCGTTCAATGCCGAGGGGGCCTGGCAGCGATTCGGTCAGTCGCTCGCGGAGGCCGGCGATCTGCCGGAGCCGCTGGCCGCTGGAAACCGCTCTCTCGGCGCGTCAGGAGCGGAAGTTGTCGCTCCGGAGTCCGGACTGGGCGATGGCCTCCGGCGGCGGATCGCCGCAAGCACGCAGCCCACGTTCGCACGGATCTCGCCCCGGGAAGTGCTGACCGAGCCGGCCGAGGGCATCCGATTCACCGGGCATGGCCTCGGCGAGCCGTGGGGCCGCGTGATCCACTGCCTGCTGGAACTCGCTGCCCACGACCCAGGACTCGATCTCGAGGCAGCGGCTGCGCTGGCGCTGTCGGCCGAAGAAGTATCGGCGGCCCATCTTGCGCTGGCCGTGGCAACCGTGCGGGACGTGATGAATAGTGACGTCTGGCGTCGGTCTCAGGCCAGCGGGCAGCGGTATGTGGAAGTGCCGTTTTCGCTCCAGGTACGGGGCGAGGATCTTCCAGAGAAGGTGCGAAGACTGTCGGGCGAGGGCGGGCCGCCGCTCCCGACCGTCGTGCGAGGCGTCATCGATCTTGTCTTCCAGGAGCCTGGCGGCTCGCAGGATCCCGGCGGCGAACGCTGGACCGTCGTCGACTGGAAGACCGACTCCGTCACGGCGGCGAGCGAGCCGCTTCTCGAAGATCATTACCTGCCACAGGTCGAACTCTATGCCGAGTGTTGGAGTCGCATCCGCGAGAAACGCACCCATTCCGGAGACACGAGATGAAGACGTCCGCCGATCCCGCGATCACCTGCCCGCATTGCAAGAACGAGGTGCGGCTGACGGAGTCGCTGGCCGCGCCGCTGGTGGAGGCGACCCGCGAGCACTACGAGGCGAAGCTCAGGGCCGAACGGGCGGCGATCACCGCCGCGGAGGCGAAGAAGGCGAAGCTCGAACTGGCGGCCGAACTGGAACAGCGGGCCAAGGAACTCGCGGATTTGAACAGCGTGCTGGCGGAACGCGATCGCAAGCTGGCCGAGGCGCAGAAGGCGCAGACCGATGCGATCCGCAAGCAGCGGGAACTCGACGACGCCAAGCGGGAACTCGAGCTGTCGATCGAAAAGCGGGTGCAGGAATCGCTGGCCACGGCCCGCGAGCATGCAAAAAAAGAGGCCGAGACCGATCTCAAACTGAAGATGGCCGAAAAAGAACAGACGATCACGGCCATGCAGCGGCAGATCGAAGATCTGAAACGGCGGGCGGAGCAGGGCTCGCAGCAGCTTCAGGGGGAGGTGCAGGAGCTCGAGATCGAGGCGGTGCTCAAGCAGTCGTTTCCGAGCGATGTCTTTGTGCCGGTGCCGAAGGGGGAATTTGGTGGCGACTGCGTGCACAGGGTGGCCCGTGGCGACGGGCAGCCCTGCGGCACGATCCTCTGGGAATCGAAGCGGACGAAAAACTGGACCGACACGTGGCTGCCCAAACTCCGGGATGATCAGCGGGCTGCGAAGGCCGACCTGGCGGTGATCGTGACACACACGCTGCCGAAAGGAGTCGAGACGTTCGGGCACGTTGACGGCATCTGGGTGACGGGCACGCGGACATTCGTGCCGCTGGCCATCGCCTTGCGGCATACGCTGCTCGAGCTGTCGCTGGCCCGGCAGGCCGGCGAGGGGCAGCAGACGAAGATGGAGCTCGTCTACCAATACCTGACCGGGCACCGTTTCCGGCAGCGGGTCACGGCGATCATCGAGAAGTTCGAGGAGATGCAGTCCGACCTCGTGAAGGAGCGGACGACGATGACCAAGCTGTGGGCAAAGCGGGAGATGCAGATTCAGGCGGTGCTCGCCGCCACGGCCGGCATGTATGGCGACCTGCAGGGCATCGCCGGTCAGGCGATCGAGACGATCGACGCGCTCGATATCTCACGGTTGACGGCAACGACCGGCGCGAATCTTGGCCAAGCCGAGATGGTGAAGTCGGGCGACGGGGCGTCGCGGCCTCAGGCGTGATCGCCCACGCGGGCGGAGGATGGTTTGCTGCTGCCTCCCCCCGCCTCCGCGATCGCGTCCAGTTCCTGCCCAATCAGGTCGAGAAACTGCCGGGCGCCCGCGTGCGGATCGGGGTGTGCGGAGCAGAGGCAGCAGAGCGACAGCCCGCCCGCATAGGTCGTCACCCCGATCGCCGCCCGCGTTCGGGGTCGCAGCGGCGGAACCCCGAGAACGCCTCGAATCACCAGATCGGCCGGTGCGTCGCGGCCATCGGCCTTGCCGACCCCCGACCGCATCCGTCGGCTCGGATCGCCGATGTTGCTCACGACCACCGTCGAGATGCAGAGCGGCACCCGGGTCGTCAGCCTGAGCAGCCAGGGCCAGCGAGCGAGAAAAGAAATGGCATCGAGGAAAAAAGCCGCGGCGTTGTGGTCGAGAATCCAACGGGTCGCCGTGGCGATCGAGGCCGCGAGCGCCCCCGCATCGGCGCACGCTTCGCCCGTGCGGTCGAGAAAGGCATATCCCAGGTTGTTGTCAGCGGGGGCCCGCTGCCCCGGCTGCCGCAGGTTGACCGGCATCGTCACCCGCACCCTGCAGCGCCGGCGGCCGGCCCGGGTGTTCCAGGCGACCGCCGCCCGCATCACCGCGGCGATGATGCTGTCGTTGAGCGAGGCGCCGTCCGCGGAGGCGGCCGCCCGCAGGCGTTCGGTGGACGCCTGGTCGAAATCAAGCCACTGGTACGGGGGAGAACGCGGATCCCTCGTCGTGTCGGCTGCCGGCGAACCGCCCGGCGAATCGCCACTGGGGGGCACGCATGCCAGGGGCGTGGGCCAGAAGCTCGCAAACGACCACGCCTCCCGCACCGTGTCCCGGCCACCTTCTGTCGAGGGTGACGCCGGACCGCCTTCGGCCGCCGGCCTGAGCCGCGCAGCTCGCGGCGGCGAGAACCCCCTCGGCACGAGCCCGGCATAGATCGCCCAGATGTCCCCAAAAACCTCGCAGGCCGCCACGCCGTCGCAGGTCGAATGATGCACCTGCATCACCACGCGATGCCGGTCGGCGGCGTCGCCGAGCACCACGATCCGCACGCCGCTCTCGCGGCGGAGATCGAATGACCGCCATGGGTCGCTCTCCCGTGCGGAAGGATTCCAGAACACCGCCGGCACGACGTCGGGGGCGAGCCAGACGGGCTGGCCCCGATGGAAGCCCACCCGGTTGCAGAGCCGGTCGTGCCGCCGGGCCGCCGTTTCCACGGCCTCCCGCAGGCGGTGTTCCTGGAGCGGCCCATCGACCGCGCATTCCACGAAGAAGCACATCGGGTGACCGGGGCGGTCGTCGATGAGCATCAGCCGTTCGAAGGGGGCGAGGGGCCGTCCGGCCGCGGAATCGGCCGGTTTGGCGGCACAGGGGTGTCCGGAGGGGGCGTCCATGGCGGTGTCGAAGATACCTTCACCCTCACGGAACCACGAATCTGCCGGGAAAAAGGCTCCCTCGGCCCCGGGATACCCCCCGGCCGAAATCGTTGACACCCACTACCAGACAAGCATACTGCTGGCCTCGGCAACCGGTGGCGGGCCTCGGCCCAGCCAGGCGGTATCTCCCATGGATGGGTCGTTTTTCGCCAAGGCGAACTGGCTCGTGTAACCCCATCCATTTCCGTATCCGACCAGCCCACGGTGCAGGCCGCACTGTCGACGCGCTTTCGCGCGCCGTTCGTGGGTGGGTCGCTGACCTCACGATAGACGACAAGGACGACGACTTTGAAGGAATCGCTGGCAATCGTCGGCATGGCATGCCGACTCCCGGGAGCTGATGGTCTCGATGCATTCTGGCGGCTGGTGGCGGAGGGCCGAACGGCCTGGGGCCCGCTGCCCGCATCACGTTTTTCCCGCGACCTCTACTTTCACCCCGAAAAGAGTCGGGTCGGCAAGAG
>JBILWX010000022.1:0-38597 GCA_044369655.1 Pirellulales bacterium
GCACCGGGTCGACCTGCTCCGCGCGTTCGCCGACCGCGGCGAATTGAAGCTCGACGTGGTGCTCCTCCCCTTCATCGCGGAGATCGATGCGATCTTCGCCGGCAAGCCGCCACGAAACGAGCCCGAATACCGAAACCGCCTGCGGATCGGCGGGGTGAAGGTCGTCATGGACGGCTCACCGCAGGGACGCACCGCCGCCTTCACCACGCCCTATCTCACCGACGGGCCGGCGGGGCAGAAGCAATGGCGCGGCGACCTCTCGTTTCCGCAGCCCGTGCTCAACGACTGGGTGAAGAAAGTCTACGACGGCGGGGCCACGCTCTTCGTCCACTGTAACGGCGACGCTGCGATCGACGCGCTGCTGGAGGCCCATCGCTTCGCCTCGGACGGCGAGCCCGCGAAGCCGCGTGGCACGGTCGGCGTCCACTCGCAATTCATCCGCCGCGACCAGTTGGAAAAGTACAAGGCCTGGAGCATCACGCCCTCCTTCTTCACGATCCATTGCTTTTATTTCGGCGACACCCACGTGGCCAACCGCGGCCGGGAACAGGCGGATTTCATCAGCCCGATGAAGTCGGCCCGGGCGCTCGGCATGCGGCCCGCCAACCACACCGATTTCAACGTCGCGCCGCTCGACCAGATCTTCACGATCCACACGGCGGTCAACCGCATCTCCCGGTCGGGCCAGACGATCGGGGCCGACGAGCGGATCACCCCGATCGAAGCACTGGAGGCGATCACGATCGACGGTGCACGCATGTATGGCGAAGAGGCGAAGAAGGGCTCGATCGAGATCGGCAAACTGGCCGACCTGGTCGTGCTCTCGGCCAACCCGCTCACGGTGCCGCCGGCCACGATCGAGACGATCCGCGTCGAGGAAACGATCAAGGAGGGAAAGACGGTGTGGAAGCGCGGCCGGTGAAGCCAGTGGAAAAGACGGCCGATGTGCCTCCTCCACGATCGCAGAGCCGTATTTCACGAACATCATGGCCGGCATCGAGGAGCAGTTTGGCGGCCCGAAGGCCACCCGAGCCGGCGTCTCCGCGTACTATTCCCCACCCTCCCCAACGCCGGATCACGACAACTCGATTCCTTTGCCCCCTTTCCCACCACCCCGGAGGACGATCCCATGGTTGCCACGATTTCACCCTCTGCCCTCGCAGATCTTCGCCGCCGCGGCGACAAAGTGACGCTCATCGACGTCCGCACGCCCGCCGAATTCGGTGAAGTGCACGTCGACTTCGCCCACAACATCCCGCTCGACCGGATCGATCCGCAGGAGATCGCATCGCTCGCCGCCAATCGCCCCGTCTACTTCGTCTGCAAGTCCGGCACCCGCAGCCAGAAGGCATGCGAGAAGCTGATAGCGGCGGGGATGACCGACATGATCAGCGTCGAGGGGGGCACGGCGGCCTGCGAGGCCGCAGGGGTGCCGGTCGTGCGCGGTCGCAAAGTGATGTCGCTCGAACGACAGGTGCGGATCGCGGCCGGAGCGCTGGTGGCCATCGGAGCCGGTCTCGCCGCGTTCGGGCCCGACGCCACCTGGCGTCAGATTGGCGCCGGCCTGGCCGGATTCGTGGGCTGCGGCCTCGTGTTTGCCGGGGTCACCGACACCTGCGGCATGGCCATGCTCATCGCGAAGATGCCGTGGAACCAGGCCTGTCGATCGACCTGCCAGACGGTGTCGTCGGCGAAGTAGCCGCCTGCGCCGCCCGATGCGTCACCCGGAGCCCGCCTCATGAAGATTCAACAATACTACCTCGCCTGTCTGTCCCATGCGTCGTACCTGATCACCGACGACAAGACGAAGACGGCTGCGGTGGTCGATCCACAGCGTGACGTCGATCAATACATCGCCGACGCCAAGGCGGGCGGATACGCGATCAAGCACGTCTTCCTGACCCACTTCCACGCCGACTTCATCGCCGGCCACATCGAACTGCGTGATCGGGCCGGTGCCACGATCCACCTCGGCAGCCGGGCCCAGGCGGAGTTCGCCCATGTCGCCATGAAGGACGGCGATGCGATCGAGTTCGGCGACGTGCGGCTCCGGATCATGGAGACACCGGGCCACACCCCCGAGGGCATCTCGATCCTGGTCTACGATCTCGCGAAAAGCGACACGGATCCTCTCGCCGTGCTCACCGGTGACACGCTGTTCATCGGCGACGTCGGGCGGCCCGATCTGCTCGCCAGCATCGGCGTCACGGCCGACGAGCTGGCCGACATGCTCTACGACAGCATCACCAACAAGCTCGTGACGCTCCCCGACGCCACGCTCGTCTACCCGGCCCACGGCGCCGGCAGCATGTGCGGCAAGAGCCTCTCCAAGGAGACGGTGTCGACGATCGGCGAACAGAAGCAGTTCAACTACGCCCTCCAGCCGATGAGCCGCGAGGCCTTCAAGGCGATCGTCACGGCCGACCAGCCGGAGGCCCCGGAATACTTCGTGCACGACGCGATCTTGAACCGCAAGGAACGGGCTTCCCTCGACGAGGCGATGCGGCAGACGCTCAAGGCACTGTCGCTCGACGACGTGCTGGCGATGCAGAAGGCGGGCGCCCAGACTCTCGACGTCCGTGATGGCCTGGATTTCGAAGGGGGACACCTCAAGGGAGCCCTCAACATCGCGCTCAGCGGGAAATACGCCACGTGGGCCGGATCGATGCTCACGTCCGACAAGCCCATCGTCGTGATCGCCGAGGAAGGGGGCGAGCAGGAGGCCGTGATGCGGCTCGGCCGGATCGGCTTCGACAACGTGGGCGGGTTCCTCGACGGCGGCATGAACGCGCTGGCAAACCGGGACGATCTCGTCGAACGCACGGCGCGGATCACGGCTCCCGCACTCGCCGAATGGCTCGACGGCAAACGGACCGATGCCGGCGAGGCTCCCACCGTGATCGACGTCCGGAGCCCGGCCGAGCACGCCGGCGGCCACATCGAGGGCAGTCTCAACATTCCCCTGCCGCATCTCGATGAGCGGCTCGCCGAGATTCCCGCCGACAGGCCGGCCGTCGTCCACTGCGAGGGTGGCTATCGCTCCGCCATCGCCGCCAGCCTGCTGCAGAAGTTTGGCCACGACGACGTTCGCGACCTGGTCGGGGGCTACAAGGCATGGCTTGCCGCCAGGCTTCCCGTGGATCCTGGGAGCACGCCGGTCCGCGGCTGAAACGCCCCGGTTCGCGCCGCCCATCGACGTGCCAAGGACGGCAGTGAACCAACGGCCCCCGGCCGACGTAAAATACTGTTGGATCAGCAATCGAGGAGGTCGCCGGTGGCTGGCAACTCACGGACATTCGTCAGGCTGATGGTGGCGTGTGCGGCATTGCTCGCACAGGTCGTGCCGCTGTCTTTCTGCGAAGCCTGTGAGCGGGATTGTTGCCCTGCCGCGAGCCACGATCGGGTCCCCATCGGCACCAGCGGCCTGGTGGCATCGACCCACGGCTGCCCGCTCTGTGACGCTGCGTCCCAGCACTGCCGGCCCGACTCGCCCGAGCACCCGTGCCGTTGCCAGTTCAATCCCCGGCAGGATCAGCCGCTGACGGCGAATCCCTCGCCGCCGCCGCCCGATGCTTTCAATCAGGTCGCGGTGCTTGAAACCGCCTCGCTGCACGCCCCGCATCCGCTCGGCCAGAGCCGGGAATATGCCGCGGCGTCACTGGCCATCCCGATCCGACCGGCGCGGATTCTGTTCGGCGTCTGGCGGAACTGAATCGCCCGCCCTGCCTGGTCGTCCCGTCCCGCGGGCACGTGTTCCGTGGGGTTCGGCGGAGACCGGAGGTGCGTTCTCCACGCTCACGCGTCGTGACGTGGAGTGTTCGATTCAGTTTCTTTCTGGAATGGAGTTTTCCCATGAACGGTCTGATTCTCTGGACGGCACTGGCATGCGTGCCCTTCGTGCCCACCACCCTCGGCATCCAGAACGCCGGTTGCCCCGGGTGTGACTGCTGTGGTTGCTGCGAAACAGGCGGCTGCGAGTGCAAGACCTGCACCTGCACCTGCTGCCTCGACTCGGGGTGCTGCAGCCGATAGCCGTCGGCAAACGTGATGCATGTGGGGCGGCGGAGGGCGAACGCTCTCCGCCGCCCTTTTTCGTTCGATCGACGCCCCCTCTGCCGCCACACCGACCGGGCGGCGGGCGACGCCCGTTGGTGCCCTTGGATGGGCTCGTCAACGGTGGTACAAGCGGTTCGTTTCCGCGGCGGATGCCGGCCGCGATGATCCAGCTTGCTTTCGGTAGCGAATACTCGATGGAACACACCAACTCGCCCCACGGCCCGGGCATGCGCGCGGAGTATCTCGACTTCCGTGACCGGACCCACGGCGACCTGCCGCTCGGCCAGGTGCCGACAGCGTTGGCCGACGGCCGGTTCGTCTGGATCGACGTCGATAGCAGGCAGGGTCCTCCAGCGGCGGTCTTGAACGTTCTTTCGGCAGACGTCGTTCGTAGCAGCGGGCTCGCCGACATCCGGTTCGCCTCCGGGGACCGTGAGGCGACCGCATCGTCGCTGCACCGTACCGACCGGCTTTTGCACATCATCTTCGTCGGCTACCAGCCCGCCGACGTTGACCGCCAGGAAGTCCTCGAGGCGGTCGTGGCCGAGGGTTTCCTGATCACGGTTCATCGCGGACAGAACGCCGTGCTCGCGAGCGTTCGTCGTGACTACATCCATGATTTCGAACACTACGCGTCGACACCGAGCTTTCTCCTCTACGAGATGTGCCACAACCAGATCGAAACACTGCTGGCGACTCATGGCGAGCTCCAGGAGGAGGTGGAACGGACGAGGCTGGCTCTCCGACACTCGACGGACGAGGATGCCCTCGAATCGCTGGGACGAGTCAGTGACCACCTCCTCATGCTGCGCAAACGGGTGCTGCCCATGCGGCGCGTGCTGGAGGAACTCATCGCCCGAAAGACGAACCTCGTGAGCGACTCCACCCTCGGTTTCATCGATGGGATGGTCGACACACTCGAGCGCCTTCTTGCCGACATCGCGGGCGACCGCGAGATCCTCGAGACGTCGCTGCAGCACTCGCTCACCGTCATGAGCCACCGGACGAACCAGACGATGAACCGGCTGGCGGTCGTCAGCACGATCTTCCTTCCGCTCACGTTCCTCTGCGGCGTCTACGGCATGAACTTCGAGGTCATGCCCGAGATCGCCTGGGCTCACGGCTACATTTACTTCTGGATTCTCTCCGGGGTGATCACCGGCACCCTGGTCGTCCTCCTCCGGCGGGGGCGGCTGCTGTAGGCGGCGTGCTCGAGCGACCGAACTCGTTTCCCGAGTGGCCGACGCGATCGTGGCGCTCAGGTGGACGAACGCTTCAGGTGGCGGGCAAACCAGTCCCGCGTCCGCTGCCACATCGCCGGAGAGAGCACGTGGCCGACGCCCGGCTCGATGAATGCGCTGAAGTTGTCCGCGGCACCGACGGCTCGGTAGGCGTCGGCGATCCGGGCCACGCCCGCCCGCACCTCCTCGATCGGGCTGCCCTTGTCGGCTTCGCCGAAATTGAGCAGCAAGGGCCGCGGGGCCACGAGGGCCGCGATGTCGGGCGTGTCGCCATAGTGGAAGAGCCCGGGAATGAAGTTCGGGAAGCAGTGCAGCAGGTGGGTGCGGTGGATGCCGGCGTAGGTGGGCAGGCAGCAGTTGCCCACGAGACACCTGATCCGTTCGTCCCATGGCCCCACGAGCCAGGTGTGCGTCGAGCCCATCGAATGCCCGTAGCAGCCGATCCGCGCGGCATCGACATCGGGCCGCGACACGAGCACGTCGATCGCCCGCCGCATGTCGAGGATGTTTTTCCAGGCCATGCAGCGGCCCGCCACCGTGAGCCTGAGAAACTCGAACCGCTCGTAGTTGCCCTTCTCGAGCACCGGGCTCTGCCGCTCCTCGAAGCAGAGCGCATCGGGGCAGAGGACGACGTAACCCTCCTTGACGAGCGCCACGCCGGTGTGATGCATCGGGTTGCCCGCGAGGCCGCCGGGCTCGCTCTTTCCCAGGTGCCATTCGCCATTGTGCTGGTGCCAGACGGCTACGGCCGGAGCGGGATGGTCTGCGTCGACGCCGTCGGGCACGAGCACGAGCGCGGGCACGCGATCTCCGGGCTCGACCTCGTAGTCGATCGACTCGATCCGGTAGCCATCCTTCTGGGCGGTCTCGATCCGCAGACCTTTGTGTTCGATCGGATCGCGGCGGCGGATGCCGAGCGGACACGGCTCCGGCCACGGGCCGCCGAGACAGTCGAGCAGGTGATCGCGAAACCCTTTTTCGTCCTGCATTGCCCCTCTTGCCTCGCCCCTGCGATGCTCACCCGTGGCCAGGGCGGACGCGGCGAAACCCGCGGCTGCCATGCCGACGAACGTGCGGCGGTCGGGACCGGAGGATGCCCGTTGCTGCTGGTCCGAATCGGTCATTCGTAGCTCCTGGAACGGGAAATTTCCGCGCAACTCGGCGTTATGCACGGGCCTGCGTCCGCGGCGGCCCATATGTCCCGGGTGTACTATACTTATGGATCGGAAGGTTCCACCACGCATGAGCACGCACATCCTCTCGACCCGGCCCCGACAGTTGAGCCGTCTGGCCATCGGGGCCGCACTGGCGGTCGCCAGCCTGGTTCCGCTCGCGGTCGGCCGCTCGGGCCGGGCCTCAGAACTGGTCCCAGACCGTTCGGCGAGCTCCCCGGACTTCCAGCGGGACGTACAGCCGATCCTCGCCGAGCACTGCGGCCACTGCCATGGCGTCGACGAGCAGAGCCGCAAGGGCGACCTGCGGCTCGACATCCGGCAAAACGCCCTCGAGGGGGGCGAGTCGGGCCAGCCGGCGATCGTGCCGGGCAAGCCTGACGAGAGCGAACTGGTGAGCCGAATCCTGTCGGACGACCCCGACACGATCATGCCGCCGCCCCATGAGAAGAAGCCGCTCGCGGCCGCCCAGATCGAAACGCTCAAGGCCTGGATCGCGGCCGGTGCGAAGTACGACCCGCACTGGGCGTTCCTGCCGCCGCAGCGGCCTGCCCTTCCCGCGGCCGCCGTCGGCACGAGCCCGATCGACGCGATCGTCGCGTCGCACCTCGCCGCGAAGGGCCTCGCACCGGCGCCCGAGGCCGATGCCGCCACGATCTGCCGTCGGCTCTATCTCGATCTCGTCGGCCTGCCGCCCTCGCCCGACCAACTCGCCGCCTTCGAGGCCGACGGCTACGAGAGGACGGTCGACAACCTGCTCGCGAGCGACCGCTACGGCGAGAAGTGGGCCCGGCACTGGCTCGACCTCGCCCGCTACTCCGACACCAACGGCTACGAAAAAGACTTCCGCCGCGAGATGTGGATCTGGCGCGATTGGGTGATCGCCGCGATCAACCACGACATGCCCTACGACCAGTTCGTGGTCGAGCAGATCGCCGGCGACCTGCTGCCGAATGCGACGCAGGAGCAGATCGTGGCCACGGGTTTGCTGCGGAATAGCGCGATCAACGAGGAGGGGGCGATCATCGCGGAGGAATTCCGGATGGTCGAGATGTTCGACCGCATCGATTGCCTCGGCAAGGCGGTGCTCGGCCTGACGACGCAGTGCGCCCAGTGCCACACCCATAAGTTCGACCCGCTCACCCACGACGAGTATTACGGCCTCTTCGCGTTCTTGAACAACACCTACGAATCGCGGTCGTACGTCTACACGCCCGAGCAGCGGGCCGCGATCGACGACATCCGCCGCCAGCTCGCCGCAGCCGACGAGAAGGCCCGCACGCAGCGGCCGGGCTGGCGGGAGGAGCTCACGGCCTGGGAGCAGGGAGTAGCGGCGGGGCTCGTGCCCTGGACGCCGGTCGAGATGACGGAGATGAGCTCCAGCGGCCTGCTCACGCATCCCACGCAGCTGCCCGACAAGACGATCCTCATGCTCGGCCACTGGGACAAGGAGATGGTTTTCGAGTCACAGCCCGATCTCCGCGGGGCCACCGGCCTGCAGCTCGAGGCGCTCACCCACGGCGACCTCTTCATGCACGGGCCCGGCCGCGAAGGCAGCTGGGGCGTCGAGGAACTGAAAGTGTCGGTGAAGAAGCCGGGGGAGGAAACCTGGGAGCGACTCGCGCTCGTGAATGCCACGGCCGACTTCTCGAAAGCCGAGCGGATCGACACGAAGCCCGCGTCGAAGGATGGGAAGGAGTCGGAGAAGAAGATCACCCACGGACCGGTCGCGAAGCTCATCGACGGCGATGACAACTCGGCCTGGGAGACCGACCGCGGCCACATCATCCGCCACCAGCCGTCGGTCGCGGTCGTCCAGTTCGAGAAGCCGCTCGACCTGCCGGAGGGCACGGAGCTGAAGGTCGTCGTGCGGATGGCCGGGAGCAACACCATGCGCATGCTCGCCTGCTGCCGCGTGAGCCTGACGACGGCCCCCGCCCCCGCGGCTCCGCCGATCGACCATGCCGCGATCCTCGCGATCCGCACGCCAAAGGAACGGCGAACGCCCGCCGACGAGGCGGCCCTCTTCGCCGCCTGGCGGAAGAGCGTGACCGACCTCGCGGCCGTCACCGACGAGATCGCCGCCCTCTGGGCCAAGATGCCGCAGGCCCCGACCACGGTGCTCCACATGGCCGAGCGGACGCACGCCCAACATCGCGTGACCCACTTGCTCGACCGGGGAGTCTGGAACCAGCCGCTCCGCGAGATCGGGCCGCACGTGCCGGCGGCGCTCCATCCCTTCCCGGCCGATGCGCCGCGGAATCGGCTGGGATTCGCCAGGTGGCTCGTCGACCCGCAATCGCCTCTCACGGCCCGCGTGGCCGTCAACCGGATCTGGCAGACGCTCTTCGGCATGGGCCTCGTGGAGACCTCCGACGACTTCGGCACGCGGTCGCCCGTGCCCGAATACCGCGACCTGCTCGACTGGCTGGCCGTCGACTTCATGGAGGATGGCTGGAGCCAGAAGCAGCTGATCAAGGAGGTCGTGATGAGCACGACCTACCGGCAGTCGTCGCGGGCGACGCCCGAGGCACTGGCCCGCGATCCGGGCAATCGGCTGCTGGCCCGCGGCCCGCGGTTTCGCGTCGAGGCCGAGGTTGTTCGCGACATCGCGCTGGCCGTCTCGGGCCTGATCACGCAGAAGATGGGGGGCCCGGGCGTGATCCCGCCGGTGCCCCAGAACGTGCTCGACTACAACTACGTCTATCCCGATTTCTGGAAGCCGGCCGAGGGGCCGGAGCGGTATCGGCGGGCGGTCTATCTCTTCCGCAAGCGGTCGATGCCAGACCCTGTGATGACGAGCTTCGACGCCCCCAACGGCGATCTCTCCTGCGCCCGGCGGCTGCGGTCGAACACGCCGCTGGCGGCGCTCGCGGGCCTCAACGAGCCGGTCTTCGTGGAGGCCGCGCGGGCCCTCGCCCTGCGGACGCTTCGCGAAGGAGGCAGCGACGACGCCAGCCGTGGCCACTACGCCTTCCTGCTCTGCACCTCGCGGCCCCCGACGGACGATGAATCGAAGGCACTGCTCGCCTTCGTCGCCGACCAGCGGAAGAAGCTCGCCGATGGCTGGGCGAATCCCCGTGAGGTGACGACCGGAGACGGTGAAAAGCTGCCCGGCCTGCCGCAGGGGGCGACCCCGCAGGATGCGGCCGCCTGGACGCTCGCCGCGAGAGTGCTGTTGAACCTCGACGAGACGCTCACCAAAAACTGAGGATGTTTCCATGAACACCGCACAGTTGCTCCACGAGGCCCGTGCCCGGCTGCTTTCCCGTCGGTGGTTCTTCCAGGAATGCGGCGTGGGACTGGCCGGCATCGCCGCCAGTTCGCTCTTCGGCTCGGAGGCCGGAGCGGCAGCCGCCGCCGGCCCGCTCGCGTCGAAGGCATCGCACTTCGCGCCGAAGGCGAAGCGGGTGGTCTACATGTTTCAGGCCGGTGCTCCGAGCCACCTGGAGCTCTTCGACCCCAAGCCCGAACTGGCGAAGCACGACGGGAAGCTGCCGCCGGCCGACCTGCTCAAGGGCTACCGCGCCGCCTTCATCAACCCGAAGTCGGCGCTGCTCGGGCCCAAATACAAGTTTCAGAAGTACGGCACGAGCGGCCTCGAGATGAGCGAACTGCTCCCGTATACGGGCGCGATCGCCGACGACATCTGCCTCGTTCGCTCGATGCAGACCGACGCGGTCAACCACGCCCCCGCGCAGATCCTCATGAACACCGGCTCGCAGCAGTTCGGCCGGCCGAGCTTCGGGGCGTGGACGCTCTACGGGCTCGGCAGTCAATCCTCCGATCTGCCGGGCTACGTCGTGCTCACCAGCGCCAAGGGCACGAGCGGCGGTGCGAGCAACTACGGTGCCGGCTTTCTCCCCACGCTCTACGGTGGCATTCCGCTGCGGAGCGGCGGCGATCCCGTGCTCTATCTTTCGAACCCGAAGGGGATCGACCGCGAGACGCAGCGGTCCTCGCTCGACACGCTCAACCGGCTCAACGATCTCTCGCTCAAGGCCGTGGGCGATCCCGAGATCGCGGCGCGGATCCAGGCCTACGAGATGGCCTACCGGCTGCAGGCGAGCGCCCCGGAACTGCTCGACCTGGCAAGCGAGCCCAAGGAGGTGCTGGCCCGCTACGGGATCACCGACCCGACGAAGGCCGGCTTCGCCCGCAACTGCCTGCTCGCGCGGCGGCTCCTGGAGCGGGGCGTGCGGTTCGTCCAGCTCTTCCACGAGGCCTGGGACCAGCATGGCGACCTCACGAAGAACATCAAGAAAAACGCCCTCGACACCGACCAGGCGAGCGCCGCGCTCGTCTCCGATCTCAAGGAACGCGGGCTCCTGGACGACACGATCGTGGTCTGGGGAGGCGAGTTCGGCCGCACGCCGATGGTGCAGGGGGGCAACGACGGCCGCGACCATCACAACCGCGCGTTCACGATGTGGCTGGCCGGCGGCGGCATCAAGGGAGGCCACGTGCACGGGCAGACCGACGACTTCGGCTTCAACCCCGTCACCGACAAGGTGCACGTCCACGATCTCAACGCCACGCTCTTGCACCTGCTCGGCTTCGACCACACGAAGCTCACCTACCGCTTCCAAGGCCGCGATTACAGGCTCACGGACGTGCACGGGAATCTCGTGAAAGGAATCCTCGCCTGACGGCCGGGCTGGAGGCCTGGCATGCGGCCAGCGACCGGAGGTCGCCAAGCAAATCGCGGCACGATGCCGCGGATCTGCGTAAAGCATCCCGTGCACGGGAATCTCGTGAAAGGAATCCTCGCCTGACGGCCGGGCTGGAGGCCTGGCATGCGGCCAGCGACCGGAGGTCGCCAAGCACATCGCGGCACGATGCCGCGGATCTGCGTAAAGCATCCCGTGCACGGGAATCTCGTGAAGGGAATCCTCGCCTGACAGCCGGGCTTTTTCGCGCCGTCGCCGGCGTGTTGCCCACGATGCAGCCCGCCGGTAGCCTGTCCCGTCCGGGGCTCCAGCGCGGGCCCTTTTTGCTTTCGTCGCGCAGGGATCGTCCATGCTCGGACTCGAACGGATCGGTGTCCAATCGCGGTTCATCGTCCTGATGCTGCTGGTCAGCCTCGGCTCGATCCTCGCGATCGGCTGGATCGGCTACCAGTCGGCCCGCTCGGCCATCACGCATGCCGTGCAAAACCATCTACAGAGCGTGCGCTACTCCAAGACCAGGGGCCTGATGACGCTGTTGGAATCGCTCCGCGACCAGGTGATCGCGCTGTCCGACGGCAAGCTCGCCGCGGAAGCGATGGGCTCCTTCAAGCAGGCCTATCGCGATCTGGCGGATGAGACGCTCACGGGCGAGCAGGAGGAGGCGTTGCGGGGGTACTACGCCACGGACTACCTGCCCAAGCTCCAGAAGAACCTTGGCGGCACGCCGCTCCCCGAGCAGTATCTGCCGGCGGCTCCGCACCAGCGCTACCTGCAGTATCACTACATGGCTGCGCCCAGCGACGAAGCCGGGCAGGGCGAGGCGGCCGCGACCGACGACTCCCCCTACGGCCGGGCCCATGCCGTCATCCACGAGCGGCTCGAGCGGTTGGGGACGGTCTTTGGTTACGAGGACATCCTGTTCATCGACGACGACACGCTGGAAATCGTCTACAGCCTCCGCAAACGTCCCGATTTCGCCACCAGCCTGCGGAACGGTCCCTACGCTCCAACGAACCTCGCCAAGGCGGCGGAAATACTCGCCCGCGACCGCGATCGCGATGCTTTCAAGGTCGTCGACACCGAACTCTACCGGCCCCATCTCGGCCAGCCGGTGGGGTTCGTGCTCTCCCCGATCTTCAGCGGAACGGAAATGACCGGCATCCTCGCACTCGAGTTTCCGATCGATCGGATCGCCGAGCTCTTGAGCGGCAACTTCCAGTGGGAGCGGGAAGGGCTGGGCAAGACCGGAGAGTGCTACGTGGTGGGCCCCGACTTCACGATGCGGAGCCGCAGCCGCTTCATGGTCGAGGATGCTCGGGCCTTCGTCTCCGGCCTGCGGACGTCGCCGCTGACCACCTCCGTCGTGGACCAGATCGAGCGGCAGGGCAACGTCCTCAACCAGTTGCCCGTGAGGACCCACGCCACCGAGCAGGCGCTCATGGGCCGCGACGGGCTGTCCCTGATCAACGATTACCGGGGCGTGCCGGTGCTGAGCTCCTACGGACCGCTCGACCTCAACTCGCTCCGCTGGGCGGTGATCGCCGAGATGGACGTGGCGGAGGCCTATAAACCGATTCACGACTATGCCCGCCAGGCGTTGCTGGCCGCCACGGCCCTCGCCCTGACGACCACGGTGCTGGCGCTGGCCACCTCCTGGCTGCTGGTGCGACCGCTCAAGCAGCTTTCCGCCGCGGCCCGCAAGATCGGCGCCGGCGAGTCGGCCGTGAGCGTCGACCTGCACACGCGGGACGAGTTCGGGGAGCTGGCCCGCGTCTTCAACGATATGGCGGCCAGCCTGCGGCGGCAGCGGAGCGAACTGGAGGAGAAGGCGCGGGAGAACCAGGAACTGCTGCTCAATATCCTGCCGTCCGCGGCCATCGAGCAACGGCGGGGCGGGGACGAGAAGGCCACGAGGCAGTTCGCGGACGTCACGGTGGTGGTCGCCGAGTTTCGCGGCGTCGATGAACTCGGCGGCCGCGGCGACGACAGCCGGTCGTTGACGCTGCTGGGGGATCTGGTGGCCGCCTGCGACGAGGCGGCGGACCGGTGCGGGGTGGAAAAGGTTCGTGCGGTGGGCGCGATGTACCTGGCCGTCTGCGGGCTCTCGGTCAGCCGGCCCGACAACACCGCCCGGGCGTTGCACTTTGCGCGGGAATTGGCCCAGATCGTGGCCGCGTTCGATCGCGAACATGGCGCCGAACTCCGTCTCTCGGTCGGCATCAACTCGGGTCCCGTCGTGGGGGGCGTGGTGGGCCGTCACCGGTTCCTCTACGACCTCTGGGGCGACACCGTCGCCATCGCCTCGCAGCTGGCCGCCCAAGGCGTCAGCGCCATCCACGTCACCCAGCAGGTTCGAGACCGGCTCAGCGACCTGTATGCATTCGACGGGCCGGTGGCGATGGAACTCCGGGGCCAGGGCACCGTGAACATGTGGTCGCTGGAGACCTGACGCCGCGTCGTGAACGAGGCGTGACCACACCCATGAACGATCCAGCCAACCTCGTGACGCTTCCCTTGGTGCCGGCGGCGGTGCTGGTGGTGGGCTTTCCCCTGCTGCTGCTCGTGCTCACGGAATTGATCAATTCCGGACAGCGGCGGCAGTGGCCGCTCACGCCGACACTCCGGGCCCTGCGGAACTTCGTCGTACCCGCCCTCGCCGTCATGCTGTTCGTGACGGATGTCTGGCGGCTGCCGGCCGAAGACGTCTTCGTGCGGCTGGTGAAGACCTGCTTCTGGCTCTGCGTGCTCTACGCGGCGCTTGCGTTCATCAACGACGGCGTCTTCGGGGCGGTACGGCGGGGCTCATGGCAAGAACGCGTGCCGAAGCTGCTCCGCGACCTGACACGGACCATCCTGATCGCCATCGGCGCCGCCATCATCTATTCCCAGGTCTGGAAGCAGGAGATCTCGGGCGCGCTCACGGCCCTGGGGCTGGGCAGCATCGTGATCGGCCTCGCGCTCCAGGAACCGCTCGGCAACATCGTGTCGGGGCTGATGCTGCTGCTCGAGCGGCCGCTCGCCATCGGCGACTGGCTGATCGCGGACGGCACGACCGGCAAGGTGATCGAGATCAACTGGCGAAGCGTGCATATCGAGACGCTCCTCCATGAGATGCGGATCATTCCCAATGTCACGCTCTACAAGCAGTCGTTCAGCAACCTGTCGCGGCCCACGCTCGAACGTACCGAGACCTACGACATGGGCTTCTCCTACGACCATCCGCCCAATATCGTGAAACAGGCGATGCTGGAACTGCTCGAGTCCACGCCGGGCGTCCTGCGGCAGCCCGCGCCGGAGGTCCACACGCTCAACTACGGCGACTTCTCGATCACCTACCGGCTGTTCTTCACCGTCGCCCGCTACGAAGACGTGCTGCCGGTCCGGGACGCCATTCTCAGCCGGATCTGGTACGTCGCCCGCCGCCACGGCCTCCAGATCCCCTTCCCGATCGCCGTGCAATACCGGCACGGCGAGTCCCCCTCGCCCCCCGCCCCCACGCCGGAGCAGCTCCTCGAGCGGTTTCCGCGGTATCGGCACGTCCGGGAAGCCTTGCTCGCGTCCACGCGGCCCCGGCAGCAGCCGGCGGCTGACCGGGCGGGGGCGGCTGATAGACCAGGCACCACCGAGGCCGACCGCCAGACCGCCCATGTGCTCACATTTTCAGCGGGCGAAGAGATGCTTCCCTACGGCGCCACCCACCATGGCTTCGCCCTCGTCGTGGATGGGAAGGCCACCCTGTCGGCCGCCGACGCCGGGGGCCGGGAGATGCCGCTTGCCAGCCTGGGACCCGGGGATTTCTACGGCGAGGCGACGATCACCGCGGGCCGGCCCAGTGAGGTGCGGGTGGTCGCGGAAACCGACGTCACGGTCGTCGCATTCGCTGCCAGCCTGATGGCGGAATGCCTCGAGCGTTCGAGCGGCCTGGCAGCCGAGATCGGCGAGGCCATCGAGACGCGGCGGCGGGCGGCGGCGGCCATCAGGCACCGCAAGGGCTAGCAGGAGCCGGTGGCGGGCCGTCCGGCGCTACTCCAGCGGGATCAAGACCCCCACGTCCTCGTCATCCT
This sequence comes from Pirellulales bacterium, assembly GCA_044369655.1. GTDB lineage: Bacteria > Planctomycetota > Planctomycetia > Pirellulales > UBA1268 > CAMCQY01. The sequence continues at coordinate 15,204 of JBILWX010000022.1, forward strand.
CGAACGGATCGAAGTCGCCGTCGAACGGTCCGAAGGCTCCTGGGATGGTCGCGCTGGTGGGCATGGTGGTGAACTCCTTGTCCTTCTAGTCCACACAGGGGTCGCGGCCGAATCAAATTGTGAAAATAACGGCCCAAAACGCCGCTTTTCCGCCCCCGCGACCGAAGTCCGCCGGCCTCGCCACCCCCCCTCTTCCGGGCGGCCATCGTCAGGGATCGCTCTCCCGCCGACCTTTCCTATACTGGCGGCCCCGGAGTCGCCGCGCAGGCTGCGAACCGCTCTCTCGAATTCCGCCCCTCCACCGCCACTCTCCACCGCTTCTTCATGGCCACACCCTCGACGATTCCCGCTGCACCGGCCGCCGACCCTTGGTTCCAGGACCTCTTCGCCCAACGGATCGGCGGCGCGGCCTACGGCAAGGGGAACGAGATCTACAAGTTCGAACTCATCAAGCGGGCCAAACGGCAGGCCCTCGCCGAGCACCCCGAACGCCGGATGCTCGACTTCGGCATCGGCGAGAACGACGAGATGGCTCCCGAAAGCGTCCGCACCGTGATGAAACGGGAGGTCGATCGCCCGGAAAACCGGGGCTACGCCGACAACGGCATCGCCGTCTACAAGGAAGCCGTCGCAAAATTCATGCAGCGGGAGTTCGGGGTCGGCCTCGACCCCGTCACGGAGATCAACCACTGCATCGGTTCGAAGACCGCCTACGCGATGCTGCCGGCGGCGTTCATCGATCCCGGCGATGTCACGCTGATGACGGTGCCCGGCTACCCGGTGGCGGGGACGGCCACCCGCTGGTTCGGCGGCGAGGTCCACAAGCTGCCGCTCGTGCCGGAACATGATTTCTTCCCCGACCTGGCCGGCATCCCGGCGGCCGTGCTCGAGCGGACCAAACTGCTCGTCCTCTGCTACCCCAACAGCCCCACCGGCAAGACAGCGACACGGAAATTCTACGAGCAGGTGGTCGACTTCGCTCACAAGCACCGGATCATCGTGGTGCAGGACGCCGCCCACATCATGCTCTCCTACGACGACCAGCCGCTCTCGTTTCTGTCGGTCGATGGCGCGAAGGAGGTAGGGGTCGAGGTCCACTCGATGTCGAAGGGCTTCCACATGATCGGCTGGCGGCTCGGCTGGGTGTGCGGGCACGAAAAGATCGTGCGGGCCTTCGCCGACGTGAAGGACAACTGCGACTCCGGCCAGTTCATGGCAATCCAAAAGGCGGGGGCGGCGGCGCTCGGCGACCCGGAGATCCCGCGGCTGGTCCGCGAGAAGTACCGACGTCGCCTCGAGAAACTCGTCGGCGTGCTGCGGGCCGTCGGGTTTGAATGCGACATGCCGGGAGGCACCTACTTCCTGTACACGAAAAGCCCCAAGGGTGCGGGCGACCGCGTCTTCGCCACGGCGCAGGATGCCAGCCAGTTCCTGATCCACGACCTGTCGATCTCGACCGTGCCGTGGGACGACTGCGGCGCATACCTGCGGTTCTCCGCGACCTACGAGGCGGAGGACGAGTCTGCAGAAGACGACCTCATGGCGGAGACGCATTCCCGCCTGTCACGAGCCCGCCTGAAGTTCTGATGGTTTCCAGTGTCGACGATGCCTGACCGCCGTCGATTCAAGACAGACCGCCGCCGCTTCCCGGAGTTGCCACCCATGCGCCAGTTTGGCTCGATTCACCGCTGTCTCGTCATGGCAGTGGGCCTGACGGCATTCCTCCCCGCGGTGGGCTGCGGCACGAAGAAGAAACCCGCCCTCACGATCGAGCAGCGGCTGACGAACGCGGAGAAGGAAAAGACTCCCGATCGTCAGGCGGCAGCACTCCTGAAGGTGGCCAAGGCGCAGTTCGCGGCCAATGACGAGGCCGGTGCGAAGGCGACGGCTGGAAAGGCGCTGGAGAAAGTGAAGGGCGAGGGTGATGCCAACGTCTTCGCGCCGCGGCTGATCGATATCGCCGGCTTTCTGGCCGAGATCGGCGACCGCAAACCTGCCCGGGAAGCCCTCTCCTTGGCCTGCGGTCTGGTCGACATGATCGAGGACCCGGCCCGCAAGGCCAAGCTGTTCGCCGAGGCCGGGGCGATTTACAAGGCGAACACCGACCCCAAGGAGGCGCGGGAGATGCTCCTCAAGGCCTCTGCCGCGGCGGAGAACGTCGAGCAGCGGTTCCGCGCCGATGCGCTCGCTGCCGTCGCCCTTGGGTACACCCGCAGCGGGCTGGCTGACGCCGCCAGCGACGTGGTGGACAAACTCCTGGAGGCGGCCAAAACCCTCGAGGAGCCCCGGGCCAAGGCGGAGGCACTCGCGGCGGCGGCGGGCGTGCAGGCCCAGACCGGCAAGAACAAGGAGGCGGAAAAGCTCCTGGAGGAGGCGGAAACTGCTGCCAAGAGCATCACCCGCGCGGAAGGGAAAGCCTACGCGCTGCTGGCGGTGGGCAACGCAAGGAACGCCACTGGCAACTCGAAGCAGGCGCTGGCGCTGCTCAAGGAGGCCGACAAGGCTGCCGACAAGGTGCCGGAGCCGGGCTCACAGAAAAAGATCGTCGCCCTCGTGCGGTCGGCGATCTCCGACCTGGAGAAGAAGCAGAAGAAATAAGGCGGCCGACGCGGCCACGGCGAGTGGGGAATCGCGAGCCTATTTCCTGCCGACCGACATCTTCTTCAGCGCCTCGAGGGCCAGCTTCCTGGCCACCGCGTGATCCACGATGGGCTCGGGGTACTCGTCGCCCAGCCCGGCCCACTTCCGCACGTAGGCCTGCTCGGGGTCGAACTTCTCCGCCTGGCTCGTGGGATTGAAGATCCGGAAATAGGGGGCCGCATCCGCGCCGCAGCCGGCGGCCCATTGCCAGCCCAGCGTGTTGGCGGCGAGATCGGCGTCGACGAGCGTGTCCCAGAACCACCTCGCCCCCTCCAGCCAGCTGACCCTGAGATCCTTGACCAAGAAACTCGCCACGATCATCCGCACGCGGTTGTGCATCCAGCCGGTGGCCCAGAGCTGCCGCATGCCGGCGTCGACGATGGGAAAACCCGTCCTGCCACGCTGCCAGGCGCGGAGCCCCACGGGATCGTTCACCCAGGGAAACCGGGCATAGTCGGCACGGAGCGGGGCGTCGGTCGTGTGCGGAAAGTGGTAGAGCAGGTGGTTGGCAAATTCCCTCCAGCCCAACTCCCGCAGATACACCTCCGGGCTGCCGGTGATCCTGGCTGCGGGCGTGCCGCCCACGGCCTCCCGCACGGCATGCCAGACCCGCCGCGGCGACACCTCGCCGAAGTGAAGGTGCGGGCTCAGGGCGCTCGTGCCGTCGTGGTCGGGCCGATCGCGTTCCGTCCCATAGCTGGCGACGCCGCGGGCGATGAACGTCTTCAGCCGCTGCCGCGCGCCATCCTCTCCAGGCGTCCACACCGTCCGCATCGTGCCGGCCCAGTCGATCGCAGGGAGCAGCCCGAGCGAGTCGATCGAGAGCGTTTTCCCACCAGCCTTTCCGGTCGCCGGGGCGGCATGGAGCTTTCGGGGTGCGGCCAGCGGCCCGGCCGGCTCGTCACGGGCCAAGAGAGCCCGCCAGAAGGGAGTGAACACCTGATACGGCTTGCCCTCCTTCGTGGCGACCTGCATCGGCTCGTAGAGCAGGGAGCCGTTGAAGCTCTCGACCGCAAGCCCGTCGTCCGTCAGCGCCTTCTTGATCACCGTGTCGCGACGGATGACGGCCGGCTCGTACCGGCGGTTCCAGGAGACGTGCGTGGCGGCGAATTCTCGCGTGAGCGACCGCAGCGCGTCGAGCGAAGGCCCGCGTCGGATCACGAGCGGGCTGCCGGCCTTTTCCAGGTCGCGTGACAGCTTCTCGAGCGACTGGTGCAACCACCACCGGGACGCGGCCCCGGGCTCCCATGGCGTTTCCTCCTCGGGCGCCCAGATGAACACGGGCACGATCCCGCCCCTTGCAGCGGCCGCGGCCAGGGCTGGATTGTCATCCAAACGGAGGTCGTGACGAAACCAAACGAGCGTGATGGAAGGTCTGGACATGACGACAGCATACGCACCGCAGCCCGCCGCGGCGAGCACCGCCCGGCACTCAGGCGAGCATGCTCTTCACCACATGCCCATGCACGGCTGTCTGCACGCAAAACCGCGGCATCCTGCCGCCTTTTGCTGGGCGACCGCAGGTCGCTGGTGCTCAGCCGGGCATCCCGCCCGGCACTCAGGCGAGCATGCTCTTCACCACATGCCCATGCACATCGGTGAGCCTGAAATCTCGGCCCTGGAAGCGGTAGGTCAGCTTCGTGTGGTCGAAGCCGAGCAGGTGTAGGATCGTGGCCTGCAAATCGTGGATGTGCACCTGATCGCGGACGGTCTTGAAGCCGAGCTCATCGCTCTCGCCATGAACGTATCCCGGCTTCACCCCCCCGCCCGCCATCCAGACGGAATAGCAGTCGGGGTAGTGATCGCGGCCGAGCACTCCTCCGCCAGACGTGCGGCCCTCGCGGAACGGTGTGCGACCGAATTCGCCCGTGCAGAGCACGAGCGTGTCGTCGAGCATCCCCCGCTGCTCCAAATCCTCGATGAGCGCCGCCGCGGGCTTGTCGAACGTGGCCCCTTTCTTCGTGAGGCCGTCGCGGATGTCCTCCTGCGGACCGGTGCCGTGGAAATCCCAGCCCCAGTCGAAGAGGTGCACGAACCGCACTCCCTGCTCGACGAGTCGCCGCGCCAGCAGGCAGTTGTTGGCCAGGCTCGGGCTCCCCGGCTTCGCGCCGTAGGCGTCGAGCACCGCCTGCGGCTCCTTTGAAATGTCCATCACCTCCGGAACGCTCGCCTGCATCCGGAAGGCGAGTTCATACTGCGCGATCCGGGTGACGGTCTCGGGATTGCCGAGTTCCTGCGCCTGCAGTTCGTTCAAGTCTCTGAGGGCATCGAGGCTGGCACGACGCAGCGCCCGGTCCATGCCGGGCGGATCCGAGACATAGAGCACCGGGTCGCCCTTCGAGCGGCACTGCACCCCTTGGTACACGCTCGGCAGAAACCCCGACCCAAAACTGCTCGTGCCGCCATTGGGCTGCACGCCCGACGAGATGAGCACCACGAACCCGGGCAGGTTGGCGTTCTCGCTGCCGAGGCCGTAGGTCGCCCAGCTGCCGAGACTCGGCCGACCCGCACGCGGACTGCCGGTGTAGACCATCAGCTCCGCCGGCGCGTGATTGAACTGGTCGGTGAACATGCTTTTCACGAGGCACAGCTTGTCAGCCACGCGGTGGAGGTTCGGGATCGCGTCGGAGAGCTCCATGCCGCTTTCGCCACAGCGGACCCACTTCCGCGGTGTTCCCAGCAGCTTGGGCGTGCCGCTCGTGAAGGCGAACTTCTTGCCCGCGATCGTCTCGGCAGGGCAGTCCTCGCCGTCGTGCTTCACCAGTTCCGGCTTGTGGTCGTAGAGGTCGAGGTGAGGCGGCGAACCCGTGAGATGAATGACGATCATCCGCTTGGCCTTGGCAGGCAGCGGCGGCTGCCTCGACGCCATGGGGTCGGCTGCCACTGCCGGCACCGGCGTACCGGCGGCCAGCAGGTCGCGCATCGCGATCGCGCCGATGCCGCCGGCCATGCTGCCAAGCAGGTGCCGACGGGTGGCGAGGAGCCTATGTTCGAAGATCGGATCCATGGATCGCTCTCCAGTCAGGGGCACATGAAAGTTTCGTCGAGGTTCAGGATCACGTTCGCGACGACCGTCCACGCGGCCAGCTCTTCGATCCCGATCGTCAGGTCGGCCGGCACGGGGCCGAGCGGATCGGTGGCCAACTTCTTCGCCTCACCGGGATCGTTTTTGAATCCCGCCCACGCCTCGTCGAAGAGCCTGACGAGCCGGTCGATCTCAGGCGCGCTCGGCTGGCGGGCGAGCACGAGCCGGAAGCCGCGCACAGCACGCTCGGGCACGGTCGAGCCCCCTTCCCGCACCATCCGCCGGGCGAGGGCCTGGGCCGCCTCGACATAGACGGGGTCGTTGAGCGTGACGAGCGCCTGGAGCGGCGTGTTGGTCCGCGGCCGGCGGACGGTGCAGACCTCGCGACTCGGCGCGTCGAAGGTGGCCATCGACGGATAGGGGTTGCTCCGCCGCCAGGTCGTGTAGAGGGCACGACGGTAGCGGTCCTCGCCGGCGCTCGTCTTCCAGTCGATGCCGCCGCCAAAGGCCGCGTTCAAGCCGAGATTCGGCTGCGGGGGATGCACGCTCGGCCCCCCCTTCTTCCGCGACAGCAGCCCCGCCGCCGCCAACGCCTGGTCACGGATCACCTCCGCCGACAGCCGCACACGGGGTCCGCAGGCCACGAGCCTGTTCTCCGGATCGCGGGCGATGAGTTCGGGGGTGGCCCGCGAGGTCTGTCGGTAGGCGGCGCTCGTGACCATCAGCCGGATGATCGCCTTGAGATCCCAGTCGCGATCAACCAGTTCGCATGCCAGCCAGTCGAGCAGCTCCGGATGGCTGGGCAGTTCCCCCTGGCTGCCGAACTCCTCGCTCGTCGACACGATGCCGATGCCGAAGAGCCGTTCCCAGAGACGGTTGGCAACCACGCGGGCCGTCAGCGGATTCCGCGGATCGACGAGCCACTTCGCCAGCAGCATGCGATCCAGACGCCCCGCCTCTGGCACCTCCGGCCGCGGAAACACCGCCGGCACGCCCTCGGCCACCACGGGACCCAGATCCTGCCAGTTGCCGCGGTGCTGGAGCTTCGTCACGCGTCGCTTGTCGCCCGCCAGCTCCTCGAGCACCGGCACGCTGGCAGGCTTCTCGTCGTCGAGCTTCCGCCGCAGGTTCTTGACCAGGTCGCGGACCGGCCGGAACTCCGGCGGTTCGGTGACGCCCTTGGCGGGCGGCGGGACCTGGCGTTCGATCTCCGCGATCTCCTGCTCGATCGCCGCCCGGCGGGAATCGATCGGCTCCCACGGAATGCGCACGACGGGAGTCTCGTCCTTGCGGTCCTCGTCGGCGGTGTTGTTCAGGATCGCGTAGAGCCCGAAGTATTCCTGCTGCGAGAGCGGGTCGTACTTGTGGTCGTGGCACTGGCAGCACGCGATCGTCGTGCCCATCCAGGTGCTCATCGTGGTGTTCACCCGGTCGACGATCGCTACCGTCCGAAACTCCTCGTCGATCGTGCCGCCCTCGCTGTTGGTGAGCGTGTTGCGGTGGAAGCCCGTGGCGACGCGGTCGTCGAGCGTCGCGTTCGGCAGGAGGTCACCGGCGATCTGACGGACCGTGAACTCGTCGAACGGCATGTTGGCGTCGAACGCCCTGACCACCCAGTCTCGCCAACCCCAGATCGTCCGCGGCGGATCGTCGGCGTAGCCGGCGCTGTCGGCATAGCGGGCGAGATCGAGCCACTGCCGGGCCATGTGCTCGCCGTAGCCGTCGTGGGCGAGCAGCCTGTCGACGAGCTGTTCGACGGCGTCGGGAGCCCGGTCCGCCACGAAGGCATCGACTTCCTCGGGCGAGAGTGGCAACCCCGTCAGGTCGAGCGCGAGCCGGCGGGCGAGCGTCGCGCGGTCGGCCTCGCGCTGCGTCGCGAGCCCCTCCGCCTCGAGCCGCGCCAGGATGAACCGGTCGATGTCGTTCTTCGGCCAGGCTGCGTCCTTCACCGCCGGCACCGCCGGCCGCGGCGGCGGGACATACGCCCAGTGCGGCTCGTAGGTCGCACCGGCGGCGATCCAGCGTTTCAACAGGTCGACCTGCTTCGCCGGCAGCCGCTCCCCCGCATCGGGCGGCGGCATCACGAGATCGGGATCGTCGGAAGTGATCCGGGCTATGATCTCACTCTCCTCCGGCCTTCCGGGCACGATGGCGGCATGGCCGCCGAGGTCGGCCGTGGCACCGGCGAACGTGTCGAGCCGCAATCCGCCATCGCCGCCGCCATGCCGCGATCCGGCGTCCGGACCGTGACACCGGACGCACCGATTGGAGAGGATCCCCTTGATGTCGCGGGTGAACGACGGAGCCGGATCGGCAGCGATCGACGGCGTGGCCAGCACGAGGCTCGACAGCCCGACGCAGGCTATCGCCACGGCGGCGAAGAACGGCGGCGTACGGCAGCGATTCATGCCAGGATCTCCTTCAAGACCTTGGCTCCCTCGACGCCGGTGAGCTTGGCGTCGAGCCCCTGAAACTTCACGCTGAAGGCGTCGTGCTGAATGCCGAGCTGGTGCAGCATCGTGGCATGGAGGTCGTGGACCGTGCAGACGTTTTCCACGGCCGCGTAGCCCAGCTCGTCGCTCGCACCATGCACGAGCCCGCCCTTGATTCCGCCGCCGGCCAGCCAGACGCTCATCGCCTTGTTGTGGTGGTCGCGGCCATTGCCTCCCTGCGACATCGGCGTCCGTCCGAACTCACCCGCCCAGACGATGATCGTGCTGTCGAGCATGCCACGGTCTTTGAGGTCGGTGATCAACGCCATGCAGGCCCGGTCGATCTCCTCCGCCTTGAACTTCACGCCATCCTTGACGCCCCCGTGGTGGTCCCAGTCCTTGTGGTAGAGCTGGATGAACCGCACGCCCCGCTCCGCCAGCCGCCGCGCGAGCAGGCAATTCGAGGCGAACGAGCCGTCACCGGGCTGGCAGCCGTAGAGTTCGAGCGTCTTCGGACTCTCCCCCTTCGTGTCCATCAGCTCCGGCACGCTCGCCTGCATGGCGAAGGCCATTTCATACTGGGCAATCCGCGTGGCGATCTCGGGATCCCCTGTCAACGCGTCGTGCTGGGCGTTGAGGGCGTTGATCGCGCCGATGTCGGCCCCCTGCCGCTCCCGCGTGACGCCCGCCGGATTGCCGAGGTAGAGCACCGGGTCTCCCTTGCTTCGCAACTGCACGCCCTGATACCGGCTCGGCAGAAAGCCGCTCGACCACTGCCTGGCGGCGATCGGCTGGTTCTGCCCCCCCTTGCCCAGCGAGGTGAGCACCACGAAGCCCGGCAGATCGGCCGCGTCGCTCCCCAGGCCGTAGGTCACCCAGGCGCCCATGCTCGGCCGGCCCGCAATCTGCGAGCCCGTGTTCATGAACATGTGGGCCGGATCGTGATTGATGGCATCGGTCGTCATCGACCGGATCAGGCAGATGTCGCCGAGCACCGAGCCGATGTGGGGAAAGAGGGAACAGATCTCCGTGCCATTGGGCCCCATCTTCGAGAAGGGGTGCTGCGGGCCGAAACAGACGAGCTTCTGGCCCTGCAGCTGCGCCAACTGCTGCCCCTTCGTCATGCTTTCGGGCATCGGCTTGCCGTCGAGCTCCGCCAGCTTCGGCTTGTGATCGAACGTCTCGAGGTGCGACGGCCCGCCGGCCATGCTCAGCCAGATCACCCGCTTCGCCTTCTGCGGCAGCGGCGGCTGCTCGAGCACGCCGCGGAGCGGCGCGGCCTCCAGCAGGCGGGGGGAAGAAAGCGACGCCAACGCCACGGCCCCCACGCCCTGCGCCGTCCGTCCGAGGAACGCCCGCCGGGCGATCGCGTTGTGCTCGTGAATCTGCATGGCTTCCATGATTACGGCCTCGTGATCGTTTCGTGGAGATTCAGGAGCACGCGGGCCACGTGGGTCCAGGCGGCCAACTCCGCCTTGTCTCGGTCGGCCGGCGCCGGAGCGAGCCCCGTCTTCAACAACTCGTCGGCCGCGGCGGGGCTCGCCTTGTAATGGGCCAGATGCTCCCGCACCAGCGGCATCACCGTCTCCAGTTCCTCCACCCGCGGCAGCCGTTGCAAGACCTGCCGCCAGGCCCACGCCACGCGTTCCTCGGCGGAGCCATCGCACTCCGTGAGGATGCGGGCCGCGAGGCTCCTCGCGGCCTCGACATAGCTGGGGTCGTTCAGCAGCACGAGCGCCTGCTGCGGGATGTTTGAACGATTCCGCTCGGCGCAGCATTCCTCGCGGCTCGGCGCGTCGAAGGCGAGCATGCTCGGATGCAGGAACGACCGCTGCCACCAGGTGTAGAGACCACGGCGATACTGTTTCTCTCCCGTGTCGGCCGGATAGGTTCGCACCGGAAAGTTCAGATTCTCCCAGTAGCCTTCGGGCTGGTAGGGCTTCACGCTCGGTCCGCCGATCCTGCGGACGAGCAGACCCGAGACGGAGAGCGCCGCATCGCGGACGCACTCCGCATCGACGCGGAAGGCCGACTGCCGTGCCAACTCGCGGTTGAGCGGATCGGAGGCGGCCAGTGCGGGCGAAGCGACCGAGGTCTGCCGGTAGGTCGCGCTCGTGACGATCGTGCGGACCATGTGCTTCATATTCCACCCGGAATCGATGAATTCGCAGGCCAACCAGTCGAGCAGTTCCGGGTTGGCGGGCGGCTCGCCCTGGGCACCGAGGTCATCGAGTACCTTCGAGAGCCCGGTCCCGAAGAACTGCTTCCACAGCCGGTTCATCACGACCCGAGCGGTGAGCGGGTTGTCGCGCGCAATGAGCCACCGCGCCAGGTCGAGGCGGTTCGGCTCACGCCCCTCGATCGTCGGCCGTGGCAGGTAGGCCGGGAGCGCCGGCTTCATCACCTCGCCCGTCTCGTCCATCCAGTTGCCGCGTGGCAGGATCCGGACGGTCCGCGGCGTGTTGGAGTGGACGCTGACGAGGCACTTGGCCAGCGGCTCGTAGAACTCCTTGCGGTCCTTCTCAGCCTGCACCAGGCCTTCCCGCTCCGCCTGGAACAGCTTCGTGGCCTTCGCCCGGAAATAGTCCCGCACCCTGTTCTTGTCGTTGCCATCCCGCTTGGCCGCCTCCTTGGCGAGGCTCGCCGCCACCTGTTTGGCGGCGTTCTTCTCCGCGTCGGTCGCGTGGGCATCCACGGCGAGCTCGGGCAACGTCACGTTGTAGGCGACGAGGTCGGCCTCCCATTGCTGCTGCGCGGCGTCGAGCTGCGGCACGATCGCCTCGAACCTCTTCTTCGCCTCGGCGAGGGCGGCGTCGAGCTCCGCCAGCCGCTTATGCTCCTCCGGCGTGCCGACGATCATCCCGTCTTCCGGATGACCGATAATCGGCTCTTTGATGTCGGCGAAGAACGCGCCCAGCGCATAGAAATCGCGGGTCGTGAACGGGTCGAACTTGTGATCGTGACATTGCGCGCAGCCTGTGGTCTGGCCGAGCCACGCCGCGCCGATCGCGCGGACCCGGTCGGTGAGCATCCTCGCCTCGTAGTCCTTGGGCTGCGCGCCCCCCTCCTCGGTCGTGAGCAGCAGCCGGTTGAACGCCGAACCCAGCCGCGTCTCCTGGCTTGCGTCCGGCACCAGGTCGCCGGCCACCTGATGGATCGTGAACTGGTCGAACGGCTGGTTGTCGTTGAAGCTCCTGATGACCCAGTCGCGGTAGGGCCAGACATTTCGCGGGGTGTCGCTGTGATAGCCGATCGTGTCGGCGAACCGGACGACATCGAGCCAGCCGATCGCCATCTTCTCGCCGTAGTGGGGGCTGGCAAGCAACCGGTCGACCAGCGACACGTAGGCGTCCGGCCGTGTGTCGCCGACGAAAGCGTCGACCTCGTCGGACGTGGGTGGCAGTCCGAGCAGGTCGAACGACAGCCTGCGGACGAGCGTCCGTCGATCGGCCTCCTGCGACGGCCGCAGGCCGACTGCCGCGAGCCGCTGCTGGACGAGATGATCGACGCCGTTCACGCCGGCGGGCACCTCGGCCTTCCGGGGCGGCTCGTAGGCCCAGTGCTTCTGGTATTCGGCCCCCTCCTCGATCCACCGGGCGAGCAGTTCCTTCTGCTTCGCGTCGAGCTTCTTGTGCGATTCCGGCGGCGGCATCAGTGCGCCGGAGTCGTCCGAGTTGATCCGCGAGACGAGCGTGCTTTCGGCGGGCTTGCCCGGCACGATCGCGCCGGCCGCCACGGCGTCGTCCCGGGTGTCGAGCCGCAGGTCGGCCTGCCGGTGGCTCGAGTCGGGGCCGTGGCACGAGAAGCAGTTGTCGGAGAGGATCGGGCGGATGTCGCGGTTGAACGATACCGGTGTCGCGGCCGCTCCCGACGCGGCCCAGCAACACGCGGCCGCGGCCATCACCGCGGAGCAGCACCGGCCCGCAAAGCTGTGCACCATAGGATCGCTCCTTAGGAAAACACCCGCTTCGCCGCCAGGGATGCCCTCGGCACGAGCCTGACGCGGACCGCCACCGCGAGACACCATTCGGTGGCTCGGTCCGGGCGATCGATCGGCGGTATCGGACGACCATCGACTGGCGTCCGGTATTCAACGTCCTCTAGTATAGCTTCGGTTCCGGGTCGATACAGTCTTGGGCGGATCGGCGACAATCGTTGCGGAAACAGGCGGCATGGAAATCTGCGCAGGAAGGCATGTGTGGGCGCCCAACATCTGGGCGGCCGGGGCGGAGGTTTACGACGCGACCATCCGGTTGGGTGAGCAGCAGCCGGGAGGGCTGGCGGTTGCCGTGGCCAGGATCGACGCCGCCCTGCCCACGCGGCGGCGGCTGTTCGGCGACCTCGCATCGACCGGCCCGACGGAAGGAAAACCGGCCGGCACCGATCGGCCACGACTGCTCGGACAGATCGCACTCGCCCTGCAGACCGAAGCCCGCCAACCGGCGACGACGTTCCTGCAGGTGACGGACGCGGGCACGCCCGGACTGTTTCGGATCGTGCTGGAGGCCCATGATCCAGTGCTCGTCGAGGCCTGCCTCCGCGAGGCCGCCGAAATCCTCGACCGCGCGGCCGCGGAAGACCTGCCAGACCTCGCGCCGCTCGTCGAGCGGTTGACGTCGATCGCCGACGATGTCTGCGTCGGTCCGGGCACGATGCTGATCGTTCAGGCCGCGGTCGCCCGCGGGATTCCCTGGCGTCGGCTCGGCAGGGATTGCCTGGTGCAGTTCGGTCAGGGCGTCCGCCAACGCCGCATCTGGACCGCGGTGACCGATCGCACGTCGTCGATCGCGGAGGGCATTGCGGTCGGCAAGCAATTGACGAAGGACGTGCTCGCCGCCGCGGGCGTGCCGGTGCCTCTTGGTCGCGTCGTCTCGTCGGCCGCGGAGGCCTGGGAGGCCGCGCAGGCAGTCGGCCTGCCCGTCGTTGTCAAGCCAGCCGACGGCAACCACGGCCGGGGCGTGTTCCTGAACCTGACCACCCGCGAGGAGGTCGAACGCGCCTTTCCGGTTGCGTCGCAGGAGGGACGGCGAGATCAGACGGTCGTCGTCGAGCAGTGCGTCCCCGGTGTCGAACACCGCCTCCTCGTGGTCGGCGGCCGGATGGTGGCCTGTGCCAAGGGAGAGCACCTGTTCGTCACCGGCGACGGCCAGCGGACGATCGCAGCCCTCATCGACCTCCAGATCAACTCCGATCCGCGTCGTGGCCGCTCGGCGGCGATGCCGAACAAGACGGTGGAACTCGACGCCACCGTGCTGGCACAACTCGATCAGGAGGGAGTGACGCCGGAAACGGTCCCCGCGGAGGGACGCCGCGTGCTCGTGCGGCAGATCGGCACGCACGGCCTCGACGTCACGGCGAGCGTGCATCCGGAGATGGCCGCGACGGCCGTGCGGGCGGCGCGGACGGTCGGCCTCGACATCGCCGGCATCGACCTGATCGCGAGGGATATCGACCGGCCACCTCGCGAGCAGCGGGCGGCCGTCTGCGAGGTCAACGCCGGCCCGCAGTTGATGATCCACGCAAAGCCCTCGCAGGGGCCGGGGCAGCCGGTGGGCGAGGCGATCGTGGCCGAACTCTTTGGCGCCGGCGAAACCGGCAGGATCCCGATCGCGGCGTTCATGGGCGGGATGGGTTCCGGTGCCGCGGTCGTCCTCGAGCGCTGGCTGCGGGCGGCCGGCCACACGCCGGGGCTCACCTGCTCGGACGGCAAATGGGTGGCGGGCTGGCAAAGCTCGGCGGACTCCCACACCACGGCAGACGCCGCCCGCGATCTCCTCGTCTCGCCGGAGATCGATGCCGCCGTGTTCGAACTCGACTGGCGATCGGTGGCGGCTCGGGGCTTGCCCACGGATCGCTGGGACGCGCTCGTGCTGCTTCCGCCGCCGGCCACCGACGGCCCCCCGCTGCCGGTCGTCGAGGCAATGATCCACGCCGTCGCCGACGACGGCACGATCGTGATGCCCGGCGCCATGGATCCGGCGCTCCTCGACCTCGTCACCGGCAGCGGCCGGACCGTCGTCACGGTCGCCGCGGCCGGAGCGACGGCCACACAGCGGAAGACCGGATGGCGGATCGCCGTCCGCGACGGCGACGTGGTCCACGAGGATGGCGAGGTCACGACGGCGGTGGCGTCGCTCGCCGACCTCCTGCAGACGGCAGCCGCGGGCCGGCCGGCCAACGATGTCGATCCAGCGGCTGTGCTAGCCGCGATCGCGGCCGGCATCAGTCTGGGGCTGCCTCGCACCGCTCTTCGCCGAGGGCTTCCTGGGTGAACACGGCACGCCGCGTGAGCGGGCTCTACACCCGCGGGATTTCGAAGCCTTCGCGAGGCTTCCGCGAAGCGAAGGCGGCTGCCTGATCGTCGCCGACGATCTTTTCGGCGGCCGGGTCCCACTTGATCGTGCGGCCGAGCCGGGCCGCGATCGCCGCCAGGTGGCAGGTGTTCATCGCGATGATGTGGCTATAGACGTCCGACACCGGCAGGCCACCCTCGCGGATGCAGCGGTAGAAGTTCTGCTTGTGTCCCTCGAACGGCTTGCCCTTGTAGAGCGTCTTCAAGTCCTCATCGCCGAACGTGTCTTTGTCCCAGCCCTCCTCGATCGGCGTACCGGTGATCTTGGAGCGGTTGACGAACAGCCGGCCCTTCGTGCCCTCGAAGAGGATGCCGTTGTCGCCACGGCTGGTGACGATCAGTTCCACGCCGCTGGCAAACTTGCAGGGCACGGCGAAGTCGTAGGCCGTGTTGTATTCGTCGTCGACGGTCGGATAGCCGTCCTTGAACGGCACCGGGTGCTTGGCATCGACGCCGTTGATCTCGATCGGCCCCTTGCCCTTCGTGTCTTCCTTGAGCGCCCACTGCGCGATATCGACGTGATGCGCGCCCCAGTCGGTGAACTTGCCGCCCGAATACTCGTACCACCACCGGAATTCGTAATGGCAGCGGCGGTTGCGGAAGGGCACCTTGGGCGCCTGGCCGAGCCACATGTCCCAGTCGAGACCGCCGGGCGGATTCTCGATCGGAAAGGGGCCGCCGGTGGGGCTGCCGTTGATGCTGGCCGTGACCTTCTTGATCTCGCCGAGCAGTCCCTTGTGGACGATGTTGACCGCGCGGCAGAACTGGTCCTTCTGCGCCCGCTGCTGGGTGCCGATGAAGAACTGCAGCTTGGGAAACTTCTCGGCCGCTGCCCGGGCGAGTTGGTTCTCCTCGAGCGTGAGGGAGAGCGGCTTCTGGCAGAAGACGTGCTTGCCCGCCTGCAGAGCCTCGATCGCGATCTTCACGTGCCAGTGGTCGGTGGTGACGATGCTCACCACGTCGATGTCGGGCCGCTCGAGCACCTTGCGGTAGTCACCGTAGGCGTCGGCCTTGCCCTTGCCGATCCGCACGTCGTACTTCGCCCGTTCGGCCCGATCCTTGTCGACGTCGCAGACGGCGAGGATGTCGCCGAACTGGGCGTGCTGGATCGCGTCGCCCAAGCCCATGGAGCCGGTGCCGATGCAGCCGATCCGGGGACGGTCGTTGGCCTCCTGGTTGGCGAAAGCGGTCGCCGCGAAGGGGATGTAAGGCACCAGGCTGGTGCCGGCGGCGGCAGCGGCCCCGGCGGCGGTGGTGCCGATGAATCCCCGGCGGGTCGTACGTGCATGCTTGGCCATCGTTTCTTCTCCTCGCGGTGGGTGCGTCAGCGATTGTCCGGTTGGTCTTCCCGAGTCACGGTCGCAGAAAAACCGGTCCCCGGGCTCGATACTGTCGCATCGCGGACCTTAGGCCGCAAGAGCCAGATGGACAGGCAACACCCCATACGGATGGCCCGTTTTGGTCGGCTATTTCGTCAAAAGGAGCGGGCTCGCGGCGATCGCGTGGATGAGAGACCGCACCCCGAAATCCTGCGCATGGGCGTCCTTTTTTTCTTTTCGTCCGCCACGCTCCTGCGGCCGGAGGGCATGGTGGGCGACCGCGTCTACCTCACCAGTTGCGACGAAGCCGCCGGCAGCCAATCGGTCTATGCCTTCGACCGGGCCAGCGGCCGGCTCGTCTGGACGAAACAGGTGCACGCCAGCGGTGCGATGTGGAAGAACTCGCGTTCGACCGGCGCGTCGAGTTCCGTCACCTGTGACGGCGAGCGGCTGTTCGTCGCGTTTCCGACCTCCGATGCGGTCGTCATCACCGCCCTGTCGCTCGTGGGCGACCAGATCTGGCAGGCGACGCTCTGCGACTACCTCATTCATCAAGGGTATGGGGCGTCGCCATTTCTTTATAAGGAGACCGTGCTGGTAGCGGCCGACCACAAAGGGGGCGGCGCCGTCGCCGCGCTCGATCGCCGCACTGGCACAGCCGTCTGGAAAAAGGCACGACCGCCGTTCCCAAACTACTCCTCACCGATCGTGTTTCATCTGTTTGGCCGCGATCAGCTGATCCTCACCGGCTGCGACAAGGTGATCAGCTACGACCCGGCCACCGGCGACACGCTCTGGGAGCGGGAGGGCGCGACCACAGAGTGTGTCACCACGCCCGTGACCGACGGGAAGCGGGTCTTCACGTCGGGCGGCTATCCGAAAAACCACGTGTCGGCGGTCGCGGCCGACGGCTCGGCGAAGATCGACTGGGAGAACGGCGAGCGGGAGTACGTTCCATCTATGCTCGTCCACGACGGCCACCTCTACGGCGTGCTCGACGCCGGCATCGCCGTCTGCTGGGATTCAGCCACCGGGAAGGAGCGATGGAAGCACCGGCTTGGCGGCAATTTCAGCGCGTCGCCCGTGCTGCTTGGCGACACAATCTTCGCGTCGAGCGAGGCTGGGGAGACGCATGTATTCCGCGCGAGCCCCGGCCGCTTCGAGTCGCTCGCCGTCAACAAGCTTGGCGACGAATCCTGGGCGACGCCAACGATCTGCGGTGATCGCATCTACATGCGAGTCGTCACCGGCACGGGCGACCTGCGGAAAGAAAAGCTCGTCTGCATCGGGAAGCCGTGACCGGCTCATGCGAGCGCCGCGTGCAGAATCTCGATCGGATGCAGGGCCGTGCGACCGGTGCCATCCTTGATCTGGTGGCGGCAGCTCGTGCCCGGGGCGGCGATGACCACGTCGGCCGCGGCCGCACGGACCGCGGGAAAGAGCACCAGTTCGCCGATCTGCATCGAAAGCTCGAAGTGCTCGCGCTCGTAGCCGAATGAGCCGGCCATGCCGCAGCAGCCGCTGGGAATTGTCTCGACGGAGTAGTTCTGCGGCAGGGAGAGCGCCTGCACCGTGGCGGCCAGCGACGCGAGCGCCTTCTGGTGGCAGTGGCCGTGGAGCCTGATCCGAGCAGGTTCGTCCGTGAATGACGCCGCCGTGATCCGGCCGGAGGCCGCCTCCCGCGACAAAAACTCGTCGATCAACAAGGTCCGCCCCGCCAGCCGCTTTGCGGCGGCCGCAAGCGGCTCCGGCACGAGGTCGGGATACTCGTCGCGGAATCCGAGGATGGCCGAGGGCTCGATGCCGACCAGCGGCGCCTCGTCGGTGATCACGTCGGCGAGCAGTTCGACGTTCTTGGCCGCAAGGTCGCGGGCCTCCCGCACGAGCCCTTTCGACAACTGCGCCCGGCCGCTATCGGCATGACGGGGCACCACGACCTCGTAGCCGAGGGCTTCGAGAAGCTCAACGGCCTTCATGCCGAGCGGCACGTCGAGCGTGTCGGTGAACTCGTCCACGAACAGGTGCACGCGGCCGTTCCCGGGGATTGGCTCGTTGTGCGTAGCACGAGGTGCCTGTCCCCTTTTTGCACGGTGCCTGAGCCATGCCGTGAGTGTCATGCGATGCAGGTGCGGCAGCGACCGGCCGGCGGCGAAGCCCATGAACCGCTTGAGCACGTGCGACACGCCCGGCGCCGACACGGCGATGTTGTAGGCCCACGGCGCAAGGCTCGCCCACCGCATCGCGGCGGCCGAACCGGCGATCAACCGGCTCCGTAGCGGCACGCCATGGACGTCGTGCAGGTGCTGCTGCCATTCGGCCTTGAGCCGAGCCATGTCCACGTTCGACGGGCACTCGCTCTTGCAGGCCTTGCAGGAGAGGCAGAGATCCATCACGTCGGCGATCTCGGGCCGTATCCAGGGGTTGGCCGCCTCGCGGGTCGAGGAGAGCGCCTGCCGCAGCACGTTGGCCCGCGCCCGCGTGGTGTGCTGCTCGTCCCGCGTCGCCATATAGCTGGGGCACATCGTGCCCCCCATCGCGGCCGACTTGCGGCACTGTCCCACGCCCGAGCATTTCTCCGCCGCGCGGAGCACGCCTCCGGTGTCGGCGAACCGAAACACCGTCTCGTGGTGCGGCTCCGGCTCGCCGGGCAGGATCCTGAGCGACGTGTCCATCGGCGGCGTGTCGATGATCTTGCCGGGGTTGAAGATGCCCTGCGGGTCGAAGAGCCGCTTCACCCGCTCGAGCAGCGCATAGCACTCGTCGCCCACCATCGTGCGGATGAATTCGCCGCGGAGCCGGCCATCGCCGTGCTCGCCGCTCAAGCTTCCCCGGTATTTCTTCACGAGGGCGGCCACGTCGGTGGCCACGTCGCGAAACATCGCGAGCCCCGCGGGCGTGCGGAGATCAAAGAGCGGCCGGAGGTGCAGTTCGCCCGCGCCGGCGTGGGCGTAGTGGATGCATTCGATGCCATATTTCTCGGCGAGCAGGCGGTCGAACTCGGCGATGTAGGCGGGCAGATCCTCGACGGCCACGGCCGTGTCTTCCACGATCTCCCGCGGCTTCGCGTCGCCCGGCACGTTGTTCACGAGTCCCTGGCCGGCCCGGCGGAGTTCCCAGACCTTGTCGCCTTCGGCACCGCCGAGCACGGGGTAGGCATACCCGAGCCTGGAACCGCGGAGTTCGTCCTCGATCTCCCGCAGTTTCGCCGTCACGAGCCCGTGGTCGGCGTGCTTCACTTCCACGACCAGGATCGCGCCGGGATCTCCCACCACGAACGAGCGGTTTCGCGACTGTTCGGCATTGTCCTTCGTGCAGTCGAGGATTTTCTTGTCGATGAGTTCGCATCCGGTGAGCACACACTCGCGATCCAGCTGCGCCGCAGAAACGGGCGGCGCTGTGTCGTGCCTCCGCCGGTGCCGCATGGCCACGAGCGTGGCGCGGAGCGCCTCATCCACGGTCGCGCAGTGCACGACGAGGAGCGCCCCGGGCGGCGGCAGCGGAATCAGGCTCAGCTCATACTCCACGCCGAAAAAGAGCGTGCCCTCGGAGCCGGCGAGCAGACGGCAGAAATTGAAGGGCCGCGTGCTGCGGCTGTCGAAGACGTCGTCGAAGCAGGCCGCCTCCATGAGGGCATCGAGGGCGTAGCCCGTGTTCCGGCGGGTGACCTCCGGCCGCGGATACGACTCGCGGATGAGCCGGCGGTTGGCGGGGTTGCCGAGCAACTCGTGGATGCCCCGATAGATCTGCGTCTCGAGGGAATCGGGCCCCGCGCACTTCTCGGCGAACTCGTCGCTCGACAGCGGGCCGAAGGTCACCTCCGAGCCGTCCGCGAGAAAACCCCGCGCGCGGACGAGGTGGTCGCGGGTCGAGCCGTAGGCGATGGAGTTCGAGCCGCAGGAGTTGTTGCCCACCATCCCGCCGATCATCGCCCAGGCTGCGGTCGAGGTCTCCGGGCCGAAGAAGAGCCCGAGCGGTGCGAGATGCTGATTGAGCGCATTGCGGACCACGCCCGGCTGCACGCGGACGGTCCGCCGCTCCACGTCGACCGCGAGGATGCGATTGAGGTGGCGGCCGGCATCGACGACGATGCCGCCGCCGACCACCTGCCCGGCCAGCGACGTGCCCGCGGCGCGGGGAATCAGGCCGATGCGGTGCTCCGCGGCAAACCGCACGAGTTCGCGGACGTCGGCCTCCGTTTTGGGGAGCGCCACGGCCTGCGGCCGCTCCTGGTACTCCGACGCGTCGGTGGAGTAGATCGTCCGCGTGAGCTCGTCCACGAGCAGGTCGCCTGCGAGGCGGGCCGAGAGGGTCGCGAGCTGCGGTGTTGAAGTTGCCGGATCCATACGCTCCCATGCACGTGATCGACTTGGCTGGCCGGCCGGGATGCGGCCATGCGGTGCGGACATCATGATACGGTTCCGGACCGGTCACAAAATTTTACGTTTCCCGCCGCCCGCCTTCTCACACTCCCGCATGCCTCACGAACAGCTGCCGCTCTTCGCCGACGCCGATGCGGTCGATCCGGCCCCGGTGGACCAGGCCGTGACCATCCTGGGCACCACGCTGCCTCGGCGCATCCACTTGGGCACGTCGAGCTGGTCGTTCCCCGGCTGGAACGGGCTCGTCTACGCCGCCAGAGGGAGCAAGCCGGCGAGCGAGCAATCGCTTGCTCGACAGGGGTTGGCCGCCTATGCCGCGCACCCGCTGTTTCGGACGGTGAGCCTCGACCGCACGTACTACGCGCCGCTCACCCAGGAAGAGTTCGCCCGCTACGCGGCGCAGGTGCCGCCGCACTTCCGGTTCGTCGCGAAGGCGCCGGCCGCGGTCACCGATGCGCTGGTCCGCAAGCCCGGCTCCGGCGAGGCGGCCCGCGACAATCCGCTCTTCCTCGACCCGGCGACTGCCGCGGCGACGTTCATCCGGCCGGCGGTCGCTGGACTCGGCTCCAAGGCCGGTCCGCTCGTCTTCCAGTTTCCGCCGCTCGGGCGCCGGCTGGTGTCCGACATGCCGAAGCTCACGGCACGGATCGCAGCCTTCATCGCGGCGCTGCCGCGCGGGCCGCTCTACGCCGTCGAGGTCCGCGATCCGCAACTGGTCTGCGAAGCGTTCGCACGCTCGCTCGAGGATGCGGGCGCCGTGCCCTGCCTGGCGGTGCATGCGAGGATGCCACCTGTGGACAAGCAGGCTGCGACCTTCGGACTCGAACGGAACGACTGCCCGCTACCGCTCGTGGTGCGCTGGAACCTCCATGCCGGCCGCGGCTACGAGGATGCGAAGGCCGACTACTACCCGTTCAACCGGCTCATCGAGGAGGATCTGCCCTCCCGCACGGCCCTGGCTCGATTGGCCCGCACGGCGGCCGCGGCCGACCGTGATGTCTTCATCACCATCAACAACAAGGCGGAAGGGTCGGCGCCGCTCTCCGTGCAGCGACTCGCGGAAGGGATCATGAGGTGACCGCCCCGGAAGCGGTCTTTCAACGAAAGCTGAAATCGGGTACTCCCCGCATGCCCGTGGGCAGAACGATGCACGCTGGAGAGCTGGAAATGAACCGTCGCGACTGGGCCGGCATGCTGCTTCGTGCCTCCCTCTGGTGTGGCGTCGCCTACTTTTGTTGCATGGCGGTGGCGCACTTCTTCAGCCTCAAATACCCGCTGCTCTTCGTCTACTACGACGTTCCCTTTTACGCCTATCAGGACAAGATCATCGCGTTTGCGGTCGTGGCGTATGTCTGCTTGTTCGCAAACGCCGCGTTGCACCGCAGCGGCATCCCCGCCGCCCTGGTCGCGCTGGGCATGACCGTCGCCGGCTTGAGTGCCGTCAATGTCTCGGACGCGTTGGCGTCCGTGCTCGAAGGCCGCTCGACCTTCGCGTACTGGCTGCAGACGGGACTGATTGCCGGCTATTTTGTCTGGCTGCTGGTTCTCCACATGACGAGTGACGCAGACGCGAAGGACTCGCAACAACGTCGTGGATGACGGCTCAGCCCGTGGAGGCATCGCCATCGGCCGCCACCGCCCGCCGCAACACGCACCGCGCGACGAGGTGCAGCAGAAACCCGACCGGGCCCGCCAGGAACGTGAGCATGAGCGAGACGGTGCGCAATGGCCAGGGGATGCCGAGTCGCACGGCATCCCTCGCGATCCAGGCGCCGACCACCATGTCGAAGACGAGATAGTGGGTCCAGGCGGCGGCGAAGACCCAGTCGTCGGAGAACACCGCCCGCAGGCCGTCGATCGTCATCACGTCGCCCGGCGGCGGGCCGTTCGAGGCCAGCTTCCAGCCGATCACGGCGGCGTAGCAGGCGGCCAGCAGCCCCGGGATCACCGTCGCGCACAGCACATGCGACACGATCCGCCGGCCGGGAAAGAGCACGAGGCCGAACCAGGCCAGAAGGGCGACCGTATTGGATAAGTTGGAAAAAGTGTTGCGGCATGGTGAACGATGCCCTGGCAGCGGGATCTGAATCCTGATCCCCAGGCCCGCCGACGGTGCTGGTGCGCTCGCGGACCGATGTTTTTGGCCACCGCGGCCGATGGATTATAGTAGCGGTCCGCCGGCTCCGGACAGTTTCCTGCTGACGATGACGGAAGTGGAGGTCGCCGTGAGTCTGAACCGATTCCTCCGTCGCCTGCCGTTCGGAATGGTTGCGGCGGTCGTCTGCACGGCGGTTGTCGAAGCGTCGCCCACCCCCGAAGGGATCGCCTTCTTCGAGTCGAAGATCCGCCCAGTCCTGGCGGAGCACTGCTACCAGTGCCACTCGGCCGAAGCGCTGCGTGCCGGCAAGCTCAAGGCAAACCTGCTCGTCGATTCGAGAGACGGCATGGCCAAGGGCGGCGAGAGCGGCGCGGCCGTCGTGCCCGGCAAGAAGGAGGAGAGCCTGCTGCTCGCGGCCATCAAGTATGACGGCTTCGAGATGCCACCTGCGGGCAAACTGCCGGACGACGTGATCGCCGACTTCGAGAAGTGGATCGAAATGGGTGCGCCCGATCCGCGGGACGAACCGGCGGCCGTCGTCGACGAGCGCACGATCGACGTCGAGTCGGGGCGACAGCACTGGTCGTACCGCCGGCTGGCGCCGGTGTCGGTT
Source organism: Pirellulales bacterium (assembly GCA_044369655.1). Taxonomy (GTDB): domain Bacteria; phylum Planctomycetota; class Planctomycetia; order Pirellulales; family UBA1268; genus CAMCQY01. Next base: position 38,062 of record JBILWX010000022.1, read on the forward strand.
CCCGACGTGAAGAACACCTCCTGGGCGAAGAACGACATCGATCGGTTCGTCCTCGCCAGGCAGGAGGCGGCCTCCGTTACCCCCAACGCCGAGGCCGCGAAGGAAACCCTCGCCCGCCGGGTGTTTTTCGACCTGACCGGCCTGCCGCCGACGCCGGAAGAACTGCACCTGTTTCTGGCCGACACCGCGGCCGACGCCTATGAACGACTGGTCGACCGGCTGCTCGCCAGTCCGCGGTTCGGCGAGCGGTGGGCCCGTCATTGGCTCGACACGGTGCGGTATGGCGAAAGCAGCGGGTACGAGTTCGACGGCGATCGCCCCCACGCCCATCACTACCGCGACTGGGTGATCAAGGCCCTCAACGCCGATCTGCCGTATGACGAGTTCCTGCGGATGCAGGTGGCCGGTGACCTGATCAAGCCGGGCGACTACGACGCGACGGCCGCGACCGGCTTCCTCGTGGCGGGCCCGTATCCGGGGCAGGTGACGGCCAAGACGGTCGAGCCGATCCGCTACGACCAGCTTGACGACATGGT
>JBILWX010000236.1:0-3689 GCA_044369655.1 Pirellulales bacterium
CAACAGCCTGCAGGACCTGCTCGTCCGCACGCGCCGGATGCAGGGGTATCTCACGCTCTGGATGCCCGGCACTGACCACGCCGGCATCGCCACGCAGGCCGTCGTCGAGCGGCGGCTGCTCGAGGAGGAAAAACTCTCCCGCCACGATCTCGGCCGCGAAAAGCTCGTCGAGCGGATCTGGGCCTGGAAGGAGCAGTATGAGAAGCGGATCCTCGGCCAACTCCGCGACTTGGGCGCGAGCTGCGACTGGGACCGGGTGCGGTTCACGCTCGACGACCAGTGCGCCCGGGCCGTCCGCGAGGCGTTCTTCCGGCTCTTCGAGAAGGGGCTCGTCCGCCGCGGCAAGCGGCTGGTCAACTGGGACACCTTCCTGCAGACCGCGGTCAGCGACGACGAGGTGTTTCACGAGCAGGTGAAGGGCCACTTCTGGCACATCCGCTACGACGTCATCGACGCCAAGCTTGGCGAGCCGACGAGCGTGACGGTGGCCACGACACGGCCCGAGACGCTGCTCGGCGATACGGCGGTGTCCGTGCATCCAGCGCCGGCGGCGGCGCTCGCCGAGGCGGAGAAGGCGCTGCGGGAAAAGCGCGCGGCCGCGTCGGTCAAGGAGCATGCCGACATCGACCGGGCGATCGAGGACCTCGAGGTGCGGCGCCGTGACCTGCTGCCGGTGCTCGAGACGCTGGCGGCGATGGCGAAGGATGGCCGGCAGGTCCGCCTCCCGCTGCTCGGCCGGGCGATTCCGCTCGTGGCCGACGAGTGGGCGAAGCCCGAGATGGGCTCCGGCTGCGTGAAGATCACCCCGGCCCACGATCCCAACGACTACGACGTCGGCCTGCGGCAGAAGCTGCCGATGATCAACATCCTCAAGCCAGACGGCACGCTCAACGCCGAGGCAGGCCCCTATGCCGGTCTCGCCATGATGAAGGCCCGCACGCGGGTGGTGGCCGACCTCGAGGCGGCCGGGCAGCTCGTGCAGGTGGAGGATCGCGTCATCGACCTGGCCCACTCCGACCGGTCGAAGACGCCGATCGAGCCGTTCTTGGCCGATCAGTGGTTCATCCGCATGAACGAGATCGCGCAGCCCGCGCTCGACGCCGTCACACAGGGGAAGATTCGCATCGTGCCCGACCGCTATGCCAAGAGCTATCTCGACTGGCTCGGCGAAAAGCGAGACTGGCCGGTGAGTCGGCAGCTCTGGTGGGGCCATCGCATCCCGATCTGGCACGTCGAGGGGGTGGCCGAGGCCGATCTTGAGAAGGCGTTCGCGGGCCGGAAGGCCGTTTCGTGGAAGACCGACGGCGGCAGCGGCTGGCATGTCTGCTCGTCGGACGAGTCGCTCGGCGTGGACACTATCGGTGGAAAACCGCTCGTCCGTGATCCCGACACGCTCGACACCTGGTTCTCCTCGGCGCTCTGGCCGCACTCCACGCTCGGCTGGCCCGACCAGACGGCGGAACTCGACTGCTTCTATCCCACGACCACGCTCGTCACCAGCCGCGACATCATCACGCTCTGGGTGGCGCGGATGGTGATCATGGGGCTCTTCGACACCGGAAAGATTCCGTTCCGTGACGTTGCTATCCACCCCAAGATCCTCGACCGCTACGGCGAGACGATGAGCAAGAGCAAGGGCAACGGCGTCGACCCGCTCGACGTGATCGAGGCCCTTGGTGCCGATGCGCTGCGGTTTGGCATGGTGAGCATGGCCACCGAGACGCAGGACGTGCGGATGCCGGTGGAGTTTCAATGCCCGTCGTGTGCGGCGCGAATCGAGCAGACGGTGCAGAACCGGATGCTGCCGAAGATCGAGTGCGCGAAGTGCAAGAAGGCCTTCCGTACGCAGTGGGCCAGCAGTCCTGCCGATCTCGCCCTGCCCCGCGGACCGGCGCTCAGCGAACGCTTCGAGTCGGGGCGGAATTTCTCCAACAAGCTCTGGAATGCCACCCGCTTCGTGCTCATGAACCTGGAAAATTTCCAGGGGCATGATCTGTCCGGCGGGTGTGCTCCCTTTGCCGCGCTCGAAGACCGCTGGCTGGCGAGCCGGCTGGCGAGCGTGACCCGCGACGCGACCAAGGCGATCGACGAATACAAGTTCGCCGAGGCGGCCCGGATTCTCTACGCGTTTGCCTGGGACGAGTTCTGCAGCGCCTATCTCGAACTCTGCAAGTCGCGGCTGTCCGACCCGGCCCTGCGGACGCAGGCACAGTCGATGCTCCTGCTCGGCCTCGACACGATCCTCCGCCTGCTTCATCCGATCATGCCATTCGTGACCGAGGAAATCTGGCAGCATCTTCGCGAGGCGGCGGGACGGCGGCGGATGCCGTGGGATACGGGCGACCTCGCGCCGTCGATCATGGTGGCCCGCTGGCCTGAGCCGCCGGAGGAGTGGATCGACGACCGCACGGAAAAGCAGTTCGGCACGTTCCTCGGAGTGGTGGCGGCGATCCGCGAGATTCGCTCGCGGCAGAACGTGCCGCCGCGGACGAAGGTGAAGGTGGCGATCCGTGGGCCGAAAGAGACATCCGACCTGCTCCATCCGATGCACGCGGCGATCGAGTCGATGGCGACGGTGGAGATCACGGCCGCCGGCCCCGACGCTGCCGGGGCGGCTGGTGCCGCGACGGCCTCCGCCATGGGCTGCGACCTGTTCGTCGATCTCGCCGACCTGATCGACGTGGGGGCCGAGATCGCCAGGCTCGCCAAGGAAAACGAGAAGACCGCGGGCTTCATCGCGGCCAAGCAGGCGAAACTCGCGGACGAGAAATTCGCCGCCAAGGCCCCGCCGGCCGTGGTCGCAAAGGAGCGGGAGCAGTTGGCCGAACTGGAGGCAAAACTCGCCAAGGGGGTCGCCACGCTCGCGGAGCTCAAATCCCGCGGATGAGACGTGGGTGAAATGCCCTCCGGTTTCGGGTAGTCTGGGACCAAGCGGGCGGACGCAGTCGGTCGGAGGCGTCGCCTTTTCAGCTCGCAAGCCCCACGCGGCCCGCACAGCCGGAGACCAGATCATGACCGTCCAGATGGAACTCTCGCGGATCATCATCAGCGAGATCAACGACCAGCAGGTGGTCTATCTCAAGGAAGTGGAAGGAGATCGCACCTTCCCGATCTTGATCGGGCTGTTCGAGGCGACGAGCATCGACCGTCGCGTCAAGCACCACCAGTCGCCGCGACCGCTCACCCACGACCTGCTGGTGGCCGCCGTCGAGCTGCTCGGGGGCGAGTTTCAGGATGTCGTGATCTCCGAGTTGAAGGAGCACACCTATTTCGCCACGATCCGGGTGCTGAAGGACGGCGAGATCGTGGAGATCGACGCCCGGCCCTCCGACGCGATCGCGGTGGCCGTGACCTGCGAGCCGAACCTGCCGATCTACGTCGCCGAGGAAGTGCTCTCCGACGTGCTGGGCTGAGCGACGCCGTCTCGGCGGTGGTTCCATGGTCATCATGCCCCCGGACGATAGTATTGGGGGCAGGAAAGTCGCCGGTCCCGATCTGTCTGAATCGGCCGGCCGCGTGCCTGGAGGACCAACATGATGAATGGCTTCATGATCTGCTTGCGGTCGATGGCCGTCGCCACGGTCTGCATCTGGCTTGCCGCTCCCCACTGCCGGGCGGTGGCCAGCCCGCCGGTTGCTCCCACCGAGGCTCTCTCGCCGGCCGAGGAACGGGCCAAGTTCAAGCTGCCA
>JBILWX010000238.1:0-3681 GCA_044369655.1 Pirellulales bacterium
CTGCGGACGCTGTCGCGCGTCAATTTCAAGCGCTCCACGCGGAACGAGGTGCGGGTGGACGTGATCGGGTTCAACCTCGTCGCCGGCCGCTTCGACCGCGAAATTCGCGTCCAGGAGTTGCAGAGCCTCGCAGGCGATTCCGGTGGGCGGTATTTCGACGCCAGCGACCCAGCCAAGCTGGCCAACTCGCTGAGAAACTCCCTGCGGATCAGCCGCTGGGGCGTGGAGGGCGGGCTGGCGACACGCGACCTCGTGGAATTGGACGAGTCGATCTCGCTGCCGCGGCCCGTGGGCGGCAGGTCCGAAACCTACGACGTGAAGCTGGATGCCGGGCCGTCGTCACCGCGGCGGCGGGTGACCGTGTCTGGAAACGAGGGCATCGAGCTGTTTCTGGCCGGGGGCGGGCGATCGCTCGAGTTCCGCCGGTACGACGGCGGCACGGAGCAGGGGCTGCGTGACAGCGTCACCAATCTCCCCGATCCGAGCGACCCGAGCCGACGCTCTTTCATCGGCGCCCACATGGCGGTGCGGGACGGCACGAGCATCACGCTGCCGGTATCGATTCAAAACGCCGACGCCAGCGGTTTTTCGCTGCGGCCGGTCGAGGCATGGGTGGAAGTTCAGCCGAAATCGCCGGGCGGGAACGTCGGCCTGCCGTACGTCTTTTACGATCTGTCGTGGCAGCCCTTTCGGCCCGCGCCGGTGTTGAACCTGACGGCGACCAACTGGCCGTCGCTGGCGACCACCGCCGAGATTCGCTGCTGGTTCCGCTTCCGGACGGCGGAGCCGGAGGTGGCGGTTCCCCTCCAGGACCTGGTGCCGGGGGTGGAGCGCGCGTTCGACATCAAATGCCTCCCCGGATCGACGGTTCGCGCGGTCGTCTCGGCCAGTGAAAGCACCCCGCGGTCCCTCCGGCTTTCCGTGATCGAGGAGCATCCGCAGCCGACGTCCAATAGATTGCCGCTGTTGAAGGTGGCGGTGTCACCGGGATGCCAGCGGGCGGTGCATATCCTCGAGCCCGGCACTGGCCGCGTGCGGCATGAATTCGAGGTGGCCATGGTCGACGGTCAGTTGTCGGGAGATGTGCGACTTTTTGTGACCGACCGTCAGGCGATCGTGAAGAACGCAGTGGGATCGCTGACGGCGTCGGGCGCGCCCGAGCCGCTCATCGTTCCGATTCCGGCGAACTAGACGGCATCGGGGTTGGCGGCTGTGGCGTGCGGTCAGCTTGCCTTGGCCGAAATGCGTGGCGCTGGGGCACCGCGAAGCAGGCCCTCGACACTGAGGTCCTCATCGATCTCGGGCCAGTGAATGCCATATCCTGCACCAGCGATCGAGCAATTTGATCGTTGCTGCGGGGTCGCGTGAAGGAGGCGTGGATACCATGCCAACGGTACAGAGATCGTCCGGCCGTCTGCCAATTCCACGACGACCGAATCCTCGCTGCAACTGGCGCGCATGATCCGTTCACCCGGGGTCGCCATGGACTGCCTCCCATTCCTTCAGTAGATCATCGACGTGATTCTCGACCAAACGCTCGACGTCGCGTAACTCTGGAGATCGAAATCCGAGATTACTCGCCAAACTGACGGGCGACAACCAAAACTTACACGACGCTTGGTCACGGTCGATGTGCACATGCGCGGGCTCGTCGGACTCATGCGAGTAAAAGTAGACGCGGTATGGGCCACTGCGCAGCACTGTGGGCATCGGCCGTCCTTGCTCTGACTGCTGGTACAGGTTACGAAGCCGGGAAACGTGGAAGCTGGTAAGCAGCGGGCCACGGGCTCTGCATCAACGCTGGACCCAAGCCGCCAGTTTACCGCATGGGCACGGAGACGAAAAACCTCCCGACGACCGAGCGTTGGCGGCTGTTCCCATTGGTGAGCGTGTATTTGCACGATTCGTCTATTCGCCCAGTCCGGCTTGGTGTCCCGTCCTCATGATCTGCCCTGAACATTCTTGGAGAGACGTTCCGCCCTCAGCGTGAGCCGGGGATATCCCATCGCTCACGCTCCGGGCTTTTATGGGTCCGGTACCCAGCTCCCATAAAAGCCCCCGGCGTGAGCCGGGGGATTGAACCCGCGGACGGCACATCCCATCGCTTACGCTCCGGGCTTTTATGAGACGTCTCGTTACACCCGCGACCGGCGTGGCACCCAGTTCTCGGCCTCGAGGCGGTCCTGGTCGGTGCGTCGTACCCGGACGAGGTTCGCCCCAGACCAGTCTGCGTGGCTGTCGCGGATGTCGTGCAGGTTGGCCCCGGAGAGATCCGCATTCGCGAAGATCGCCCCTTCGACGTTCGCGCCTGAGAAGTCCGCAAACTTCAGGTCGGCCTCTTCGAAGCGGGCACCGGTCGCGCGGGCACCCGTCCAGTTGGATTGCACGAGCCCGCAGCCCGTGAAGTCGGCCCATGGCAGGTTTGCGTCCACGAACATCGCCTGGGCGAGAGAGGCGGCGCGGAAGTCGGCGCTGTCGAGCGTCGCGGAGGAAAAAGTGGCGTTGTCGGCGAGGCAATTGACGAGCGTGGCCTTGGTGAGCAGGCCGCCGCTGAGATTGCAGCGGCTGAGATTCGCCCCGTCCAAGTGCGATTCCGTGAGGTCAACGCCCATCATCAAGGAATCGTGGAAATCGATTCCTGAGAGATCGAGCCTGGCCAGATCGACACCGCGGAACTCGCAGGCGATGAACAGGGGCTTTGCGAGCACCGCATCGCGGAGCGGCAGGCCATCGAAGGCGGTGCGGTGAAACTGGGTGCTGTTGAAGTCGGTTTGCGTCAGCCGCGCACCGTCAAACTCCCCCCACTCGACCGTGGCCCGGGAAAAGTCGGCGGCCGTGAGGTTGGCACCCCGGAAGCTGGTGTATTCCTGCACCGATTCGCAGAGGCTGGCCCCGGTCAGGTCGCAATCTGCGAAGGAGGCATGGTGCAGGGCGGCCTTCGCGAGCGAGGCGTCACGGAAATCACATCGGCTGAAATTGCAGCGGGCAAGGTCGCGGCCGTCGCCGACAAAGCCGCGGAAATCGGCCTCCTCAAACCGCGTCTCGGGGATCGAGGCCCGCTCCAACTGTTTTCCCACGAACACACTGCTGCTGAAATCCGCACCTTTGAGCGTGGCTCCGTCGAGCACCGCATCGGTGAGAATCGCCTCACGGAGGTTTGCGTCAGTGCCATCGACTCCGCGGAGCAGGGCGGCCGTCAGATCGCACCTCGCCAGGCTCGTGCTCGCGAGCCTGGCGCCCGTCAGATTCGCCCGCTGCAGAATTGCCTGAGTGAGGACGGCGTTGGTGAGATCGCAGCCCGACAGGTCGGCGGCCGAAAGATCGCTCTCGAGCAAGTGGGCGTCGCGAAACGAGGTGCCCGCCAGTCCGAGCCCCGACATGTTGCACTTGAGCAGCTGAAACCCGTCGCACTCTGTCGGCAGCCGCGATCGGGTGAGGTTGCACCCGCTGAGGATCGTCTTGGAAAATACCGCCTCGGAGAGGTCTGCACCGGTGAGCGAGCAGTCGATCAGCCGTGCCTCGGCGAGCGACGCCCCCGGGAAGCTCGCCCCCTCGAAAGAGCACTCCGGGAGGCTGACGTTTGCGAGATCGGCGTCCCGAAACGACGCCCCCTCGAACCTGGTCTCCGCACCATACGCCTTCACCATCCGGCAACCGGCAAACGACACCTTCGCCCCGCGG
>JBILWX010000103.1:0-12510 GCA_044369655.1 Pirellulales bacterium
GGAGAGCGTGTCGTATGCGGCATATGCAGGCGGCGACAGGACGCTCGAGATCGACCGGGGCGGCCTGGTGATCCGGGATGGGGGCGGCCGTGTGACCGCGTTCGTGGGCGGTGTGGTGCAGCGGAACTTTTTTGGTTCGGGTGAGGACGAGATTCTCGCGGTGGACCGGGTGGCTGGTGCGACGACGAGCACGTTTTGGACGCTCGCGGACCGGCAGGGGACGGTGCGAGACATCGTGTCTGGCGCTGCTGGAACGCTTGGTCAGGTGGTGGAGCACCGGCAGTACGACAGTTTCGGCCGTGTGGTGCGGCGGACGGTGTCGCCGGCGGCGGGGGCGGCGACGACGGCGGGCGTGGGGGTGGAGTTTGGCTATGCGGGGCGGCCGCTGGAGGAGCGCACGGGGCTGTCGGACAACCGGGCGCGGTGGTATGAGCCGGCGACGGGCCGCTTTCTGAACGAGGATCCGAGTGGGTTCAAGGGGGGCGATGCGAACCTGTTTCGGTATGTGGGCAATGACCCGCTGGGGCGGATCGATCCGAGCGGCCTTGCGGCGAAGTGGGCGCAGCAGGCGGGCCGGGGCGGCGTGCCGGCGGCCGGCTGGGCGGGGCTGGGGCAGGCCTCGTCGGGCGGCGGGTTCGCGGGTGGTTCGACCTTGGGGAGTTTGTTTGCGGGCATGTATTCGAGCAGTCAGGCGAGGACGAGCGCGGCGGCGCAGGCCCGGCCGCCGGTTGGCCAGGTGGGCGGGGCTGGCCTGACTACGAGCGGCATCACGCCGCGGCAGCCTTCAGCGGCTATGCCGGCGACGACGCCGACGTATTCGCTGACGGGGGCCAATGCTTCGGCTCCGCGGCCGGCCTCGTCGGCAATGGCGTTATCGAGTGCCAAGCCGTTCGGCAGCCTCGTGGCGACGGGCAGGGCGGCACCGGCAACGGAGAGCGAGTCTCCGCGATGGACCTCGATGGATCGGATAGCAAAAATGGCTGCTGACAACGCCTATACAGAGCAGGGCGGCGGTCTACTCAAGGAATTTGTTCCAGGCTACGACCCGACCGGAAGTACGGGCAGATATGGCAAGTGGGGTTTTAGTGCAACCCTTAGTCGTGCGTCAGACTATGATCCATCCGCTTCGAAGGAGTTGTTCCTCTTAGCCTTTCGCGGTAGTACATCAAGTTGGAAGGACTGGTGGGCCAATACGGTCCAATTTGTTGGGTTCCGGACATCCCAGTTTGAGCAGTCAAACCGACTGACTAGTGATGTTCTGCAAAATCTACCCAGCGGTGCTGACTTGGTCGCGGTCGGCCACTCCAAAGCGGCGGCGCAAGCAGTGGCAGCGTCGTTCGCGACGGGGGTTCGGGCGATCGTATTCAATCCTTCGTCTCTCAGCCGCGTTTATCAACAAGGAACTCCCGGGAGGGTTAGCACACACATCACCTTTGGTGATCCGTTGAGTATGGCCCGCACGGTCCAAAATGTGCTCGAGATTTTGGACCCGCCACCGATGCAAGAACTGCGATCGGCTTATGGCGAGATCATCGTACATCCGCCACGATCTCTGCAGACGCACGGCCTTGGTAGCTTGCCAAAGTAAAGGCTTCTTGGAGTCTCACAATGTATCAGATTGCTTTGTTCTGGACGTGCGCGGCAATGCTGTTGATGTCGACGGGCTGCCACAAGCTGGGCCAGCTCTTTGGCGTTGAGCAAGAGGAACACATCGCGCCGACGGCCTTCAGTTCCGAGCCTCTTCTTCGACGCCTTGCGATTGCGGTCGATAAAGCCGACAGGAAGGAAATCTCAGCGGCGGTGCAGGCGGGCGCCGACGTGAACGCCTTCGGTCGGGCCGGATTCCGTCTGCTCGACTGGGCGATGGCAAGAAACAATCCTCCGGGGTTTGATGCCTTGCTGGAGTACGGTGCGAGCCTCGATGTTTTGTTTAAAGACGCGAAGACCGTCCCGGATCGCTCGTACAACCAGACAGTATTGGAGCGGGTGCTAGGCACAAACCGCAGCGAATTCATCGGGGCAGTACTGCGAAGAGGCATCGATCCGGATCACGTGCCTTTTCCTGAAGATGGGCGGTCTCTGCTCTTCTTCGCCTCGGATGCACAAGCGACCCTAGTGGTTGATACCTTGCTGGACGAGGGGGCCGCTATTGACTTCCGGGACAACTCTGGACAAACACCGCTCTTCGATGCGATGCTCCTGCGGAACTATACAACTGCGTGGCACCTCCTCCGGCGTGGGGCTGACCCTACAGCAAGAAACCGCCGCGGTAATGACTTTGTCTGGGGGCTTAAGCAGTGGGGTTCCCGTGGTGTTCGCCCGGACCACCGACTGAGTTTCGAGGCGATCGTGGATGAACTTGTTCATCGCGGCCTGCTCACGCGGCAGGACATCATCGAGGCCGACAAGCCAAAGTCCCCGAACTCCGGCATCACCGTGATCGAGCACTCGCCGGATTCGGAGGCCGGGCAGGCGATCCTGCAGCTCGACCAGGCCGAACGCGATGCCAATGCCCGGGATCGCGGAAAGTAGTTGCCACCTGTGAACGTGTACAGGCTCAAGCAGGCCAGTTGCCGCTCATCCAAGCCCGCAGCGTAAGCAAGGGAAACCGCTATCCAGCGCCGGAAGATTATTGTTTAGGCCGGCAAATCACTCCCGGAGTCCCTCGCTGCCGCTTCGGGCGTGGGCCGCGAGGCCCGCCCCCGAAAAAATACTGCTTGTTGTCGCCACCCACAGGACGTCGCATCATCATGAATCGCCCCGCACTCATCCCGCTCATATGCTGCTTGCTGACGGCGACCGCCGGAATCGTCGCCGCACAGCCCACAACGCCGCCTGATCAGGCCCGCCCCGAGGCCGGCCTGCCTGATGGCACGATCCACAAGGGAACCCTGGCGAATGCCAAGCTGATACACGACACGCATAGCCTCGATAGCCTGCCTCGCTGATAGTCGTAGGAGCGCCCATGTTTCGAATTACTGTTGTGGCGGCCGTTGTGTCAGCGCTTTCGTGCGCGATCGGATGCCACCGAGTCAGGCTGTTTCTCGGCGTCGAAGCGGAGGATCGCATCTCTGCGGAAGAGTTCAGTTCCGTTCCACTGGTACGTCGATTAGCGGTCGCGGTCGATCGTGGTGACCGGATGGAGATTGCCGCGGCCGTGGCGGCCGGGGCCGACGTGAATGCGTTTGGGAACAGCGGTTTTCGTTTGCTTCATTGGGCCATGGTGCGAAACAAACCGGTCAGTTTTGAGACGCTCCTTGACCAAGGGGCGGATGTTATGGCGGACTATCGGGACCCGCGGGGCCTTCCTGACGTGTCATACAATTGCACGATTCTGCAACGCGTCTTGGAGGCCGACGGCCCAGAGTTCATCAACGCAGTCCTGCGGAACGGGATCGACCCGAACCACGTGCCGTTTCCCGAGGATGGGCGATCGCTGTTATTTTTTGCCTTGAAATCCGGAGACACTCGCGTTCTTAATGCGTTGCTCGACGTCGGCGCCAGTGTCGACCAACGGGATCGGTGGGGCAACCTGCCGCTGTCGGATGCTGGAACCGGAAGGAACTTCAAAGCTGCGTGGTGCCTCCTGCAGCGTGGCGCGGATCCAGCGGCCAAGGACAACTGGGGCAACGATTTTGTGCAGGGCTTGAAAGAATACGGCTCTCGCGGCGTCCGCGCGGAACAACGTGAGTACTTCGAAAAAGTGGTCGATGAGCTTATCCGCCGCGGTCTGCTGACCAGGCAGGACATCATCGAGGCCGACAAGCCAAAGTCCCCGAACTCCGGCATCACGGTGATCGAGCACTCGCCGGATTCGGAGGCGGGCCGTGCCATCCTTGAACTCGACCGGCGGGAACGCGAGGCAAACGCCCGCGATCGGGCGAAATAGACGTTGGGATTCAGGCCACACTCCGGGCTTTTATGCGAGCGGGTCCTCAGGCATGCAGAACCCTGGTTTGGACCCGTCCCGTCGCTTCCGCTCCGGGCTTGTATGTGGGCGTGCGCGAGCGTTGATGTTTGTGGAAACGCGGGGACGGGAGGAGAGCGACCGCTGCCCACTATGTAGCCGTGTCAGCGATCCGAGTCGGCCGTGGATGCCGTCTCGCGTTGCGCCGCGCGGGCCGCTTCGGCCGCCGCGCGAGACGGGCCGTGGCCGATCTCTGGCTGCGTGAGGTGGCCCCAGTCGAGGGCCTGGTCCTGCCGATAGTCCTTGTCGAGCGTGAGGGCCGTCACCGCCTTCGCCATCTCGTAGCCCAGATAGAACGCGTGGCTCGGATCGACGTCGGTGCGGCCGGCCGCCTCCAACTGCTTGAAGAGCGCGAACGGGTCGCGGGATTCCAGGTGCAGCCCCGCGCCCACGAGATGGATCGCGCCGCGTTCCGCGAAGATCCGGAAATTCGGGTCGCGGATCGCCTGGGCGAGGCTGTCGAGCACCTCCTGGCCGTGGGCCTGCGGCTTGCCTGAGCGGAGCGTCACCAGCCGCGGCTCCACATGCTTCGGGAGCGTGCGATTGGTGACGGCATGGTGGGCGAGCGCCCGGGCCAAGGCACACTCCCGGACGCTGTCCCGCGCCCAGTGGATTACCTGCGTGGTGAGCACCGAGCGGATGCCCGTCTCCTGGCAGAACCCGATCAGGAGCGTGTTGACGCCCGCGGAGTCGACGTCGGTGAGTTCGCTGAGATTGCCCACGCCCATCATCATCTCGGCCTGCGGAAACCGGCGCCGCACGTCGAGATACCGGCCCAGGCTCTCTGCGAACCCGAAGCCGATCGGTTCGAGAACCGGATCGAGCCGCATCTTCACGCCGTCCTTCTCGAGCCGTTCGATCGTGTCGAAGAAGCCTTCGAGCGTGGCGGGCACGTCGGGCACCACCACGACCTCGCAGCCCCAGTCGGCGGCAGCGGCCACGTTGGTGGAGTTGACCGAGAGCACGAGGCCCGCGCCGGCCCGCACGGCGGCCGCGATCTCGCGCGGCGCGAAGCTGTCGATCGACACGGGAAACCCCTCGGCGACGAGCATCCGCACCGCATCGGCGACGCCGGCCCACTCGCTGCCGGGATCGCAGCCGAGGTCGATGCGATCGGCGCCGGCGGCCCGCAGACGGCGGGCCTCTTCGAGGAGTGTCGGTAGAGCAAGGCGCGGCGCGTGGTTGATCTCGGCGAGAATCTCGATGTCGAAGCTGCCGTAGTCGGAGAGATCCCGCGACTGCTGGCCGAAGAATTCATCGAGCCGCCGCAGGTCTTCGGGGCCGCGTTCCACGGGGATCGAGGTGACGTCCTTGAAGGCGTCGAGCGAACCCCGGCAGCCGCCGGGGACGATGATCCGCGTGGTGCCCGCAGGCACCGCGAGCCGGCGGGCGATCCACTCCGTGGTCATGAGAGCGGCGACGGTGATGGGCATCACCTGCACCGTGGGTTCGAATCCGACCCGCGGCGCAAGGCCTTCGAGCACCTGCCGCAGCGAATGCTCGGCGAGCCTGCCAGTGACGAAATGGATTGTTTCAGGGAGTGAAGCCATTGCCCCATCTATCGTACTCGCTGTCGGGCCGTACACTGTTTTGCATGATTCTCGAAGGACTTGTCACCACCCTCGACCCGGCCGGAGCCATGCATCTGGCGGCCATGGGGCCGGAGATCGATGATTGCCGGCTGAACGGTGCAGGCTCCGCCCCCGCCATCGAACGGCTCCTCCTCAAACCCTTCGCATCGAGCCAGACCGGGGGCAATCTCCTCACGCGGCCGGAGGGGGTGTTTCACGTCACCGACGACAGCCTGCTGTTGGCCAGGGTGGTGACGGGCAGGCTGGATCCGCCGCCGGTGGCCCGGCCAGCGACGGCCGTCCGGGGCTGGGTGCTCGACGACGCATGTCGGGCCTACGAGTTCAAAGTCGAGGCCAGCGACACCTCGCAGGAGCGGCTGCGGCTCGAGGCCCGCGTGGTGGCGGTGCATGAAGGACGGCCGTTCCTGGGATTCAACCGGGCCCGCCATGCCGTGGTGGAAGGGGCGATTCTCGTCACGCGGGTGCACCTGCTGGGCGCCGAGGAAGTGAGTCGCCAGTTGCGCGATCTGGCCGTGATCGTTGGCAAGACGGGCGGGCCACGCGAGCACGAGGCATTCCGGCTGCTCGAGGAAAAAGTCGCCGCGGGGTGAGGCAAAGGCGGGCCGGCCTGTCCATCCCGCCGCGCGGAGGAATCGTCGCTTGTTCCTGATCATCGATCGCGGTCTACTTTCCGCATGTCGCTTCACGCTTCCTCTCCGGGCCATCGGGCACATGCCGTCGACGTGAAGACGCCGGCGCGGCTGCACCTCGGCATGCTCTCGTTCGGGGTTCCCGGCGTGCGTGCGTATGGCGGCGTGGGGGTGATGATCGACCGGCCGGGCGTGCAGCTCCGTATGACACGGGGGCAGCCGGCGTCGGGGGATCGCTTTCAGGCGACCGGGCCGCTGGCGGAACGAGCGGTGGCGTTTGCCCGCTCGTGCGTCGAAGCCTGGCGGCTCGGGGACGACGCGGCCTGCACGATCGAGGTGGGACAGGTGCCCGCCAGCCACGCCGGTCTCGGGAGCGGCACGCAGCTGGGCCTGGCCGTCGCGGCCGGCATGCGGCAGTTGTTCCGGCCGCCGGCGACGCCCGCGGCGTCTGACGCGGTCGTGCGGTTCGACACGGGCGACGCGGTCGCTCTCGCGCGGGCTGTCGGCCGCGGCCGACGGTCGTGCGTCGGTGTCTACGGCTTCAGCGCGGGGGGGCTGATCATCGAAGGGGGCAGGCTCGTGCCTGCGGACCGAGCACGCGAAGACGACGCCACGCGGTCGTTCTCGCCGTTGCTGGCCCGCGTGTACCTGCCTTCGGCATGGCGGTGCGTCGTGTTTTCGATGCGTGATGCGGTGGGGCTGCACGGCGATGCCGAGAAGGCTGCGTTCGCCAGTCTCCCGCCGGTGTCGCGCGAGATCTCGGCTGAACTGTCGCGGGTCGCGCTCATGGAACTCTGGCCGGCGGCGGTCGAGGGCGGCTTCGCGGATTTTTCCGCCGCGCTGTTGCGCTACGGTCTGCTCGCAGGAAAACCGTTCGAGCAGGCCTCGTCCTGCCTGCCCTACGCAAAGACCACGGCCCAGCTGATCGAGCGGCTGCAGTCGTTGGGAGTGGGGGGCTGTGCCCAAAGCAGCTGGGGGCCGACGGTGATGGCCTGCTGCGAGTCGGAAGAGGCAGCCGATACGCTCGTCGCCCGCTTCGCTGCGAGCGATCTCGCTCGGCACTACGACCCTGCGATCGCCCGCTTCGATGCGCAGGGGGCCGTGGTGCGGGAGATCGCGGCGGATCAGGCCCGGGCGACCGGCAGGCCGTAATCGGCGAGCACCGTGCGGAGCTTGTCTGCCAGCGGCTTTTCCAGGCTGACCAGCGGCAGGCGGACGTCGCCCGTGTCGCGGCCGATCATCGCCATGGCTGCCTTGATCGGGATCGGGTTGCTCGCGAGACCGAGCAGATCGCGGCAGAGCGTGAAGAGCTTGCCGTGGAGCCGGCGGGCGGCGGCGAGGTCGCCCTTGTCGAAGGCATCGATGAGGGCCTTCATGTCGGCCGGCACGAGATTGCCGACGACGGAGACTACGCCCCGTCCGCCGATCGCCAGGAGTGGCAGCGTCATGCTGTCGTCGCCCGAGAGCACGGTGAGGTCGGTGGCCGCGAGCACCTGCGAGGCCTGGTCCATCGAGCCGGTCGCCTCCTTCAGCATGGCGATGCCGGGCAGGGAGGCCAGCCGGATGATCGTCTCGGGCTCGATGTTGCGGCCGGTCCGCGCAGGGATGTTGTAGACGCAGATCGGGATGTCGACGCTCTCCGCGATCGCCTTGAAGTGTTCGTAGATGCCCTGCTGCGTGGGCCGGTTGTAGTAGGGGCCGACCACGAGCGCCGCATTGGCGCCGGCCTTCGCCGCATACTTCGTGAGCCGGATCGCTTCGGCGGTGGAGTTGCTGCCCGTTCCGGGCATGACGAGCAGGCGGCCGGCGGCGGCCTGGATGCTCTCGGAGATCACCCGCTCGTGCTCGTCGTGCGTGAGCGTGGGGGATTCGCCCGTCGTGCCCACCGGGCAGATGCAGGTCACGCCAGCCTTCGCCTGGAAGTCGACCTGCTCGTGAAGCCGCTTCGTGTCGATCGCACCGTCGCGAAAGGGGGTGACGATGGCGACGGACAGACCGGCAAACTTCTCGGCTCGCGTGGACATCGGCAGGAGTGCTCCGGGGGGTGTACGGTCAGGGGCCGGCTCGAACCGCGACAGGCTGGCAACGCCACCCGATCGCGTGATCGGCCCCGGAAAACGACTCCGGGAAGATATGATTTTCACCGGCAGGCGGCAAAGGGCGTGCGTGCCGTGGCAGGAAACGTCGCAGGAATCGTCGTCGCAGGAAGAACACCATGGCGGGGAAGAGTCTCCCGAGCGGATCGATGCAGCCCGGCGATCGGGCCGCGCGCGGGTTCGCTGCCGCCGTGCCGCAGGTGCGGGGGGGGGCCGCGGCGGCGGCGGCGATCGTGGCGGCGGCGGCAGGGCGACCCGAGGTGTGGCAGTCGGCGCACCCGCGGCTTGGCGTGGTGCTCGGCACCGGCCTCGGCGGTCTCGCCGACCGACTCGACCAGGCGTGGTCGATGCCCGCCCGTGAGACGGGCTGGCTCGTGCCATCGACGGCCACCGGGCACGCCGGCCGTGTGGTGTGTGGGGCTCTCGCTGGCGGAGGATCGCGGGGCGGCGAGCGATGGGAATGCGAGGTGGTGATGCTGCAGGGGCGCGTGCATGGCTACGAAGGGCATGCGCCTGAGTTGCTCGTCCGCGGCGTGGAACTGCTCGCCGCGCTCGGCGCGACGACCGTGCTCCTGTCCAACGCCGCCGGCGGACTCCGGCCCGACATGCAGGTCGGCGAACTGATGGTGTTGAGCGATCACATCGATCTGGTGCGACGGCCGTGGGCGCAGGGGCTCGAGTCCGCGGCGATCGACAGTGCCGCGGCGGACGACGTGCGGGCCGCCGCGGTGTCGCCGTGCTACGATCCGGAATTGGTGGCAGGCGCGCTTGCGGCGGCGCGGTCGGCGGGCACGGTCGCCCGCGCGGGTGTCTACGCGCACCTCATGGGCCCGAGCTACGAAACCCGCGCGGAGTATCGCATGCTGAGAAAATGTGGCGCCGATGTGGTGGGCATGTCGACCGTGCCCGAGGTGATCGCCGCCCGTCGGCTCGGCCTCCGGGTGGCGGCCGTTTCCGTGGTCACGAACGTCGCAAAGCCCGATGCCCCGGCCTGCACCGACGCCGAGGACGTCTGCCGGGCCGCGGCCGCCGCGGCGGAGGGCGTGTGGGCCATCCTCGTGCAGCTGGCGGCGATGACCGCGGGCCGGCGTGCATGCGGAGATGCAAAAGAAGGAAAGACACCATGATCGTGCTGCTCACCAACGACGACGGCATCGATGCCCCGGGCCTCGCGGCGCTGGAGGCATCGTTTCGTGGGCGGGCCAGCCGCGTGGTGGTGGTGGCGCCAAAGGAGCCGCATTCTGGCTGCGGCCATCGGGTGACGACCGATCGTCCGCTCGTGCTCGAGCAGGTCGGGCCCGACCGGTTTCATGTCGATGGCACACCGGCTGACTGCGTGCGGCTGGCGCTGACGACGCTGCTGCGGCCGGCAGGAGCGTCTGCAGGGGGCGCGGGCGATCGGCCCGTCGTCGACTGGGTGTTTTCCGGCATCAATGCCGGCGGCAATCTCGGCGTCGACATCCATCATTCGGGCACCGTGGCGGCGGCCCGCGAGGCGGCGTTGCATGGCGTCAGGGCGCTGGCGGCTTCGCACTACCATCGCCGCGAGGAGCCGATCGACTGGGATCGCGCGGCGGCGTGGATGGCGGAGGTGCTCGCCGACGTGGTGCCCATGCCGCTCGCGACGGGCGAGTTTTGGAACGTGAACTTTCCGCACCCGCTCGGGGCTGGCACGGCGGCCGCGCGACCGCCGCTGGTGGAATGCCGGATCGATCCGTCGCCGCTACCGCTCGGCTACACGAGCGAGCCAGAGGGCTGGCGGTATCGGTCGCGGTATCAGGAGCGGCAGCGGGTGGCCGACGGCGACGTCGCGGCCTGCTTCGGGGGTGCGATCAGCCTCTCACGCGGCCGGGTGGTGTGAGGCGTCAGGTTTCCAGCGTCGTGAGGTCGGCGTCGAAGACGCGGACTTTCGCCCACGACGTGGCATGCTCGGCGATGAACCGTTCGTGGCGGTCGGCGGTCTGGTAGGTGTCGTGCGCGGCGTGCGAGTCGAACACGATCACGAGGGCCACGTCGTAATCGCGGTCGTTCACCTGGCGGTCGTAGTCGGCGCAGGTGCCGACGGCGAAGGCCCGCGTGCCGGGGTGGCCCGTGAGGTGCTCGCGGCAGCCGGCTACCAGTTTCGCGGCGGCCGCCGGGCTGCGATCCTTGAGCGTGAAATAGACCGAGTGAGCAAGCATCGCGAAACGGCTCCGTGGGAAGGGCGGCGTTACGACGCCGTTTGAATGGCGGCGGCCTGCGCCGGGCCCGAGGCATCGCCACCGCGGCGGGGCGTGGCCGGTCCGATGATCTCCACCACCTCGGTGTCGTCGAGCATCTCGCGGGATTCCAGTTCGCCCGCCAGCCGGTCGAGCTTGCCGCGGTGTTCGGAGAGCAGGGCAGTCGCGCGGGTGGCTCCTTCGCCCAGGAGCCGGCTCACCTCTTCGTCGATGATCTGCGCGGTGTGCTCGCCGTATTCCCGCTGCTCGTAGACATCGCGGCCGAGGAAGGGGTGCTCGTTGGAGCCGTGGCAGGCCACCGGCCCCACCCGTTCGCTCATGCCCCAGTGCGACACCATCTTGCGGGCGA
This sequence comes from Pirellulales bacterium, assembly GCA_044369655.1. GTDB lineage: Bacteria > Planctomycetota > Planctomycetia > Pirellulales > UBA1268 > CAMCQY01. Next base: position 10,853 of record JBILWX010000103.1, read on the forward strand.
TCCGCGTGGCTTGTTGGAGATCGTTTTCGGCTCCCGCCGAATATTCGCCGAACACGAGCTTCTCCGCGGCACGGCCGGCGAGGATGAAGGCGAGGCGGTTGTTGAGGTCGGACTCGCCGATGTTCATGCGGTCTTCCTCGGGCACGAGCTGCGTCACGCCCAGGGCCCGCCCACGCGGGATGATCGTCACCTTGTGGAGCTTGTCGACGCCGGGCAAAAGCCAGGCGGCCAGCGCATGGCCGGCCTCGTGGTAGGCCGTCATCTTCTTCTCACGGCCGGTGAGGAGCTCCTCCCGCTTCGGCCCCATCAATACCTTGTCGCGGGCGTAGTCGAAGTCGGAGGCGTCGACGGCGTCTTTGTCATTGCGAGTCGCCCAGAGGGCGGCCTCGTTGACGAGGTTGCGGATGTCGGCGCCGGTGAGGCCGACGGTGCCGTTGGCCTGCCGTTCGAGGTCGACGTCGGGGGCGAGCGGCACGTTTCGCGTGTGCACCTTGAAGAGCGCCAGGCGGGCCTTCTGGTTGGGGCGGTCGACGGTCACGTGCCGGTCGAAGCGGCCCGGCCGCAGGAGAGCGGGGTCGAGCACGTCGGGGCGATTGGTGGCGGCGAGGATGATCACCGATTCCGACGGGCTGAAGCCGTCCATCTCGCTCAAGATCTGGTTGAGCGTCTGCTCGCGTTCGTCGTGGCCGCCGCCCAGGCCGGCGCCGCGGACGCGGCCGACGGCGTCGATCTCGTCGATGAAGAGGATCGCCGGCGAGGCGTCTTTGGCGGTCTTGAAGAGGTCGCGAACCCGCGACGCCCCCACGCCCACGAACATCTGGATGAACTCGCTGCCCGAGATCGAGAAGAAGGGCACGCCCGCCTCGCCCGCCACGGCCCGGGCGAGCAGCGTCTTGCCGGTGCCCGGCGGGCCCATCAGCAGCACGCCCTTGGGCACGCGGCCGCCAAGCCGCTGGAACTTCTTCGGGTCCTTGAGGAATTCGACGATCTCCTGGAGATCGGCCTTCACCTGGTCCAGTCCTGCGACGTCGGCGAAGGTCACCTGCTTGTCGCCGGCACCGTAGCGTTTGGCGGGCGACTTCGAGAAGCTGCCGAGGAAGCCGGAGTTGCCGAGTGGATCGCGGGCCCGTCTGAGCGTCATCCAAAAGCCGGCCATTAACAGGAGCGGCACGAGCATGTAGAGGCCGAGCAGAAAGCCGGTGCCGTCGCTCGGCTGGCGGACGGTGGTGCGGACGGAGTGGTCGAGGAGCAACTGATTGAGACCCTCGCCGAGGTAGGCGGAGAGTTCGGTGCGGAAGGCCTTCCCGCGTGGAGTGCCGGGAGCCTGCTCGCCGGCTGGGGCCGCGCGAAACTCGCCGACCAGCGTGTTGCCGACGATCTCGACGCTGGCGACGTTGCCCGCCTTCACCTGCCGGACGAACTCGTCGTAGCTGACCGTGCCGGGGGCCGTCGCCTGTTCGCGGGCGAACAGGGTCACGAGGGCCAGTGCCCCCAGGATCAGCATGATCACCACCGGCATGTTGAGCGGCGGTCCGAACATGGAGGATGGATTCGCGGGCCCCTTGTTTGCGGGACCTTTGGGGGCCGGAGCGGTAGTCATCGCGGTGTGGCTCGCGGGGGTGGGCGATGGTGGATCGGGCGCTCAAAACCGACTTGGT